>NZ_JMCB01000011.1 GCF_000737315.1 Hyalangium minutum
AACTCACTCAGCAGGTAGAACACGGCACGGCCTACCTGCTCAATAGGGTTCTACTCCGGCTGCTCTCTCCCCAACCAAGTCCCTCCCGGTGAACGGTTACGTTTCGTGGTCGTGTCCCATTTGAGCGTGTAGGGGCTCGTGAGCGTCGCCTGCAGCTCGTCGCCCGCGAACAGTTCCACTGTCTCAGGTGTCCCGTTCGTCACCTCGACACGGACGTCCACGGCTCCGTTTGTGTAGGTCGTCGCCGCAGGCGCCAGCAGCCTCACGACCAGATCGGACTCCACATCGGGGCCCTCCGGCTCGATGTCCGGCAATTTGATGCAGCCAGCCACTACACCGAACAGCATGACGGCAAGGAATGATGATTGGGTTCGGGTCATGGTGATGCCCTTCTTGCAGAAGCCGTTCCGCCGCGGTGACGCCGGGCCCCTCTCGCCTTCTGGCCTCGACTGGAGGCGGGCCCTGCTGAGCGTCTCGACAGAACTCCCTGGAATCTTCACAGCTTACGCTCTTCACCCCCGAGAGCTCCCAGCCCACCGTACTTTCTCTGACCGTCTCCGGCCGTGAACGGACCGTCCGCCAGCAGAGACTCCGTTCCTCAAGTCCAGGCCCGGCTTCGTTGCCTTCCCGCCGATCCCTCACCCCACCCGCGACGGATTCGCCCCAGGGCGCTACGGTGCGGCGTGAATGAGCTCCGCCAAGCCCGGCCGCAATGACCCGTGCCCCTGTGGCAGTGGGAAGAAATACAAGGTGTGCCACGCCGCCGAGGATCGCGCCCGGGAGGCCGCCTCCGCCGCTCCACCCCACCCGCTCACCGCCGACCTCAAGGCCGCCATGGCCCTGCTCGGGGACCCGGACGTCTCCAAGCTCTCCCGAGCCCTCGAGCACCTCGGCGCCTTGCTCACCCGGTGGGGCCCCACGCCCCAGCTCCGCTTCGATGCCGCAGCCTTCGATGCCTACCTCTCCAAGGCGCTCGAGTCCCTCCCGGACACCGTCGAGCAGAACCCCGCTCAAGCCCACAGGGACTTGCTCGTCGGCACCGTGCGCGAGTTCGGTACCCGCCCCTTCCTCGAGGGCTTCCGCGCCTCCGTGCTCCAGCGCGCCTCCGAGTCCGGCCACTCCTCCGAGGACCGTCAATCCCTGTGCGTGGCCGCCCTGCTCGCCTCGCCCTCCAACAAGCCCAACCGCTTCCGGCCCGAGGACATCCCCGTCCTCGATGTCGTCTTCGGTGTGCAGTTCCATGAGTGGTGCGCCCAGCACCAGGAGCTGGCCAGCAAGTTCGAGGCGCTCACCCGCTTCGCCGAGGGCGATCTCTCCCCCGAGGCCAAGGAGGCCCTCCGCCAGGCCAGCGAGGGCAACATGGAGGCCCTCCTCCAGCACGTGCAGTCCGACCCCGCCCTCGTCGAGCGCATCGCCCGCGAGGCCAAGGAGCGCGCCGCCCGCGTCGAGGAGAAGCTCAAGCAGCCCTCCACGCCCTCCCTCTTCGCCCCCGAGGAGGAGCTGTGGTTCACCTGCGTCCTCTGGGAGCCCATGCAGGCCGCCAAGAGCGCCCAGCAGAACGAGGGCACCCGCCGCTCCGCCGTGGAGAACCTCATCCGCGCCGTGAAGGCCGCGATCGACTCCGAGCTTCTCCACGGGATGCTCGAGCGGCTGCGTCAGAAGGCGAAGGACTCCACCCTGGATGAGGCCACTCGCGCCTTCTTCATGGACGCCGCCATCGCCGTCGAGGCCGAGCCCTCCCGCATGGTCATGGCTGCCCTCTTCACCTCCAGCCAGGAGGCCCAGGGCCGCTCTGCCGAGGAGATGGTCGCGCTCGCCGACATCAAGGCCCACACGAACTGGACCCCCGAGCACTTCGAGCCCTACCGGCAGCTCCTGGAGAGCATGAACCTGCCCAAGGCCGCGGAGCGCATCCGCCGCTGCCAGGACTGGCTCCGCGAGCACCCCATCGCCCTGAGCAAGTGACCCACCCGAGCGGCGCGCCCAGCCGCCGCACCGCTCAGACGCGCAGGTCGCCTTCGTGGTGGTCGCGGCCCGAGAGCAGCTTCGCGGTCCGCTGGAGCCGCTCCGTGCCCACCCGCGTCAGCGTGCTGCGCATCCCTGGCTGGCTGAGGATGAGCCGCTCGAACGCGGCCCGGTCCAGCCGCAGCACCACACTGGTGATGTCCGCGCGCACCGTCGCCGTCACCGGCTTGCCCAGCAGCAGCGAAATCTCTCCGAACACGTCCCCCTCACGCAACGACGGATAGGCCTTCTCCGGCCCTCCCAGCGGCGAGTGGTACGGCGTCAGCTTCCCGCGCAAGAGCAGGTAGAAAGCGTCGCCCTCGTGCCCCTGCTGGAGCACCACGTCTCCCGGCTTCACCTCGCGCAGCTGGAACTCGCGGGCCACCGTCTGCTTCTGCTCCGTGGACAGCGGCGCGAACACCGGGTTGCTGCGCAGCAGGTTCTCCACCATGCGCTCGCGGTAGAAGGCCTGCACCACCTGCCCCACCACCGGGAAGCGCCGCACCACCTCGGTGAGCTTCGCCCGAGACAGCTCCAGCAGCACCACCGGCTGGATGGCCAGCACGCTCGCCAGCCGCGGGCCCTCGGAGATCAACGCCAGCTCTCCGAAGAAGGAGCCCTCCTCCAGCTCGCCCACCTTGCGCTTCTCGCCACCCTGGAGGTGCCGCACCACCACCACCCGCCCCTCCACCAGCGCGAACATGGACACGCCGTGCTCGCCCTCCTCCACCACCATCTCGGCGGCCGGCTTCTTGCGCACCTCCATCGCCTCCACCACCGCCGCGAACGGCTCGCGCGGCAGCTTGGAGAACAGCGGCACCACTGGCATTCCCTCCGCGGGCCTGTGGTCGTCGTGGTGCACCAGCTCGAACTCGGCCCCGGAAACAGGCGCGGGTCCACCGCCCGTCCCCGTGCCTCGTGCTCCATAGAGGTCCGCCAGCGCCCGAGGCGTCCGCGTATGCCCCGGCTCCAGGTTCAGCAGCCCCTTGCAGGCCACGATGGCCCGCAGCAGCTTCCCCGCCCGGGCCCACGCCATCGCCGCCTGCTCGTACGCGGCCACCGCCTCCACCCGCCGCCCGAGCCGCTCTTGCAGCTCGGCCACCCGCTGGTGGCTCGCCGCATCGTCCGGCGCGGCCTTCACCACCTGCGCGTATTCGGCGAGCGCCGCCTCGAGCTGATCCAACGCGCTCAACCGTGCGGCCCGCTCCCGGTGCCGCTGAAGCTCGTCCGTCATTCCACTGCCCCCAACGCCTTTACGCGCTCAGCGCGCGCACCCGGGCTGCCAGGTTGCGCGTGAAGAGCCGGTAGATTCGCAACGCCGCCGCCTCGTGAGTGTCCAGGTAGTGCTGGAAGCCCGCCCGGGTGATGCGCAGCGCGCGCACCGCCGTCCGCGCTCGCACGTGCGCCGAGGTCGGCCCATCCTGAATCAGCGAAATCTCCCCCAGGTACGCCCCGGGCCCCAGGGTGTTGAGCCGCTTGGCGTCCGGCTCCGGGCCGCTGAACACGTCCACCGTGCCCTCCAGCAGCACGAAGAGGCCCGAGCCCTGCGCGCCCTTCTCCAGCACCGTGGCGCCCTCGGGAATCAGCACCTGCTGCGCCACCCGGTACAGGTCCTTCATGTCTTCCAGCGACAGCTCGCCGAAGATGGGGATGGCCTTGAGGTAGCCGTACCCACTGGTGGCTGGCGTCACGCGGGCCATGGGAGGCACCGAGGGCACCGCGCTCCCCGAGCCGGGCAGCTGCGCCAGCACCTGGTCCGCCTCCGCATCCCGGCCCACCCGCCGCAGCAGCCGCGCCTGCTCGGCCATCACCGCCGGATCCTTCCGTGCCTCCTCGGAGCCCCGCAGCGTGTCCACCAGCAGCGCCAGCGCCCGCCGGGGCTGGCCCTCGTTGTCCAGCAGGGTGCAGATGCGCAGCACCGACTCCAGGTGCCGGGGGTCATCCGCCGGCACGCCGCACAGCGCCTCCACCTCGGCGTGCACGTTGCCCAGCTCGCGGTACACCGCCGCCGCCTCCAGCGGACGCCCGAGCCGCGCCAGGCACTGCGCCATGGACTCGCGAGCGCCCAGCCCGCGGTACAGCTCCAGCGCGCGCTCCAGCGCCCCGCCGCGCTCCAGCGCCGCCGCCGCCTTGGCGATGTCGCCCGCGCGCAGGTACGCCTCGGCCGCATCCACCTGGTTGCCGCCCTGCTCGTACAGCGCCGCCGCCTCCGCATCCGCGCCACTGCCCTGCAGCAGCCGCGCCGCGCCGTTGAAGTCGCGGGCCTTGCGCAGCACATCCACCAGGAGCTTGCGCTGCTCGCTCGGAGCCGCGAGCGCCTCCTTCAAGAGCCGCTCGCGCTGCGCAGCGCTCATGTCCTCATACAACTGAACCGCCGTCTCCACTTCGTCGCGCGTGGCCAGCCACTGCACCACTTGGTAGGCGCTCCCGCTTGACGGCTGCTCGCTCTCGTCCGCGTTCGCGTTGTTGTTGGATCCCGCCGAGGATTGCTCCATGCCGTATTCCTATACCGCCACAGGCGATCTTGGCGACGAGTTAGCGCGGGTGCCGGGGCTCCCCTCCACACCGGGCGTGGAGCCTCACAAGCTACCACACCCCTCCTGCCCGAGGCCGTTTCGTCCGCCAGCCGACACTCTGTCAGGTTCCCTTCAGAATTCCCTGGGGAGCGCTCTGTCAGGTCCCCGCCCGCGCGAAGAGGAGGAAGTACTGGTTGGGGAGAAAGCCGTGCTCTTCGACGAAGCGGTAGCCCGCGGCCTCCAGCTCCTGCCGCACCTGCGCGGGCTCCAGGCGGTGCTGCTCGGGTGGACCCATGGGCTGGCCCTTGCGAACGTCGATGATGGCCACCCGGCCGCGCGGCGTCAGCGAGCCCAGGAGCTTGCGGAAGTACGCCGTCCGCTCGGAGATGTGGTGGTACGTGTCTACCACCAGCACGAGGTCCACGGGCTCTGGGAGCTTGGGATCCGCGGGCTCGCCGAGCACCGCCGTGAGGTTGCCCAGCCCCTCGCGCCGCGCCCGCTCCGAGAGGTAGCGCGCCATGTCTGCCTCGATGTCCACGCCGTAGACGTGGCCCTTCGGCAGGGCCCTCGCCAGCCGCACCGCGAAGTACCCCGTGGCCGAGCCCACATCCGCGACCTTCGCGTCCGGCGGCAGCGCGAGCGCGGCGATCACCTCCTCGGGCTTCTGCCAGGCATCCCTCGCGGGGTCCTCGAACCGCTGAGCCCACGTCTCCGCGTCCTCGAAGCGGTGAGGCATGGCGCCATGGTGGACAATGCCTTGTGAAGGGTGGCCCTGCGGGGCCGAGCACGCGCTGCAGGTGAGGAGCGCCAGGGCGGGTACGACGAGGCAGAGAGGGAAGCGCTGCGGCACGAGTTCCTCCAAGTGAACAAGGGCGGGCATTTTCGCGGCGGCCAGGAGTTCCGGAAAGGTTCCATGCGGCAAAAAGCCACATCCTCTCAACCTCTCGATGGATGGAGCCTCGCGCCCGGAGCAGGTCCGGGCGCTATCGTGCAGACCGCGTCACCACCCCGGAGCCCATTGTGCTGAAGCCTCTCCCCTCATCGTGCTGGAGGCTGTTGCTGGTCCTGCTGGCGCTGAGAGCCGCCCCCTCACTGGCCCATGCGGGCCTGCCCGAGACGAGCAACCTCAGCCTCCGCCGAGGCAGCCAGGACGACTTCATCTCGGGTACCACCTTCGGCGCGGTCATCACGCGAGACCGGGGGCAGACGTGGCGGTGGATCTGCCCCGAGGGCATGGGCAGCGGCGCCTGGCGCCCGGAGCGCTTCTTCTGGCTGAGCGGAGGAGAGCTGATCGCCGCCACGGGCAACCCGCTGATCCGCTCGAGCGACGCGGGCTGCACATGGGCCTCGCACCCCTTCTTCAAGGACACCTGGGTGACCAACCTCGACGTGCACCCCACGGACGAGCGCATCATGTTCGCCACCACGGGCAAGCCGTCGGTGGCCAACGGTATCTACCGCTCGGAGGATGCGGGAGCGACGTGGACCCCTGCCCTGTCGCCACGGCCGGAGGACCGGTACTCCTCCCTCCGCATCGCCCCGTCCGATGGCCGGCGGATCTACGCTTCGGGGCAGGACTCCACGGGGGCGATGTTCATCGCCCGCAGTGACGACGCGGGTCAGACGTGGACCCGCCTGCCGCAGCCACTGCCTCAGCTCCAGCGGGCGTATGACTTGATCCTGCTGCTGGTGAGCGAGACCTCGCCCGACATCCTCTGGGCCCGGGTCTCGGCCACCGAGGACAACATGGGCTACAGCTACCTCCTCAAGAGCACGGACGGCGGCGCCACGTTCACGCCAGCGATGAAGACGGTGGATGTCATCGTCAACGCGGAGGCCTCCGCGGATGGCCGCACCGTCTGGGTCTCCACACCGGTCCACATGTACCGAGGCCGCGAGGGCGAGGAGTTCATCGAGCTCCCGCTGCCCAATGGCAACGCCTGCGCGCTGCGCGTGGGAGACACGCTCTATGGCTGCGGCTCGAGCTGGGTCCACGACTGGGCCCTGGCGCGCAGCTTCGATGAGGCCACCACCTGGGAGCCCGTCTTCAACCTCAACGGCATCCAGGGCGCGCACCAGTGCCCGGTGGGCACGACCGTGCAGCAGCTCTGCCCCACCCGCTGGCCCCAGCTCGCGGCCATCCTCGGCGCGCCCACCTACAGCGATGGGGGCGTGGACTCGCCACCGGATGCCGGGACCGCTGAGCCGCCCGCCGACCCACCCTCTGACGAGAAGTGTGGCTGCGGCAGCACCGCGGGCGCATTTCCTTCGGCCCTGTTGTTCCTCACCCTGGCCCTGGGCCGCCATTCACGGCGTACTCAACCTGGAGTCACTGATCATGACCACGAGACGACGCGTTCTTGAGAGTGTCTGCGCCTCGGCGCTGCTGCTGTTCACCGCCGCTTGCGGCAAGGACGAGGAGGAGGGGCCCAAGTGCGGCGAGCCCCTCTACGGCGGCTCCGCCACGGACGAGGTATGGATGACGATGGTGGACGCGCAGAAGAAGAGCGCGGACACCTCGAAGGCCGTCACGGTGACGTGGCCGTACGAGGGCGCGTATCACTCCCTGAACAATCCTCCCCCAGCCATCACCTGGACGTCGCCGCTGCGGGCCTCGCTGGTGCGAGACACTCCAGGCAAGCTCGCCCAGGCGTCGCCCCGGCGCTCTCGCGGTGTCCTCTCGTGGCTGGGCGAACTGTTGATCCCCACGGCCGAGGCCCACCTGCCGCCGTACACGGGAGACATCTACTGGGTACAGATCACGGTGCCGGGCCGCGAGTGCCCCGTCGAAATGCTCACCTCGGAGCTGTCGTGGCAGTTGGATGCGAACACGTGGAGCCCCATCTCGGAGCCGACGACCCAGGGCCTGTCCCTTCAGATCACCAGCGCCTACCTCCAAGAGAACCGCCTCAAGGAGGGTCCCTTCAAGATGGCGCAGCCGCGCACCTTCCAGCGCTTGAGCCCCTCGCCATGACCCGTACCCGCTTGCTGCTTGTTGCCCTCGCGCCGATGGCCCTGGGCGCGTGTGGAGACAAGGACACGACGGGCCCGCTGAAGGTGCCAGAGCTGGAGTACGGCGTCGATCAGCCCTGGCCCACGCCTCCCGCCCTGCCGCCCATCGGCCCGGCGGGGCGCATCGTCATCACCAACAACATGGATGACACCCTCAGCCTGCTCGATCTGGACACCATAGGCTCGGCGGACTGGGGCGAGCTCGCACGCATCCCCGTGGGCCTCAACCCCGTGGAGCTGGAGGGGCCTCACCACTCGGTGGTCTCGCCCGATGGCGCCTCCTATTATGTGGGCATCTCCAACTACGTGCCCGGCTCCGGCTCGGGGCCCCACGGCACCCACGGCGCGGGCACGTCGGATGGCTACTGCCTCAAGCTCGACTCGGCCACGAACCGGCTCATCGGCTCCGTGCGCGTGGACCCCAACCCGGGCGACGTCATCGTCAGCAAGGACGGGCGCACGCTGTACCAGACGCACTTCGACCTGGTGAAGATTGCCGAGGTCGCCAAGCGCGGAGGAACTGAGCGGGAGATGGACTCGCGCATGGCCATCATTGATGCGGAGACGATGACGCGTAAGGCGATGGTCTCGGTGTGCCCCGCTCCCCATGCGGTGCGCCTGTCCCAGGATGAGCGCCGGGCCTTCATCGCCTGCTGGTCGGACGAGGTCGCCATCGTAGACCTGGAGCAGTCCACCCCCTCGGTGACGCGCGTGAAGGTGGCCACTAACGCGGGCACAGCTGTCTCTCCCCAGAATGAGCCGTATGCTCTCACTGTGTCACCCACCACGGGCGGGGTGTGGGTCAGCTCCCTCGCAAGTCGCTCCGTGCAGTACCTCGACCCGGACACCCTCACCATGGATCCCGCCCGGACCGTGAACCTCCGGAATGGCTCGCCGATGTTCGGAGACTTCACCGCCGATGGGCGGACCCTCTACATGCCGTACCAGGGCGTTGAGGCCATCGCCATCATTGACCCAGCGATGGCCGGACAGCCCGGTTATTTCCCTCCCGAGATTCCCCTGGCACCCAGCGGCTGCCTCAACGTCCATCAGGTGGAGCTGACGCCGGACGAGCGGCATGCGCTCGTCGTCTGCGAGGGCGACCACGTGGGACCCGGCACCTTCCACGTCGTGGATCTGGCGGAGCGCAAGGTGGTGAAGACCGTCCAAGTAGGCATCTTCCCGGACTCGGTGGCCCTCCTGCGGAGGCGGCCATGAGGTGGGGTCTGCTGACGCTAGCCGTGCTGGCTGCGGGCTGCGGCGGCAGCTCCTCCGCGAAGGACTTCGGCGAGGAGCTGTTCCAGGACGCGCGCCTGTCCGAGAGCCAGTTCAATAGCTTCTCGTGCTCGACATGCCACGCGGACACCGCCACGCCGGAGGCCAGCCGCATCCTCTCGGGCTACACGCTCCACAACTCGGCCTTCCGCCCGAGCTGGTGGGGCGGCTACGAGACGAACCTGCTGGACGCGGTGAACTTCTGCTACGTGAACTTCATGCGCGGCGTCTCTCCGCTGGCCCCCGAGGACCCGAAGTCCCGCGCCCTGTATGAGTACCTCGTCAGCATCAGCCCGGACACGGAAGCCCCGGCACTACCGTTCACCGTGGTGAAGGACATCGGCGACATACCTCGGGGCAACGCCACCCGCGGCGCCGAGGTCTACCGCGCGGCCTGCCAGACGTGCCATGGCGAGACGCACTCGGGAAAGGGGCGCCTCACGGAGCTGGCCTCCATCCTCCCCGAGGTGACGGACTCGTACGGCTCGATCTTCCCGGGAGTGCCCAAGCAGCTCGTGGTCATCGAGAAGGTGCGGCACGGCCAGTTCTTCGGGGTGGGCGGCAGCATGCCGCTCTACAGCCGCGAGGCCTTGTCGGACGAGGACCTGGGCGCACTGCTCGCGTTCCTCGGGCTCTGAGCTCCGAGCCGGGCCAGCAATGCCTCGTAGCGGGGATAGAGCCACTCGACAGCTTTGATGAGCAGGGTGGTGGCCACGACGAGCCCCACCCAGCTCACCCCAAAGAGCCCCCACCCGAGCTTGTCCCGCGCGGCGCCCGCCAGGGAAATGCCCCAGAACTGGCCGAAGAGAAGCATCTCGTGGAAGAAGTAGCCTGCCAGCGAGCTCATCCCCAGCGTCTCCACGAAGCGCGCCGCCAGGCCTTGCCGCCACCGCTCGGAGAGCCAGGACTCCAGGAGCAGCAGTCCCATGAGCACGAGCGCCACGATGAAGATGCGCTGCCCGTGGTTCCCCCGATAGCCCACAGCGGGCGGGAAGACCTCCATCACGAAGGATGCGAGCCGGGGGAGCACCCACCCGATGCCCGCGATGCCCCCGAGGACGGCCATGAGGCGGGGGACGCTCGCCCCCACCGCCAGCGCTCCCACGGAGGCGCCCAGGAAGACGTAGCCTGCCCACGGCAGCAGGGGGAACAGCGACTGGTGAGGCCCGCGGCTGTTGACCACGTCCGCCCAGGGTCCCGTGACGGACGCGCCGTAGGGCACTGCCAGGAAGATGCCGAGCGCGATGAGGAGCGCGCTGACGAAGAGCGCGACGGGCCGGCGCGCGAGGCCAGCCACCAGGGGCACCGCGAGCACGAGCGACACCCCGATGCACGGCAGGATGTCCAACCGGAGCAACCAACCGGGCTCCACCCTCCAAGGAAACCAGATGGCATTGACGAGCACCCCCACGGCCAGCACCTCGCCTATCCGGCGCAAGCTCCGGCGGACTCGTGGCCAGCGCGGCCCCTGAGCTCCCCGGACCTGCACGAGCGCCAAGCTGAAGCCCGCGGCAAAGATGAAAGCGGGGGCCACCAGCCCGTTGATCCAGTCGAGGATCCGGCCCTCGGGAGACGCGCGCAGCTCCGGGCGGAGAAGCGCCGTCGCATGCGCCTCGATCATGAAGAGGACGGCGAGGCCTCGGAGCCAGTCGAAGGCTTTAATCCGTGAAGGGGATGAGGAAGGCACGGCGCCGGGGACGATGGAGCCAAGAACGGGGGGAGAGCAAGGGGACGTCAGGGCCGCGCTGAGCGTCGGGCCGTGGACGCCCTTCCCTCCTGGGGCTGGGAACTGGCAGGCAATGGACCTAACTTGGAGGCCATGAGCCTGCGGTCGCCCATGCAGCTCACGCTCTTCGATGTCCCGGCGGCCTCCCGAGCCGAGCCGGAGCGCCCTCGCTCGCCCCGGACTCCCAAGCCCGCCTCCCCTCCAGACGAGCACCGCTCCCTGCCTGACAAGGCCGAGGCCCTCCCGCGAGCCGCCGAGCTGGCGCACCGGCTGTCCACCCTGCTGAAGCTCCCCGTCCACCTGACCCTCACGGACAACCGCGCGACGCTGGTCAGCTTCCGCCGCCTCCCCGAGGAACTGCGTCTCCGCGTCCACCACCTCTTCCTGGATGCCCCCGAGAACGTGGTGCGCGCCATCGCCGCCTTCGTGGGCCGCGGAGACGCGCGCGCCCAAGCCGTGCTGGAGGAGTTCTCCCAGGGGAAGCGAGAGAAGGTGCGGCGCACCCGCCAGCCGGGCGCTCCACTGAAGGCCCGGGGCCAGTGCTTCGACCTGCGCGCCATCTACGAGCGCCTCAACACCACGCACTTCCAGGGCCTCATCCAAGCAGACATCGGCTGGGCGCGGCGGCCTGGGCGCAAGCAGCGGAAGACCATCCGCCTGGGCACCTACGACGACCGGCTGCGGGAGATCCGCCTCCACCCCGCGCTGGACCAGCCCCACGTGCCCGCCTTCGTGGTGGACGCCGTCGTCTTCCACGCCATGCTCCACCAACTGTTCCCGAAGGAGCCTGGGAGCTGCCCCTCGGCGCACTCGCCGGAGTTCCTGGAGCGAGAGCGGGCCTTCCCCCTGCTCGACGCAGCGCTGCGGTGGCAGCACGAGCACCTGCGCGCCCTCCTGCGAGGCTAGGCCCGCACTTCTTGTGGCATCCGGGGAGGACCTCCCTGCATGCTGTGAAGGCAATGCGCTACTTCGGAGTGGAAGAAGCAAACCGGCTCGTCCCCGTGCTGAACCAGCTCTTCGAGCGAGTCCGCCCCTGGGTGGAGCAAGCCCAGAAGCTGGCCACCGAGCTGGAGCCGCTCCAGGTCCAGGGCGCCCGGGACGCGCACACCGAGCGGGTTCGCGGGGAGTACGAGTCGCTCCTGGGGAAGATCCGCACGGAGCTGCTGCAGCTTCAGGAGATGGGCATCGAGGTGAAGGCCGCCGACGGGCTGGTGGACTTCCGGGCCCAGCTCGGCGGGCGCTCGGTGTACCTGTGCTGGCGCTACCCGGAGACGTCGGTGTCCCACTGGCACGAGCTGGACACGGGGTTCTCGGGCCGCCAGCCCATCCGCGATCCGGGTGAGTTCATGCCCACCTACCTGAGCTGATGTTCAAGCCTGTCAGGCCTCAGCAAGCCCCTTGCGCAGCAGCTGCAGCTTGTTGCGCGCGGAGAGCAACTGCTGGCGCAGCGAGTCCGCCTGCCGGCCGATGTCCGTGAAGTCCTGCTCCTCACCCAGCTTCGTGACGGCCGAGGCCTCCTCGGCCACCTCTCCCATGCGCTGGTTGAGGGCATCCAGGATGCCGAGCACCTCCGCGTTCTGCTCGCTGCTCTGGGCCTTGGCGCGCTGCGCGGCGAAGTCCTGCATCCGCTGGTTGAGCTCGGCGGCGCTCTGTCCCAGGGCGCCATAGCGCTCCAGCAGCGCCTTGAAGGCCTCGGCGCGCTGCTGGAGCTCCTGGGCGCGGGCGTTGACGGACTCGGCCTGGGTCTGCTGCCGGTCGCGCGTCTTCGTCACCGCCGCCACCAGGGCGCTCACGGCCGCGTTGAGCTGCTGGTCCTGCTCGGCCACGTCCCGCAGCAGCTTCGAGGCGCGCTCCAGGTTCTTCTCGGAGTTGAGCGGGGCCTTGCGGAACTGATCCGCCAGCGACTCGAAGCGGGTGAGCTGGGCGTCCAGGGACTCGGCGGCGGCAACCAGCTCGGAGGAGGGCGACTTGTCGCGCTTGCTCATAAGGGGCGCCACCATGGCACGCCTCGGGCGCGTTGCAATGTCCAGAGCACCTCCCTGGCTCCCGAGCGTTGCCCACGGACACCTGTACTGCCCGCGGGCCTTACTCAGGTGGACTGCGCGGGAGCAATCCGGAGCGTGCCCTCCAGCGGCGCGCCCAGGTCCACCATGAGCCGGGCCAGCGCCTGGGCCGCGGGCTCGGCGGTGTCTCCCAGGCGGACGAGCATGTCCCCCACCTCGTCCGGAGTCCGCGCGAGCGCGAGCGTCTGCAGCCCCACGTCTCCCTGCCACAGCTCCATCGCCTCCGTGCGGGCCTCGCGCAGGAAGCGCTCCACGTCGATGCCGTTGCGCTCACACACGCGCAGGCGCGCCAGGTCCCGCCACAGCATCACCTCCTGGTCGGCCAGGAGCAGCTCGGCGTGCCACCGTCCCTCCAGGTCCTCCGCCTCGCCACGCAGGCCTCGCGCGAGCGCACGCACCGTGTCCGGCGAGAGATGGCTGAAGACGACAGACAGGTCTCCCCGCGTCTGCTGACCCGCGGAGTCGATGTGCACATTCCAGAGCACCATCCGCCCGGTGAAGCGGGCCGAGGAGCGCACCTCCACGCTGCCATCGTCGTACTCGGCGGACCACTGCACGTTGAGCACGCTCTCCGCGTCCAGCCTACGGGCCTGGCGCAAGAAGCGCAGCTCCGGGCCGGGCGTGCGCTGCTGCGTGAAGACGGCCACCCGCCCCGAGCGCAGCACCCCACCCTCCGGATCCGCCAAGGGCACGGCGCCGAAGCTCACGAAGTGCTGATAGGCGCTCAGCGTGCCCTCACGGGCCAGATCCAGGTCCGCCGTCCGCCCCAGCGAGCGCTCCAGCATGGGCAGCGTCTTCGGCTGCGAGACACCGCCGAGCGGCTCCAGCCCCGCGAACGGATCCTCCACCTGCGCGCGCACGGAGGTGGTGGTGACGCGCAGCAGCTGCAGGTCCAGCCGGCTCACCTCGTGGAGCCGGCCCTGAGCACCCTCTCCCGCTCCCTGCGCCTCCCAGCGAAGGGTGCTGCCCTCGGGGATCGTCATCGGCTCGGGGAGGCTGAGCGGGGGCAGCTCGGCGGAGCGCAGCATCGCCGCCACCGTGACGTTCGTCTCCAGGTAGCAGCCTGCCGGCACTTCCCTCACCCACGGCACGCCCCTGCCCGCATCCAGCAGGAGGATATAGGTGTCCTGGAGATCCTCACTGACGAGCGTCTCTGCGGAGGCGCCTGGCCCTTCGGCGTCGAGCGGGTGGTCCGTCGGCATGGCCTCCATGCTCGCCCGGATGCTGTGCTCCCGTCCAAGCACAATTTTCCATCCAGCCCTCGTGCTGGTCCGCCCCCCAGACGGGCATGGGGGGGGTGCTCCCGGCCCCGGGGGGGGACATGCACCTTACAGGAACACCTGGTGCCGGAGGCTGAATCTCATGGATTACCCTCGCTCTGTCCTGGTCACGGGAGCTACCGGCCAGCAAGGCGGCGCGCTGGCCCGACATCTTCGCGACCTGGGGTATCGCGTCGTCGCCTTCACCCGCCGGGCTGATACCCCCGCGGCGTACGCCCTGGAGGCAATAGGAGCCGAGCTGGCTGTGGGAGACTTCGATGATCCCGCCTCGCTGGAAGCCGCCGCTCGCCGGGCCGACACCCTGTTCGCCATGGCCACGCCTTTCGAGGCCGGGCCCGAGGCGGAGATCCGCCAGGGCATGAACCTGGTGGACGCCGCGAGGCGGGCGGGAGTGCGCCACTTCGTCTACTCCTCGGTGGCGGGGGCGGATCGGCTCACAGGCATCCCCCACTTCGACAGCAAGCACGAGGTGGAACACTACCTGCGCCGCTCCAACCTGCCCTACACCATCGTGGGCCCCACCTTCTTCATGGAGAACTACACGGGCCCCATGTTCCGCGAGGGGCTGGAGCACGGGGTGCTCGCCATGGGCCTGCCGCCCACGCACGGCCTGCAGATGGTGGCGGTGGCGGACCTGGCGAGCTTCTTTGGCCGGGTCATTGCCACCCCTGAGGACTTCTTCGGCGAGCGCATCGACGTGGCCTCGGACGAGGTGACGGGGCAGCAGGCCGCGGACCTGCTCTCCTACGTGAGCGGCCAGCGGATCCACTACCAGCAGATCCCCCTGGCACTCATGGCCGAGCAGAACGAGGAGATGGCGCTCATGTTCGAGTGGCTGGACCGGGTGGGGTACCATGCCGACATCCTCACCCTGCGCCACGAGTACCCGGAGCTGCGCTGGCACACCTTCGAGGAGTGGGCGAGGAACCGGGACTGGAGCTTCGTGGGCAGCGCGTCCAGCGTCACGTCCGGCCTGGAGGCCCACTGACCGTTCTTCTAGAATGGGAACCCTCTCACGGAGGTCTCCATGCGGAAGCACTGGCTCGGGGTCGTCACACTGCTGATCACCACGGTGGGCTGCATGAACCAGGGGAAGCTGCGTCCTCAGCCGGGCGTCGTCCCCCTGACCGAGGACGGAACCGCCGCCGTCACCGGAATCCAAGGTGTGCGGCTGGTGGCATACGGCTCGAACTGGAACGGGACGCCGTCGGACCTGGAGCACCACTTCACGCCCGTGCAGATCCGGCTGGAGAACCACAGCGGCCGGGCGCTAAGCGTTCAGTACAAGAGCATCGAGCTCGATGCCAATGGCGCCTACCGGGCGCGCAGCCCGCAGGACCTGGGTGTCATCCTGGCCACGCGGGCCACCCGCTTCGCGCCCGCTCGCCCTGCTTATGTGCCTCCGCCCACGTCACCCCACCGCCTCGGTAACCCGTCGACGAGTGAGGCAGGCCCCGTGTACACGGGCCGCGGGTACGAGGTGTCCCCCATGAACCCGGTGCCTTGCGCCACCTGCCCGTCCCTGTTCGCGTCCTTGTCCCTCCCCACTCGGGACATGCTGGAGCAGGCCCTGCCCGAGGGGCCGCTGGCGAGTGGCCAGGACCGTGAGGGCTTCGTCTACTTCGAGCAGCCGCTCCTGGGCGTGGACAAGGCCACCCTGAAGGTGAAGCTGGTGGATGCCAGCAGCGGCGAGGAGTTCGGCACGCTGAGTCTGCCCTTCGAGGTCCGCTGAACAGGACCAGAGCTCCGCGTCGCGGGCTCAGTGCAGCAGCATGCGGTCGCGTGGAGAGAGCCGCTCGTAGTACGTCCTGAAGAGGCGCTCCTCCGGGTTGAGGCCCAGGCTCTGCCGGATGTCGGCGCCCCGGATGGAGTGGCCCAAGAGCGGACCGAGCAGGCATAGATCCAGCGCCCCGGCCAGCAGTGGCCCCAGGCCCACCAGCGCCACGGCGGCGCCTCGCGGCGAACCTAGGGAGAACCCTCCCACCACCATCCCAGCTCCCGCCAGGATGCGGATCCATCGTCCTGTCCGCGACGCCATGAAGCCCAAGAGCATGCGTCACCTCCAGACGGAAGATGGGCACGCGCCCGAGCCCCATCAGGGCTCCCGGCCCGCTCCGGGTGAGCCTGCACGTCTGCTCTCCATCCAGGCTTCCCGGCGCGTCACGCGCTGAAGTCCACCCGCCGCACTTCCTCGTCTCCCTGCGCGCCCTGGTAGACGTGCCACGCCGCCGCCAGGTCCTGGAAGGGCAACCCCACCATGCAGAAGAGGGTGATCTGCTCGGGCGAGGTCCGCCCCGGACGCATCCCCGCGATGATCTCGCCCAGCTCCGCGCGGATGGACGCCTCCGTCAGTAGCGCCAAGCCGCGGTGATCACAGACGACGGTGGCCCGAGCCAGCAGCTCTGGAGAGAGCTCTACCTTGTCCTGCTCGTCCGCGCCCAGCGCGGTGATGTGCATCCCCGGGCGGATCAACTCCGGCGGCAGCGTGGCCCGCCCGCCCGCGCCCGCTACGATGATGTCGGCCTCGGCCACCGCCTCCGCCACCGAGTCCACCGCCCGGACGGGCAGCTTCAGCTCCTGGTACATGCGCATGGCGAGCGCGGCCGCCTGCTCGAAGTTCTCGTCGTAGACGAAGGCCTGGGAGAGCGTCCGCACCAGCCGCATCGACTTGAGCTGGAGCACCGCGCGGCTGCCTGCCCCGAGCAGCGCGACGCGGCTGGCATCCGGCCGGGACAGCACCTCCGTGCCCAGCGCCCCCACCACTCCCGTGCGCACCGCCGATAGGTGCGCCGAGTCCATCACCGCCAGCAGCGCGCCCGTCGCCAAGTCATGCAGCTGAAGCGTGCCCTGGAGAGGCGGCGTGCTCGAGGGGAAGCGGCCACTCACCGTCACGGAGTAGGCAGGCACGCCCGGCAGGCTCCCCGGAAAGAGCACCATGGCCGTGCCCTCGGCATGCAGGGGGACGCGCGTCCGCTGGGGTGCCACCGTCCGCGCCAGCGCATCCACACGGAACGCCTCGCGCAGGTCCTCCAGCAAGGTGAGGGCCTGCAAGTTGCGAGAGACGTCGGAGCGGGTCAGGACCAGGGTGCTCATCTTCCACCCAACCTAGCCGAGCAGACTGGAAGTCCCCATGGCCTCATCACACCCTGCGGCCCTTTTCTCCGGTGTTGGAATGAAAAGGGCCACAGTCTCCCGTCAAGGCGAGCAGGCAGGGGAGGCGTCCCACCAAGGGCCTCGGGGGGGGTCGGCCACTCCAGCCCTGGGCCGCTCGGCCTGGAATCCCAGCGAGGGCGGGGTTGTCCCATGATCCCACAGAGAGCAGTGGCCGCTGCCAGAGGTCGTCCCGGAGGTTGCGATGCTGGAGCAGGAACCCCGTCCCCAGGGTTGGGAGCCCGCGCAGGATCCTGAGGAGCCCCATCGGCTGGCTGCTTTCCTCCGCGCGCACCGGGAGGAACTCCTGGCGGACTGGAAGGGAGCGGCTCATGAGCTGCACTCGCGCCACGGCTCTGGAGAGCCGCTGGGCGAGCACCTCTCCGCGCTGCTGGATGGCATCACCGAGGCCCTGGCGCACGAAGCCCACGGCATCCCGCTACAGCTCCCCGGTGTCCTCTCCGAGGTGCATGCCCTGGCCCGCCTGAGCCAGGGCTTCGCGCTCCATGAAATCACCCATGAGTACGGGCTGCTGCGCGGCTGCATCCTGCGCCGCCTGCAGGCGTCCGCCATCCACCCCGCCCCGGGCACGCTGGCGCTGCTGGACGAGCTCATTGATCAAGCCACCATGCGCGCCGTCCAGAGCTACTCGCGCCTGCGCGAGCGCACGCTCAACGCGCTCGACGGCATGATGCAGGCTGCCCTGGACAGCCCGGACGAGGACACCCTGCTCCAGCGGCTGCTGACCCTGCTGATGGAGTCCGCCATGCGGGTGGACTCGGCCATCATCCTGCTGCGCGAAGATGGGACGCTGCGGGTGCGCGCGGCCCAGGGGCTGGAGGCGGCGAAGCTCGTGGGCCAGCGCATGCGCGTGGGCGAGGGCTTCGCGGGCCGGGTCGCCGCCGAGCGCCGGCCGCTCGCGGTGCGCTCGGCCTCCACGGATCCGCTGCTGAAGGAGGAGGCGCTGGGGCACCTGGACCTGCATGCGCTGTACGGCCTGCCGCTGATGGATGGCGATTACCTGTTCGGCGTGGCGTACATGGGCTCGCGCACCGCGTATGCCTTCTCCGAGGCGGACATGCTGGTGTTCCGCATCATGGCCAGCCGGGCCACGGCCCTCATCGTCCAGGCCCAGCTCCATGCCCGCGAGCAGGCGGCGAGAGAGGAGGCCCAGCGCTCGCTGGCCATGGTCAACACGCTGCTGGCGACCTCGCCTGTGGGCATTGCCTTCCTGGACAAACAGCTGCGCTACCTGCGCGTCAACAAGACCCTGGCCGACATCAACCACGTCTCCGTGGAGGGCCACCTGGGCCGCTCCGTCCGCGAGGTGCTGCCAGCGCCGGTGGTCACGCAGCTCGAGCCCCTGCTCCAGCGGGTGCTGGAGACGGGCGAGCCCTCAGGGAGCTTTGAGTTCACCGCCCCCGCAGGGCTGGGCTGGCCTCCAGACCGCACCTGGCTGACCAGCTACTACCCCGTGCGGACCGAGGCCGGGAGCCTGATGGGCGCCGGGTGCGTGGTGCTCGACATCACCGAGCGCAAACAGGCGGAGCAGGCGCTCGAGCGCGCCATCTCCTTCCGGGAGCAGCTGCTCGCGGTGCTCGGGCATGATCTGCGCAACCCGCTGGGCGCCATCAGCGCCTCGGCCTTCCTGCTCTCGCGGGCGGAGGGCCTGGGCGAACGCGAGCACCAGGCCGTGGAGCGCATCCGCCGCAGCAGCGCGCGGATGGCCCGGCTCATCGACGACATCCTCGACTTCGCGCGGAGCCGGCTGGGCGGGGGGATCCCCGTCACACGCCAGCCCATGAACATGGCCGAGGTGTGCAAGGCAGCGCTCGAGGAACTGCAGGTGACGTTCCCCGAGCGCCAGCTCCTCTTCGAGGTCCGCGGTGACACCCAGGGCGAGTGGGATCCGGATCGGGTGTCGCAGGTGCTGAGCAACCTGGTGTTCAACGCGCTCCAGCACGGGCGGGAAGACTCGCCCGTGCGCACCATGGTGCGGGATGCGGGCGCCCAGGTGCTGCTGGAGGTCCACAACCAAGGCGACCCCATCCCCGAGGAGCTGATGCCCCGCCTCTTCGACCCCTTCAAGCGCCGCCCGGGGGATCAACGCCCGCACGAGGGCAAGAGCGGCGCACGGAGCCTGGGGTTGGGACTGCACATCGTCCGGCAGATCGCCCTGTCGCACGGGGGAGACGTGGAGGTGCACTCCACCGCGAACGAGGGCACGTGCTTCAAGGTCCGCTGGCCTCGGAGGCTGAACTGAGCGGCGCTCACTTCGCGTTGGGCGAGAACGCCAGGGTCTGGAGCGCCTCCGCGAGCATCTGGGTGATGAGGCCCAGGTGCTCCAGGGAGATGGACTCGTCAGGTGCGTGGCCGGTGTACGCGCCCATCTCCTTCATTCCCGGACCGAAGTCCACGCCGCGCGGGAAGAGCCGGGCGTAGGTGCCGCCTCGGATGGCGATGGGGGCCAGCGCTCCGCGGATGCCCCGGTGGCGCCGGTAGATGTCCATCAGCGTGGAGACGAGCGGGCCATTGGCATCCGCCACGTGCGGCTCTCCCACGTAGCGCCCGGGCCCCTCGATGACCCGCCCATCCGTCTCCTGGGTGATGAGGGCGAGGGCGTGGTCGAGCGCCTGGTGGAAGTCCTCGTTGTTCTCCGCGGAGCGGGGACGCCGCAGGTTGATGCCGAGCGACACATTCCCGTCCTTCACGCGCAGCACCGTGGGTGCGGCGATCGTCCGCCCCATCAACGGATCCTCGCCAGTAAACCCGAGGCGCTCGCCGTGGTGGTCGCCGTCAAAGCGGCGCGTCACCGTCCGCAGCATCGCCGTGAGCCCGTTGTCCGCCAGCGGCAGCTTGTCGGCGATGGCGGCCAAATCCCACAGCGCGTTGCGGCCCTCCTCGGGGATGGAGGCGTGGACGGCCTTGCCCTGGGTGGTGAGGAGGATGCGCTGGCCGCCGCCCGAGGAGGCCGGCGCGGGTACGAGCTTCACCTCGGCCTTGAGCTCGGGCCGCTCCTTGCGGGTGGACTCGATGGCGCTCTTCACGGTGGCCAGCCCCTGCTCCACGGACTTGCCCGCGAAGGGCGCCAGGGTGAGCGAGGCCGCCGAGGGCACCTGGGTGAGGAACTCGCCGGCACTGGCATCCACCGGGAGCAGTGTTCCCCGGTCCGCCGAGTCCGACACGCCCAGGGCGGCCTCCAGCGTCAGGGCGACGAAGCCCGACTGGGCCACCACCACGGGATAGGAGGAATCGACGGAGATGACGTGCTGGGGGAGCTGCTCGGTGCGGGCGTACTCCTGCATGCCTTCCCAGGAGCTCTCCTCGTCATTGCCGACGATGATGAGCACCTTGCCCTTCTGCGGCGAGAGCCCCAGCTCGCGCGCCATCGCCATCGAGACCAGGGCCGTGGCCAGCGGCCCCTTGTCGTCCATGACGCCCCGGCCGTAGAGGCGGCCGTTTATGACTTTGGGCTCGAAGGGCTTCGTCTTCCACTCGTGGACCGGGGCGGGGACGACGTCGCCGTGGAAGACGAGCCCGAGGTGCGGAGCACCCTCGCCCCAGGCCAGCTCGAACACGTCATTGCGGCCGGCAATGCGGAACCCGAAGCCGCGCGCCTTGGCCCACTGCTGGAGGAAGCGGCCCATGGCGACCACCTCCGGGTTCTTCGCTGGAGGCACCTCGCTGTTGAACGTCTTGAAGCGCACGAGCTGCTGCGTCAGCTTCACCACGTCCTCGAGCCCACAGGCCCCCACATACAGCGCATAGCGGTCGGGAGAGGGAATGCCGGGGAGCGCCTCGGCCGAGAACTGGGCGGCGCGCTTGGCCGGGGGGAGCTTGCAGTTGGCCGGCTTGGGCTCGAGCTCCTTGTCCTCCTTGCCCTTCTTCTGGGACTTGGCGCTCAGGCGGACTTGCTTCTGGACCTTCTCGTAGAGGATGCGGGCCTGGCGCTCCATCTCCCGGAGCTGGGCGGGGGTGGGCCGGTTCACCTGCGCGAGCGCCGCCAGGGGGGCCAACAGGCAGAGGGCAAGGAGCAACGAGCCGAGGCGCATGACGGACTCACCCTAGCCTACCCGCCCAAGGAGGTGAAAACCGGCGGTGGGATGGCTAAACACCCAGCATGTTCTTCCAATCTCCGAAGAAGCAGAAGCTCCCCACGCCGGAGGAGGCGCTGAAGGGCCGCTCCGACACGATGCCTGTCCCCGAGAAGCACCATGTGCTGGGCACTCCGCTGAAGGAGCCCTTGCCTGCTGGCATGCAGGAGGCGGTGTTCGGGCTGGGGTGCTTCTGGGGCGCGGAGAAGAAGTTCTGGCAGACGCCGGGCGTGCACAGCACGCAGGTGGGCTACGCGGCGGGGCTCACGCCGAACCCCACGTACCGCGAGGTGTGCTCAGGGATGACAGGACACAACGAGGTGGTGCGCGTGGTGTTCGACCCGGCGAAGGTGAGCTACGAGGCGTTGCTGCGCATCTTCTGGGAGAACCACGATCCGACGCAGGGCATGCGCCAGGGCAACGACGTGGGGACGCAGTACCGCTCGGGCATCTACTACTTCGACGAGGCGCAGAAGCGCACGGCCGAGCAGAGCCGGGATTCGTACCAGAAGGCGCTGAGCGCGGCGGGCCTCGGCGCCATCACCACGGAGCTCCTTCCGGCGCCAGCCTTCTACTACGCGGAGGACTACCACCAGCAGTACCTGTCGAAGAACCCGGACGGATACTGCGGGCTGGGCGGCACGGGCGTCAGCTGCCCGATCGGCGTGGGAGTCTCCAGCCGCTAATTAGGCGGAAACTGACTTACTGCACAGGGTGCTCAGAGCTGGGTTGCAGATTGGCATTCATTCGACTCCAGGATGAGGACGCCCGCTAGCGACCCAACTCCTCAGTCCACTGTGAATTAAGAGCGTGGTCCTGGAGGTCCCAAATCAAGCGGATCCCAGACAAATTCTTCCGTAGGGATCAGCTTCACATTCATGAAGCCATGCTGAGTGACAAACTCCGCGAAGCGAGGGGAGACGACGACGCTCCCTTGGCATCCTCGGGGGCGGAACACGTCCTCGCCCTGCCAAGTGCCGTCTTCCAGGGTGTATCCGTGGATTGAGTCCAATCCCGTGCAGCGGCACTCAGGACACGCAATGGGTGCGGTTCGGCGGATGCGGCTCCTGGCGTCATCCACCGCTCCGCGGCCAAAGCAAGGACTGACGACGACATAGCGAGGCACAGCACTGAACTTGAGGCCCTTACGCTTCCGTCGCACACGGCCCGCTTCCACAGGATGGAAGCCGGTCAACCCGGTCAGCCCTTCTGCGCGAAAGGCCTTCGCCATGCGCTCGGAGAGGAGGAAGTCGTAGCCAGAAGCCTCCACAAAATCGCCGAGGCCCTCTCCATATACTTCTAGGTCCCCTCGGTAAGGTGGCAACCATGTCCGCAGGCCGATGACCTCGCCACATGCGGCACAGCGAGGGGCGTCTCCCGTGTTGACGGGCTCTGTTTTGCGAAATTGAGTGTCGAACTTCCCGTGCAGGTCTTCTCTCAACTCGAAAAAGCGGAGGGGTGAGGGCCCATCAGAAGCCATGGGGAAACCTCTCCCGCATCTTCGGGCGGTTGTAGATCTGGCGCAGGAACTTCATGAACTGTTCAGGCGTCGCTTTGGCCTCGCGCTTGAGCCACTCAACAACTTCTTTGTCCACATCGCGGTGCCATTCCTGGTAGCCGCAGTGCGACTCTTTGTCTTTCGCTTTGGCCACGAAACGCTTGTCGCGAGGCTTGTACAGCCCACGCAGCGCCTCATGTTGCTCCAGCTGCTCGGCGATCGGCCGGGAGATGATGTGGTGGTCCTGCCCCTTGCAGTCCGGTGGCTCCTCCGAGGCTTCTGCATTCGCCGAGGCTTCGGTGGACTCGCTGGCTTCTTCCTCTTGGGCCGCCTCCTCCGCGCTCCTGAGCGCCTCCAACCTCAGCGCGGCCTTTGCAAGGGCGTCCTGAATCTCTGCAGCCTTCTCCGGGTTGATCTTGGCCAGTTCCTGGCAGGCGGTCAGCCGGCCCTGCTTGCAGAAGGACACCAGGGTGCCTTCGCCAGGGACGGCAGGAACCTGGGAGACCACGAGGAGAAGCAAGAGTGCGAGCATGCGCCTCCTTATCGTACCCGTTCTCCCTGGGGAGCCTATCGAGAGGCGGCTGCCTGAACCGTGTCCCTGTTGGCGCCCGTCCGTCCCGCCTCGGCGCGCTCCAGGTGCGGGCCGAGCTGGCCCACCGCCATCAACCCCAGCATCCGGAAGTCGGAGATGAAGGACCAGAGCGGGTACTTGAAGGTCGCGGGCCGGTTCTTCTCGATGCCGAAGTGGCTGATCCACGCCATGCCGTAGGAGGACACGAGCGCCCCGAGGATGAGCGACGGCCGCCCCTGCGCAATGGCGGTGCCGGCAATGACGAGGCCCACCGAGGTCCCCACGAAGTGCATCCAGCGGGTGACGGCCCGGGAGTGTTCACGGAGATAGAACGGCCAGAACTCGGCATAGGTACGGATGCGGTCGGACATGGAATAGTTATCCCCCATGGCGGACTGGATCCCCAAGCCCAACCTCGCGGTGGACCTCAAGCGCCTGACACTCACGCCCGAGGAGGGTTTCGTGCTCTCCCGCCTGGATGGGTACACCTCAGCCAGCCAGCTCACCGCCGTCACCGGCTTTCCGCCCGAGCGCATCCAGACCATCTTGACGCGGCTCGTCGCGCAGGGCGCCCTCCTTCCCAACGCTGTGGCCCCGAACACCCCTTCCCGCGCTGCTCCGCCGCCCGTGCAACAGGCTTCCGAGCCCGCTCCTGACGAGATGCCCGCGCTCGAGGCCATGCCCGAGGAGGTGGAAGCCAGCGCCTCCGAACCCGACGAGTCCGAACCTGTCGAGGACGAGCACCCGGATGCACTGGGCAACTACCGGAAGCTCTTCGAGACGCAGCTCCACCCGCTCCCCGAGGACGAACGCAAGGCTCGGGCCCGAGGCGCGGAGGATCCGGAGCTGTCCGCCTTCTGCTTCGATCCCGTGCCCGCCGTCATCAAGTCCGTGATGGAGAACCCGCGCACGGGCCTGGCGCACGCGCGGCTCATCGTCCGCCACCACCACAACCCTGTGGGGCTGGAGGCTGTGTGTTCGCGCGCGGCCTTCGCATCGGATGGAGGAGTGCGCCGCTGGCTGGTGCGAAACCCTCAGCTACCCGGAGGCCTGTTCCGGCGCCTGTGGAGCGGACGGCGGCTGATGGAGCTGCACAAGACGTCCATCGATCGAGACATCCCCGAGCAAACACGGCGCACCGCTCGCGAGCTGCTGCGCCACCGCTTCACCTCGGGCCCGGCTGAGGAGAAAGTGGAGCTCATCCTCAACACGGAGGGCCGCTCGCTCGCGTCGCTCACGGGGATGGCGGTGGACGGGAAGACGGCCTCGCTGCTGTGCGGCCGCACGTACCGCTCGCCGATGCTCATCCAGAACATCGCCCGGTGGAGCGCGGCGCCGCCCGCCCTCATCGCCCACCTGCTCAAGCAGGAAGCCGTCCGGCGGCAGCCGCAGCTCCGGATGCTGCTGCAACGTCACCCCAATGCCCCCGCGGACGCCCGCCGCGGGGAGCACTGAGCCGAGCCTCACCTTACTGGCAGTCGGTCGCCGCGAAGTAGCCGAGCAGCGGATGGCTGTTCTCAGCCGCGGTCTCCTTGCCCACCAGGCACTTCCCCGCGGGCACGGTGACCGTCGCGTCCTTGCCCTGGAGCAGCAGCTCACCCGACACCACCTGCAGGCCGCCCGGGAAGCCCTTCGCCGTGTTGGCCTCCACCGGGCGGATGCTCGGGGCATTGCCACCGCTCAGCCGCACGCGGTAGCTCTGGTCCTCGTAGAAGGAGGGCACCCCGGCCAGCGGGTCCGCCTTGAGCGGCGCCATGAAGAACTTGGCGGCCAGGTCGAACTCGGGCAGCACGCGAATCAGCGGCAGGCCATCCGCGCCCTTGGAGAGGTTCAGATCGAAGTGGCGGCCGGACAGCGCGTTCAGGTCCGCGGTGATGACCTTCGTGCCGTTGAGGCTCATGTAGCTCTGCGCATCGCCCAGGCCCACGTGCGCGATGACGAAGTCATTCTGCGCCTCCTCAGCGCTGAACTCGAAGGACAGGCCGGACAGCGAGTACACCACCTGCTGGCTGGACAGCGCCGAGGTGCCGCCGTACGGGCCCTTGTACTCGGTGGTGCCCAGGTTGAGCGCGAAGCTCAGGCGCTTGGCATTCGCGTTCATGCGCAGCTCGGACAGCGGGTTCGCCTTGGCCGTGGAGAACGCGTGCGTGGCGCCGTCCTCATCCACTTCGATGCGGATGCCGTCCAGGATGCCGGTGCTGAAAGTGAGGTCCTGCGGGCCGTTCTCCGTGAGCCGCAGCTCCACCTTGCCCGCCATCACGCGCGGCAGCTGCGCGGCAGCCTCAGGCGCCAGGAAGATCACCGTGTCCTTGGCCTCGCCCAGGTCCATCGCCACGGCCATCGACTTCTCGGCGAAGCTCAGCATCAGCGGCTCGTCGTGATTGGGACCGAACTGGAAGCCCAGATCCAGGCCATCCTTGTCCGCGCGGGTGGCGCGAATGCGCAGCTGCAGCTGGTCCACGGCCTTCACGCAGCTGGCGTCCGCCGGAGTCTCTCCCACGGTGCACGCGTCCTCACCCTGGATGCGGAAGAAGAGCGAGTCGCCCTCGGTGCCCTCGACGTTCGCCTCGGTGAAGATGCGCTCGCGCAGGTACTTCTCCACCAGCGCTGCCTGGGCCTCCGCTGCCGCCGGATCCACCTGCACGGGGTTGCTCGGCATCCCCGACTCACAGCCCTTCGGATCCGTGCAGGTGGATGGAGAGCCCATCAGCGGCACCGCGCCAAAGGTCTTCTGGAGGATGGCAGCCGTCGAGCCCATGCTCTCCAGCGAGGACATCTCGCTCATGACTCGGGCGCTGGCGCTCGCGGCACGGATCATGTCGGCGGTGCGCGCGGCAGTGGTGTCGGAGACCTCCTTCACATCCGGAGCATCGCTGCAGCCAACGCCTCCGAATGCCAGCATCAGGGTTCCGGTCAGCCAGAACTTCGTCTTCATGCGGTGTTCTCCTTGGTGAGACGGGGCGTCGCGGCAAGAGCAAGCGCTGCGCCAAGCAGGCAACGCCGTAACCTCGCGAAACGAGGCACCCCGTCACGGCCATGTTAAGGAGAGTTCTGACATCCCTGTCAGGCGGGCGGTGCGAAGGACTTGCCCTGCCGGCCACGGCGTACTCCATGGTGATACTGGAGCGGCCGATGCGGGACACGCGCGCACACACGAGGACGGCGGTCACGGGCGTGGTAAATCCAGGGACATGACGCGTCCCCGGATTGTCCTCCCCTTGTTGGGCGCTGCGGTGCTGGGACTGGCCGCGATGTCCTGGGCCTCCGAGCCCGCCGCTGCGCCTCGCTACCGCGTGTCCACGAAGGAGGCGCCGCGTCACCTCATCGCCAACGGCAAGGGCTCGGCCACGCTGCTGCTCAACGCCTCCACGGGCGCCACGGCCGCGTCCGTGACGCTGCTGGAGCTGGGCAAGGGCTCTGGCGTGCCCGAGCACATCCACGAGTCCAGCGCGGAGATCCTCTATGTCGAGGACGGCGCCGCGGAGATGACGGTGAGCGGGCAGAAGCTCCGAGTGGAGAAGGGGGACGCGGTGTACATCCCCGCGGGCGCGAAGCACTCGGCGCAGGTGGTGTCCGAGGGGCCGTTTCGCGCGGTGCAGGTCTACGCTGGACCGGGCCCCGAGCAGCGCTTCACTCAGGGCCCTCGCGTGGACACGAAGCCGGGGAACTGAGGCAGGCGCGCGGCGTCAGTCCCAGTTCAGGGGCGCGAAGCACTCGCCGCACTGGCGCTGCGCGAGGTCCAGCCACTCCAGGGCCTCTTTCAGCACGGCCTCAGTGGGCCCGCTGTGGATGTCCAGCACGGCGTAGAGCGTGCCGAAGCGGTTGGCCACGGCCAGCACCGCGCCTCCGGGTGAAGCCCCCAGCTCCTTCATCAGCTCCTGGGAGACCCGGCCCTCTGAGTCTTGGAGCGCCCCAGGAGGCAATGGCTCGCCCAGCCGGCCTGGGGGCACCACGGAGAAGACCTCGATCTCCTCCGAGCGCCAGCCTGGGGCTCGGGCCATGAGCATCCGGTGGAGCGCATGACAGATGTCGCAGCCCGGGTGCAGCACGGCCACCAGCATGTCACGCCGCTGCCAGGCATCCAGGGTACCCCGAGGCGGACCGCCCGGCACAGGGAGCTGGAACAGAGGAACCTCGCTTCGGTCAGCAGCCATCGTCGGACCTCCCTGGGCTCCCATTGAAGGTAACACCGAGGCTCAGGCAAGGCTCCGCGCCAGGCTCCCCAGCGTGGCCATTGCGGCCTCGATGCGAGGAGACCACGGGTGGCCGCAGTTCAGACGGATGTGGTGGGAATAGCGCCGGGCCTGCGCGGAGAAGATGGGGCCGGGCGCGATGCTGATCCCCGCCTCCAGCGCTCGCTCGTGGAGGATGAGCGCATCCACCGTGGGAGGCAGCTCGACCCAGAGCAGCGCGTTGCCGGTGGGCCGCGTCGCGCAGGTGCCCTGGGGGAAGTGCTCGGCGATGGCCTCGCGCATGCGCTCCACCTGCGCGGCCACCCGGCGCCGCAGCGTCCGGAGGTGCCGGTCGTAGCCTCCGCCCTGGAGGAAGCGGGCGATGGCGAGCTGGGGCAGCGTGGGCGTGGCCACGGTCTGCGCGAACTTCAGCAACTCCACGCGCTCGCGGTAGCGGCCGGGAGCCACCCACCCCACCCGGTAGCCAGGGGCCAGGGTCTTCGAGAAGGAGCCACACAGCAGCACCCGTCCGTCGGTATCGAATGCCTTGCAGGGCCGGGGGCGCTCCGCGCCGAAGTGGAGATCTCCGTAAAGATCGTCCTCGATGAGGGGAACGTCGTGCTGGGCGAGCAGCGTCACGAGGCGCTGGCGGTTCACCTCGGGCATGCAGCTGCCCACGGGGTTGCTGAAGCTGGGCACGATCAGCACAGCGGCCACGCGCCGCTTGGCGAGCACTGCCTCCAGGGCCTCGATTTCCATTCCGTGCCGAGGGTGGCAGGGAATCTCCAGGGCCCGCAGCCCGAGCGCCTCGATGGCCCGCAGGGTGCCGTAGTAGGCGGGGGACTCGATGGCGATGGTGTCGCCGGTCCTCGCCACGGCGAGGAGGCTCAGGTGGAGGGCCTCGGAGGCGCCACAGGTGGTGATGAAGTCATCCGCGCCCAGGGTACAGCCCCAGTCGAGCGCGCGACGGGCGAGCTGTCTCCGCAGCTCCGGACAGCCGGGCGGCATGTCGTAGGCCACGGCCAGCTCACCGGCCTCGCGAGCCAGGAGCGCCAGCTCGCGGTTGAGGCGCCGGGTGGGCAGCAGCTCCGCGGCGGGGATGCCAGCACCGAGGGGCACCATCCGGGGATCGCTCGCGGACCGGTACACACGGGCCACGAGCGCGCTGACGCTCACGGGACTGGCAGTGGTGGGGGGCCGGGAGGACACCTGAGGCTCGGCGGGCAGAGGGCGCTCGCGCCGGCGCACGTAGTGGCCCGACTGGGGACGCGTCTCCACGAGCCCCATGGACTCCAGGTGGACGTACGCTTGCAGCACGGTGGAGATGCTCACCCGCTCGCGGGTGCTGAGCTCTCGTACGGAGGGCAGGCGCTCCCCAGGCCGCAGCGTGCCGGTGGCGATGGCGTCACCAATGCGCTCGGCCACCTGCTCGTACAGCTTTGACCTGTGGGCTGTGTCCATCGTGCGGTCCTCTCAGCGGGCTCGTGCGGTCCTGAACCCGGTTGAATAACGGCAGGGGCTGGGGCGGCCCAGATACAGCTGACCTCATTCTGGACCGGCACAGTGGCCATGGTACCCACTGTACTGGTCACAATTTCAACCTTCTGAATCTGTTCTTGTTCCTGCCTCGGGCGCATCTTGGGTGCCACAGGAGGCGGACGATGACGAATGTTCTCCTTGGTACGGGATGGATGCGCAGGGCCTTCGCGAAGCTGCTCCCAGTGCGGTGCCCCGTGGGGTACGGCACGGTGACGCTGGCCCAGGGCGAGCTCTGGAGCCGCCGGGTGCACGCCTACAGACTCACCTTCACCTGCCACGAGGGCTGGGTGTGGCTCACGCGCGAGGGTGATGCCGAGGACCATGTGCTCGCGGCCGGTGACTCGGTGCAGCTGGACCAGCCAGGGCTCGTGGTGGTGCAGGCGCTGCGGTCAGCACGCTTCGAGCTGCAACGGGCGACGCTCGAAGGGACGGACCTGCCGCACACGCCGAGAGCCGTGTCAGGGTAGGGTGCTATGTCCCAACTCCTGTGGTAGGATGCATCCGTTCGTGAGCAAGCGAGCGGTACCCGGGAGGACGGTGAACATGGCGAAGTCGATGGGCGGGGAGCTGGTGCTGCAGTTGCTCCACGAGTTCCGGGACCACCAGCAGGACTACCAGGGCTTCAAGCGGGAGATGCGGGAGTTCAAGCACGAGATGCGGGAGTTCAAGCACGAGATGCTGAGCTTCAAGGCCGTCACGGAACAACGTCTGGACCTGTTGCACCAAGGCCTGGTGCAGGCGCATGACTACCTGAAGCTCCTGGTGGAGATGGTGCAAGACGTGCGGCAAGCTTTGAACAAGCACAGCGACCAACTGGCCGATCACGAGCAGCGGATCATCATCTTGGAGAAATGATTGAAGCCTTCCGGCTCCTCCCGTGTCAGTGGAGGAGCTGGTACACCTGCTTGAGCATCGCCGCGCTGATCAGTCCACCGTAGGTGCCCAACACGTAGCCCAGCACGGCCAGCAGCACGCCCACGGGTGCCAAGGCCGGGTGGAAAGCCGCGGCCACCACCGAAGCGGACGCTGTGCCTCCCACGTTTGCCTGTGAGCCCACCGCCGCGAAGAAGATGGGCGCTCGCAGCAACCGCCGTACGCCCAGCGTCACCGCCGCGTGGATGGCCATCCACACCATGCCCACCGCCACCAGCGCCGGAGCGTCCAGGAGGCGCCGGAACTCGGCCTGCGCACCGATGGTGGCCACCAGCAGGTAGAGGAAGACCGAGCCCATCCGGCTGGCCCCCGCCCCCTCCAACCTCCGCACCGGAGTGAAGGAGAGGACCACGCCCACGGTCGTCACCAGCAACACCACCCACGTGAAGCCCGTCACGACGCTGCCCAGGTCCGGCAGCTTCGAGGCCACCACCGTACACGCCACCGTCGCCCCGAAGGCGATGGCCAGCATCCACAGCAGGTCCGCCAGACTCGCGGGCCGGGCCGTCTCGGCCTGAAGGCGCTCCACCTCTCCTCGCACCGCGTCCAGTGTCCGCCGATCCGCGCCAATCTTCGCGTCCATCTGCTGCTCGCGGCCCGCGAAGGACAACAGCACCGCCGTCCAGATGTTGGAGACGCCCACGTCCACCACCACCATCATGCTCAACGTGCTGTCTTTGGCACCCACGCTCTGGCCAATGGCCACGAAGTTCGCACTGCCGCCGATCCACGAGCCGCTCAGCGCCGCCAGCCCCTTCCAGGCTTCCTCTCCCAGCTCGGCCGGCACCAGCCCCCCGAGCAGCAGGTACGCCAGGGGTCCTCCCAGGACGATGCCCACCGCTCCCGCCAGGAAGATCACCACCGCGTTGCGTCCCAGCCGGGCAATCGCGGGCAGGTCCACGGAGAGCACCAGCAGCACCAGGCTCGCGGGCAGCAGGTACGCGCGCACGAAGCGGTACAGCTCGGACTGGAGCGGAATCACGCCCAGGTTCGAGAGCAGCGTGGGAACGAAGTAGATGAAGACGAGCAGCGGCACCACGCGGAAAAACCGCCCGAGCACCGGATGCCGATCGGCCAGGAACAGCAGGCCGACGACGCCCAGCAGCACCGCGAGCACCGACATCGGGTCCTGGATGAGTGCCGGGCTCACGCGCGCGTCCGCGGCTCCACGCCCAGCCCCGGCCCGTCCCCGAGCTGGATGCGCCCCTCCACCACTGGGTGTCCCTGGAAGGGGTCCTCGGCGATGAGCAGGTTGCCGTCCAGGTCCAGCCAGTCCGCCAGGGGCCCCAGGTGCGCCGCAGCAGCGATGCCCACCGACGTCTCCACCATGCACCCGATCATCACCTTCAGCCCACAGGCCCGGGCCACATCGATGATGCGCAACGTCTCGCGGATGCCACCGGCCTTCTGCAGCTTCACGTTGATGCCGTGGTACCCCTCGGCAAGCCGCGGCACATCCGAGGCGCGAATCAGGGCCTCATCCGCCACCAGCGGCAGCGGCGAGCGCGCCTTCAGCCACTTCGCGCCCTCCTCGTCCGCCGCGGGCAGGGGCTGCTCCACCAGCTCCACACCCTGAGTGGCCATCCACTCGATGTGCTGGAGCGCCTCTTCGGGACGCCAGGCCTCGTTCGCATCCACGCGAATCACCTTGGAGGTCGCCGCCCGCACCGTGCCGAAAACTTCGCGCACCCGGTCCGCGCCCAGCTTCACCTTGAGAACCGGGTACGGCTCGGCCTCGCGCACCTTGCGCGCCAGCGTCTCCGGGTCGTCGATCCCAATGGAGAACGAGGTGATGGGCATGCGCGCCGGATCGACTCCGATCAGCCGGTACAGCGGCGCCCCGAGCACCTTGCCCGCCAGGTCATGCAGGGCGATGTCCACCGCCGCCTTGGCCGCGCCGTTGCCGGGCACGGCCTCCTGGAGCGCCTCCGAGAGGTCACGGAAGTAGCGCAGGTCCTGCCGGTCGAGCACGGGTGCCAGCTTGCCCAGGGACTCCAGCACCGTCTCCGCGGACTCGTGGTAGCGCACGTTGGGCGCGGCCTCGCCGATCCCCACGTGCTCTCCAGAGCGCAGCTCGACGAAGACGTTGCGCTTCGAGGTGCTGGTGCCTCGGGAGATCGTCCAGGCGTGGCGCAGCGGCAGTTCGACGACGCGAGGATTCAAGGCGGGGGGCATGGGCGGTCGGGTTCTCCAGGTCGGTGAGCCCTGTAGCACGACTTGTCCCGGCGATGAGGCGGGAAGGCATCGGGCGGGGTACAACGCACCCGCTCATGCGCTCCCTTCCCTTGTGCCTCACCCTCATCGCCCTGGGTTGCAGCCACGCGGCTGGACCGGCCTCCCCTTCGCGTCCGCGTACTGCGGACACCGAACTGCGGACGCTGCTCGCCGAGCTCGTCGCGGTGGACACCTCCAACCCTCCCGGGAATGAGACCGCCGCCGCCCAGGTGGCGGCAAAGTGGCTGCGCGAAGCGGGCATCGAGGTGGAAATCCTCGAGCCTGCCCCTGGGCGCGGGAACCTGCTGGCCCGGCTGAAGGGCACGGGCGGCGGCCGTCCCATCCTCGTCCTGGCACACCTGGACACGGTCCCTGCCAAGCGCGAGGAGTGGGCAACCGATCCCTGGCAGCTCACCGAGCGCGAGGGCTTCCTCTATGGCCGCGGTGTGCAGGACAACAAGGGCATGGCCGCCGCGAGCGTGCTGGCGCTGCGGCGGCTCCAGCGGGAGGGCGGGAAGCGATCGCGAGACCTCATCCTGTACCTCGGCGCGGACGAGGAGGTGGGCCCTCGCTACGGGCTGGAGTGGATGCTGGCGAACCGTCCGGAGCTGCGCGAGGCCGAGTTCGCCCTCAACGAGGGGGGCCTCACCGAGCTGGCCGCGGACCGAAGCCGGGTGCAGTTCGTGGCGCTCCAGGCCGCCGAGCGTGTCTCCCGGGACGTGGTGCTCAAGGCCACGGGCCCAGGGGGCCACTCGTCCGCGCCGCCCGCGGACCCCAACCCGCTGGTACGGGTGTCCGCGGCGGTGGCTCGCATCGGGGCCCTCACCTTCCCGGCCCGGCTGACGCCGGCGGCGCGGCTGCACATCCAGGGGCGTGCTCCCCGGACCGCCGGCGAGCTGGGCGAAGCGCTGAAGCGCATTGCCGCATCACCCGACGCGCCACCTTCGGACGCGGTGGATACTGTGGCCCGCCTGGATCCGGCCCTGGCGGCGGTGATGCGCACCACGTGCACACCCACCGTCTTCCAGGCGGGCACCCGCCCCAATGTCATCCCCGCCACTGCCGAGGCCACCATCAACTGCCGGCTGCTGCCGGACGAAGACGCCCCCGCGCTCAAGGCCCGCCTTGTCGCCGCGGTGGCGGATCCCTCCGTCCAGGTGGAAATGAACACGAGTCCTCCGAACTCGCCCATGTCGCCCGTGGGGGATAACGCGATGTTCCAGGCCGCGAGGGCCGCAGCGTCCCAGGTGTGGCCCGGCGTGCCCGTCATCCCCCGCCAGTCCACCGGCACCACCGAGTCGGCCCTGCTCCGGCGTGCTGGCATTCATGCCTACGGCATCGACCTGTTCGCGCTCACTCCCGAGGATGCGCGCACCGCGCACGCTCCCAACGAGCGGGTGCCCGTGGCCTCGCTCCAGCCAGGCGCCGAGTTCGTCTACCTGCTGCTCCACGAGCTGGTGAAGGAGTAGGACTCGGAGTGGATGCGCTGTGCGTGGAAGCAGGCCCGTGATTAGCTCCGCGCCCGTGACCGTTCGCTCTCATTTTCTTCTCGTTCCTCTCCTGGCCCTGGCGGGGTGTGCAGGATGGTCTCGAACGAACCCCGTGGTGGAGGGGCCCGTGGCGCGACAGTGGCGGCTCAGCGCGGCGACGCGTGACTTCGAGCGTTTCTCCCGGGAGGGCACGGTGCTCGCCGGAGATGGCGCGCTGGAGTTGGATGCGACAGCGCCCTTAGGCTCCGCGCCCTTTCCCGCAGGCAAGGAAGGCGGGCCTCCGCCGGTGGAGAGCTACCGCTTCGGCACAGCCGTGCTGGCGGACCACTCCATTCCCACCGGCTTCACCCACGCCGTGCCCTCGCTGGAGGCGCTCACCCCCCCGGGCACCTGGGTGCGACTGACGCTCGCCGCGCGCGTGGGGGACACGTGGACGAAGGACTACGACTTCGGCCCCTGGGCCTTCGACAAGGGCACCGTGTCGCGGCGCAGCGTGAACGGCCAGGAGGACGCACTGGGCAAGGTCCTCACCGACACGCTCGCCCTGAAGAAGCCCGCGCAGGCCGTCCGCGTGACGGTGTGGCTCTACTCCACGCAGCCGGGAGTGAGCCCGCGCATCCGCGCCCTCTCGCTGGCGCTGAGCGATAGCACGCGCACACCCACGGATGGGGCGTCGGATCGCGTGGGCTGGGGCACGGTGCTGGAGGTGCCCGGCCTCTCGCAGATGATCTATCCGAACGGTGGGCCTGTCTGGTGCTCGCCCACGTCCACCACGATGCTGCTGAGCTACTGGGCTCGGAAGCTGAACCAGCCGGAGCTGGCGGAGACTGTGCCGGCCGCCGCCGCCAACACCCTGGACGAGGTCTACGACGGCACGGGTAACTGGAGCTTCAACGTCGCCTATGCCTCGGCGATGGGCGGTGGCGCCCTTCACGGCATGGTCGCGAGGCTCGACTCCTTCAGTCAGGTGGAGCGGCTCATCGCCGCGGGAATCCCCGTGAGCATCAGCATCGCCTATGAACAGGGAGAGCTGACGGGAGGCGCGTCGCGCAGATCGGACGGGCACCTCATCGTCGTGAAGGGCTTCTCTCCGCAGGGAGATGTGGTGGTCAACGACCCCGCGTTCCCCAGCGACGACAAGGTCGAGGCCATCTACAAGAGGGACGAGCTATGGCGCGCCTGGCGCCACTCCGGCGGCGCCATCTACTTGCTCTGGCCGTCGGGGACTTCTCTCCCCGAGGGCGCCCTCCACTCGGTGCCCTGAAGCCTGGCGAGAGAAGCTGAGCGCTCAGCTCCGTTGCCCCATCCGCAGGCGGGCTGCTGGCGCAGGCGTGCCCCAGTGGTCTGCTTGTCAGACAGGTTGGAATCGGACGCAGCCAAAAGGGACACCGTCTCCACAGCGAGACGGAGTGTCTCCGTCCGTGGACTTTCTGCTCCCCTCTCGCCTCTGGCAGAGGGTTGGCTCGGGAGTTGCTTTGGCGCCTGGGCGCATGGCTGGCCCGCACGACCGCTTCTTCCGCTACGTCTTCAACGCTCCCGCCCGGGCTGAGTCCCTGCTGCGCCACAACCTGCCGGTTCAACGGTCTGCCGAGGTGGAGTAGTCCTGTTACCTTCCATCCTGGAGTCGGAGAGGGCAGAGACCATCATGAAAACCATGGCAGAGGTGCTCAGGGAGCAGGGCCACAGCCAAGGGCTCATCGAGGGAGAGGCCAAGGGCTTGTCCAAAGCCTTGCTCCGTTTGCTCGATGCCAAGGGCCTCCGGATGGATGACGCCTCCCGTCAGCTCATCCAGCGCTGCAAGGATGTCCCCACGCTGGAGCGCTGGCTCGAGCGCGCCCTCGGCGCCACCCGCCTCTCTGAAGTGCTGGACGGCCCGGCGCAGTAGCCGGGCCCCGTGCCCCTCCAACACCGTGGCTTCGAGCCCCGGCCTCAGGGCACCGTGAGAATCTCCACGCCCTGCTCCGTCACCAGGATGGTGTGCTCGAACTGAGCGCTGCGGCTGCCGTCCGCCGTCACCGCCGTCCACCCGTCATCCCACGTGCGGTGCTGCCAGTGGCCCAGGTTGATCATCGGCTCGATGGTGAACGTCATCCCCGGCTTCATCATCGTCGTCGCGTCCGCCTCGTAGTAGTGGGGGATCTGCAACGCGCTGTGGAACCGCTCCCCAATCCCGTGGCCGCAGTACGCCCGCACCACGCTCAAGCCGTTCTTCGTCGCGTGGTCCTCGATGGCCCGGCCAATCACATTGATGGGCAGGCCCGGCTTCACCGCCGCAATGCCCAGGTCCAGGCACTCGCGCGTCACTCGCACCAGACGCTCGGACTCCGAATCCACCTTCCCCACGAAGAACGTCGCATTGCAGTCGCCATGCACGCCGTCCAGGAAGATGGTGATGTCCAGGTTCACGATGTCCCCCTCCACCAGCACCCGGCTGTCCGGGATGCCGTGGCAGATGACCTCGTTCACCGAGGTGCACAGGGACTTCGGGAAGCCGTGGTAGTTCAGCGTGCTCGGGTAGCCCCCACGCTGGATGTAGGCCTCGTGGGCAATGGCATCGAGCTCGTCCGTGGCGATGCCCGGACGCACCGCCGCGCCCGTCAGCTGCAGCACCTCGGCGGCCGCCTTACACGCCCGCCGCATCCGCGCAATGACGTCCGGGCTCTTCACGTCGGACATCTCGCCCGAGCGGCTCGGACGCCCCGTCTCCGCGTAGTCCGGACGGGGAATGTGCATGGGCACGCTGCGCCGAGGGCTGATGACGCCCGGCCGGATGCCCTGCCGCTGCGTGTCTCCCCCCTTCTTGCGAGCCTCGACAGCATCGGCGCCACGGTGGCACTTCTTGTACTTGGTGCCACTGCCGCACCAGCAGGGATCATTGGCCCCGGGGAGGACCGCGGGAGCCTGGCGGGCGAATTGGGTCGTCATCACTTCTGTCTATAACCCGTGGGCGCACCAGAGCGCACGGCTCTTGATTGCTGGGCACCCAGCCGGGGGGCCGGCGAACCGGCCCCCCGCATCCTTCTCAACGAATTCCGGTCTCTAGCGGACGACCGTCACGGACGCATCGTCCACGAAGAAGCTCGTCTGATAGGAGACGTCCTCCGAGCCGTTGAAGACGAGCCGAATCGTCTGCCCCTTGTAGGCGGCCAGGTCGAACGTCCGCTCCACGTAGCTCGTGCCCTTGCTCAGGTTGCTGTAGCTGGCCAGCGTCCCCAGCACCGTGCCCGAGGTGTTCTGCACCTCCACCGAGAGCAAGTCGTACGCGGTGTTCACCGCCACCTCGTCACTGGTGATCTTCAGCCAGAACTTGAGGGTGGCCGAGCACGCCGTCGACGGGATGGTGACCTGCTGGTACAGGCTGTAGGTGCCGTAGTAGCCCTGACCCGCCAGCAGGGCCCGCCAGCTTCCGCTCCTCGCCGTGGAGGCCGAGCTCGCGATGACGCCACTGGAGGCTGTCCAGTTCACGTTGCCGCTCTCGAAGCCCGCGTTCGCCAGCAGCTGCTCGGTGAGACTGCAGCTGCCCCCGGTGCCATTGCTGACGGTGACGGACACCGCCGCCGAGGTGCCCACGTTGCCTGCGGCGTCATATGCCTTGCTCGTCAGCGAGTAGGGGCTGTTCGCCCCGCTGGCCGTGTTCCAAGACACGCTGTACGGCGCCGTGGTGTCCGTGCCGATCAACGTCGAGCCCGCGTAGAACTCCACCTTGGTCACGCCCACGTTGTCCGAGGCGCTGGCGCTCACCGTCACCGTGCCGCTCAGCGTGGCCCCGGAAGCGGGCGCGGTAATCGAAGTCACCGGCTTGGTGGTATCCGTGGTGCCACCGCCACCACCACCACCGCCAGCGCCCACCGTGAAGATCAGGTCGTCGCGGTCATCATAGCTGCCGCCCACGGTGCATGGGCTCGGGCCGCCGAAGAAGCGGAACGAACCCCGGATGGCCTGGAGATTCCCCGTGGGCAGCGTGTACGTGGCCGTAAACGTCTGCAGGCCAGCGGCCGAGGGCGTCAGCGTGGTGATGTACGTCCACACCGGGTTCGTCGCATCCGCCGCGTAGTACAGGTCCACCGCGTCGTAGACTGTGGAGTAGACCCACGCCTTGGCCTCGACGGTGACCGTCTTGCCCGCCGCGAAGTTCGTGCCGTCGGTGGTGTAGACCTTCAGCGACTCGAGCGACTCGTCATCCAGGTACGTGCCGCTGTTCCCATCCGCGCACGAGTTGTTGATCGTGTTGGGCGCGTTCAGCTCCGGGCCCATGACGCCACGGCCCTTCACCATGCCGCTGCCGGTGGTGCACAGCGCGCCCGCACTGCCGCACTTGGGCGCCTTGAGCACCGGGTCATACGTGGCTGCGCCCGGGTTGTTGACGGTGATCGTCACCGAGGCGCTCGTGCCGAAGTTGCCCGCGGCGTCCCAGGACCGCGCGACAATGGTGTGGCTGCCGTTGTCCACCGAGGCGCTGGCCCATGAGATGGAGTACGGCGCCGTGCTGTCACTGCCAGCGGCCACCCCATCCACCTCGAAGTCCACGCGCGTGACGCCCACGTTGTCCGAGGCGCTTGCCGACAGTGTCACGTTGCCCACGACCGTGGCCCCCGCCGTGGGCGCGGTCACCGCGGCCGTGGGAGCGGTGGTGTCCCCGCCCGTCGCCGGAGGAATGAAGCCCGTGTACAGCAGCACGTTGGGCGTGCCCGGAATCACGCTGCTGAGCTTGCCCGGCGTGCCGTTGTTCACCAGCGCGTCGCGCACCTGCTGCGGCGTCGCCGTGGGGTTGCGCTCCAGGTATAGCGCCGCGGCGCCCACCACGTGCGGCGTGGCCATCGACGTGCCGCTGATGGTGTTCGTCGCGCTGTTGCTGGTGTTCCACGCGGAGGTGACGTCCTCGCCCGGCGCGATGATGTCCACGCAACTGCCGTAGTTGGAGAACCACGCCACCGAGTCCGTCTTGTTCGAGGCCCCCACGGTGATGGCCGCCGGAGTCCGCGCCGGCGAGAAGCTGCACGCATCCGTGGTGTCATTGCCCGCGGCAATCGCATAGGTGATGCCCGCGTTGATGGAGCGAGTGACCGCGTCATCCAGCGCCTGGTTCGGATCGCCTCCCAAGCTCATGTTCGCCACCGCGGGCGTCTGCTTGTTCGCCGTCACCCAGTCCACGCCCGCGATGACACCCGCCTCCGTGCCCGAGCCCTGGCAGTCCAGCACCCGCACCGGGTGCAGCGTCACGTTCTTCGCCACGCCGTAGGTGGTGCCGCCCACCGTCGCCGCCACGTGCGTGCCGTGCCCGTTGCAGTCCGTGGCACTGCCCCCGGGCGTCACCTGGTCATAGCCATTGCCGATCCGACCGGTGAACTCCTGGTGCGTCTGATAGACGCCGGTGTCGATGATGTAGGCGTGAACGCCCGTGCCCCGCGCGTTGTAGACGTAGTTGGAGTTCAGCGGCAGGTCCCGCTGGTCCACACGGTCCAGGCCCCACGTGGCGCCCAGCTGCGTCGCGTTGATCGAGACAAAGCCGTTCTCCTGGACGTATTTGACCCGTGGGTCCGCCGCGAGCGCCTGGGCCTCGGCCTCGGTCATCTTCGACCAATAGCCCCGGAGCGCGTGCCCGTACGTCATCACCACCTTGCCGCCGTGGGCCGCCGCCAGCGTGCTCGCCGTCGCCGAGACACTTTGGGCTGCGAGCTCCGGCGTCTCGTGGAACACGACGATGTACTCGCCGGGGACGGCTCTCTCGACTCGCAACAGCCGTCCTCGAGTCTTGAGTGTGGAGACTTCCTGCGTCGCCTCCTCCAGCTCGGGGCCACCACAGGCCGCCAAAGCGAGGAAGACGAGCAAAACAACTGCCCGACGGTGATACATGAGGGTGCTCCTTTGTAGGAGAGTGCTGCCGCGCCCGGGTTGGGGGATCGAATGTTGAGCGCTAACAAGAGTTCTCGCGCGAGCAACACTCGGAGTTTCTTCTCACCGGGGCGCGCTCTCTCAGCGCTCCACCCAGGCGCTGCACGTCAGGCAGTAGCGCGCCTCCGGAATCGCTCGCATCCGGTAGCGGCCCAGGGCCCCTCCACACCGAGCGCACCTGCCAAACTCTCCCGCCTGGATGCGGGCCAGCGCGTCCTCGATGTCGTGCAGCTCGCGGCGCTCTCCCTCGGACAGCTCGCTCGCTCCGTGCAGAACGCGAGCCCCCAGCCCCTGCAGGCGGCTGCGCCGCAGCAGGAGCGCCTCGCGCGCGTTCTTCGTCAAGGTGTCCATGGTCGCCTCCAGGTCCCGCTACGGCGTCATGCCGCCACACGCCGGAGCCACCTTTCAGGAACCATGCCTCCCCTCCCCCTTGGGAGTCTCGGGGGAGGCGGCGCAGGCTTTGCGCGACTTACCGGTGTGCGCTGCACCGGGTGCGCGACTCCAGCCCTCAGGGAGCCTTGGGCGCCGCCGGCTTCGCCTTCTTGCGCTCCTCGCCCAGCTTCTTCGCCCGCTTCTCCACGGCGCCCAGCGTGTCCAGCACCCCGTCCTTCTGGCCAAAGCTTGCCAGCCAGTCGGGGATGGAGCCGCCTGGGTCCACGCTGAACTTGTAGACGATGTGCGTCTTGTTCTCGCCCTTGGACGTTATCTGCCAGGTGCCCTCGTTGTGCTTGAGCCGCACCACGCCCTTGCGCTCGGGCACGCCCGCGTCCACCACCTTCCAGCGCTGCACGTACTCGCCCTGCCCGTCCTCGGAGATCTTCTTCTCGTCTACCACCGAGATGACGTAGTCGCGGTCATCCACCATCGGGAAGTCCAGCTTGGCGTACGCCACGCGCGAGCCATCCTCGTTCGTGGACACCAAGCGCGACTCCTTCACGTACGGCATCCACAGCCGGAACGAAGCCGAGTCCATCAGCGCCGTCTGCACATCCACGGCGTGGGCCTCCACGTCCTTCTCCGCCCAGACCTCCTTGCCGTTGATGTCCTTCCGGGAGCGCACCTTGATCTGCGCATCCTCGTCCTCCACCGTCTCCCACTCGTCCGCGGCCCGCGCGGCCCCTGCTACGAGCACCAGCGACAGCGCGCCGCACCACCACAACCTCTTCAGCTCGAACATGCGCTCCTCCTTCGGAGTTCAGAGCTTAACCGCAACGCCGGACAGGCAGGCAGTGCCAAGCCCTGGAAGTGACTGCCCGTGGCACTTGAGCCCGGAGCCACTGTCACGTTGCTCGACATTTGAGCGAGGGCAAGGCAGGAAGCGGCCCCTATGAGCGGCTACCTGGCAGGCCCCCCTCCCGAGCGCGGCATCTTCTGCAATCGCACCCTCAACCTGAGGGCCATCAAGGCCATTGGCTACGACATGGACTACACGCTCATCCACTACAAGGTGGAGGCGTGGGAGCGCCGCGCGTACGAGTACATCCGCGAGCGGCTCGAGGCCCAGGGCTGGCCCGTGGGCCACCTCCAGTTCGATCCGGTGCTGTCCATCCGGGGCCTCATCATCGACACGGAGAAGGGCAACCTGCTGAAGGCCAACCGCTTCGGCTTCGTGAAGAAGGCGCTGCACGGCACGCGCCCCATGGACTTCGACACCCAGCGCACCGAGTACGCCCGCACCATCATCGACTTGGCCGAGAAGCGGTGGATGTTCCTCAACACCCTCTTCTCGCTGTCCGAGGCCTGCATCTACGCCCAGCTCGTGGACCTGCTGGACGCGGGCAAGCTGCCGGGGCCCATGGGCTACGCGGACCTCTACGCCATCGTGCGCACCACGCTGGACGCCACGCACATGGCGGGCAAGCTCAAGGCGGAGATCATCGCCAACCCCGGGCTCTACGTGCAGCCGGACCCCGAGACGCCTCTGGCGCTGCTGGACCAGCGCAGCGCGGGCAAGAAGCTGCTGCTCATCACCAACAGCGAGTGGACGTACACGGTGCCGATGATGCACGCGGCGTTTGATCCCTACCTCCCCAAGGGGATGACGTGGCGCGAGCTGTTCGACGTGGTCATCGTCAGCGCGCGCAAGCCGGAGTTCTTCACCACGCGCTCGCCGCTGTTCGAGGTGGTGGAGACGGCCTCGGGCGAGGGGCTGTTGCGGCCGCACTCGGGGCCGCTCAAGGCCGGCACACCGTACTTCGGCGGGAGCGCCCTGGAGCTGGAGCGCCACCTGGGCATGAGCGGAGACGAGATCCTCTACGTGGGCGACCACATGTTCGGCGACGTGCACGTGACGAAGAACGTGCTGCGCTGGCGCACCGCGCTCATCCTCCGTGAGCTGGAGGAGGAGGTGCGCGCCATCGCCGCCTTCCGCGCCACCGAGGCGAAGCTGGCCGAGAAGATGGAGGCGAAGGAGCGGCTGGAGTTCGAGGCCTGCCAGCTGCGCCTGGAGCAGCAGCGGCGCCGGCTGCAGTACGGCCCTCGCACCGAGCAGCCAGAGGATCAGCTGCTGGCGAGGCTGATCACCCTGCGCACGGAGCTGGAAGCGCTGGATGCGGAGCTGGGGCCCATGGCGCGCGCGGCCAGCGAGCTCTCCAACCCGCACTGGGGCCTGCTCACCCGCGCGGGCAACGACAAGAGCCACCTCGCTCGGCAGGTCGAGCGCTACGCGGACATCTATACGTCCCGCGTCTCCAACTTCCTGTTCGCCACCCCCTTCGTCTACCTGCGCAGCCCCCGGGGCAGCCTGCCGCATGATCCCAACGTCCCCGGTGGCACCCCGGTGTTCCCTACCCCGGACGCACCTTCAACCACATGACGTAAGTCTCTGAAACTGTTGGGTTCTCACGGGAATTGCCGGGGAGGGCGAGCGGACGGCTGAGCGCTGATCCGGCCGCCCTCTCAAGGCGATGTCAGACGTCCCCAGTATGAATTGTCCCCGTGAGCCACTCGAAAGATCAGAGCGCGAACGCGTCGCACGTCCTGGAGCAGCGCAACCTCCTGGGCGGAACCGATCTGGTTCCCATCATGGGTGGAGGCAAGCGCAAGCGGGCGCGCCAGTTCCACGTCGCCTCGGAGAAGCGGCTGGGCTTCGCAGCCGCTCTGGCGCTCGTGGTGGAGCACGGAAAGCAGCAGGCCAAGGAGCACGGCGTCACCTCGCTGAGCCGGTGCCCCAAGTGCGACCACGTGGGGCCCACCGCGCAGGACTTTGGCTACCGCGTCATCCGGGGCGAGCGCCGTCCCCAGTCCTGGTGCCGCGGCTGCCGGGGCCAGCACCTGCCCCCTGCCCAGGCCAGCGCTCCGCTGAAGTGGACGGCCAGCAGCACCGCGAACGCCTCTCAGCCACCCGAGGAGGGCTGGCTGTTCCCGCCCGAGACGCTGCGCGCCCGCCCGCGCGACAAGGCCAAGGGCAAGGGCAAGGGCAACAAGCGCAACGGCTGAGACGCTCCCCCGCCTGGCCAGCACGGGCCCTCATGGAGCCCCTCGTCCCGCTCTCTGCAGGGGGATGGAAAAGCCGGGGCTCCGTCCCTACCTCTCTTAGAGGAGGGCATCATGGCCGTACGGACGAAAATCGCAGGCATCAAGAATAGACGGCGTGTGGATGCACGGGCGGCGCAGACCAGCACGGGCGCCAAGAACGGCAAGAAGACGCTGCCTCGCGATGAGGCCGCCGCGCTCCGCAGGACGAAGGCGCTCGAGCGCGTGACACTGGGCCCTGCCGCGGAGACTCACGAACCCAAGAGCAACCGGCGGAAGACTTCGCTCAATGGCCGCAAGAAGGCGCCCAGCCAGATGCGCGTGAAGCGCGCCGGCGGCCCCGCCAAGCGGATGCCCCTTCACGGTGGCTAGAGGCTCGCTGTCCCCCAGCGATACGAGGCCGGTGTGCCATGCGTCCGGGAAGAACTCTCTCGGCGCATGGCCCCGGCCTCAGGTGTGCGCGTCCTCCGAGTGGCGCTGGCGGCGCAGCTGCTCGAAGGCGTAGTACGAGAGCAGCACCAGCACGGTGAAGAGCGTGGTGATGCCGAGCAGCGCCCGGTTCTCCCAGGGCTCGCGCAGGTGCGCGGCGATGGCCTCGAAGAGCTTGCGAGGCTCGGCCAGCACATCCCAGCTGTTCCACCGCTCCACCCGGCCCAGGTAGATGCCGTAGCCGCACAGCAGGGACACCAGCGCCACGCCCCCCCAGGCGCCCGCGCGTCCCACGCGCTCCTCGAGCAGCCGCTTCCACACCTCCAGCGAGAGCAGCCCCAGCATCCACCCCGTGGCCGCGAAGAGCCCCAGCAGCCCCGCATCGAACCACAGCGGCACGCCCGGCCGGGGCCGCAGGTGGATGAAGTCCGTGAGCAGGTAGGGCGCGTTCGGGAAGACGAGCAGCCACGTCACCCCCAGCGGCGCCAGGAGCCACCACCGCGCGAGGCGCTGTGTCTGGAGGAAGCTGGCCACCAGCGCCAGGCCATAGGGCAGCCACGCGAGGAACAGGTTCCAGAGCAGCCAGAGGTAGACGCTGCGCTGGCTCCAGTCCACGCGGGCCTTCACCATGCCCACGCACACGAGCGTGCTCAGCAGCACGGGCAGGAGCCCGTGGTGGCTCAGGAAGCGGAGAGAGCGGAGATGCATGGACGGCTCCGGTCGTCCGAGCCTCGCGGTGTGGCCAGTCAGCCACGCCCCGGGGCCCAGGGTGAGGTTGTTCCCCGAGGGTCAGCAATTCCGGGGCCAGCGGGTGACGGGGGCCACAAGGCCGCACACGGGCGGGCCCCGTGGCGTATGGTCCGCACCGAGCATGCCTCGCCCCACGCTCCCTCCCGCTCAGACGCTGGACCCCGAAGTGGCACGGGCCTGGCTCGTCAGCCACCACGGACTGGCCGCCCCCCGCTTCCCACCTGGGACAGCCGGTACCCGCTCGATGCTGAAGGCGCTGCGCTGCATCCAGTTGGATCCGCTGGATGTCATTGGCACCAACGCGGACCTGGTGGCGCTGGCGCGCGTGGACGGGCTCGTGCGCGGGGATGTGTACCGGCACCTGATGCCGGGCCATGCCTTCGAGCACTGGGCCAAAGAGCGCTGCATCCTCCCCGCCTCCGCCTTCCCCTACTACCGTGAGCGCACGCGCGAGACGCCGTGGTGGAACCTGGCCACGCGCTTGGAGCGGCTGCCCGCCCGCGTGCTGGAGGCCGTGCTGGAGGAGGTGGCCGCCCGAGGCCCCATCTCCGCCGCGGAGCTGACCGACCACGGCGCGGTGAAGCCCCTGGACTGGAGCGGCTGGAAGGGCACCGGCAAGGCCACCTCCATGGCGCTGGAAGTCCTGTGGACACGGTGTCAGGTGGTGGTGTGCGGACGCGGCCCCGGAGGCAAGCGCTACGACGTGCCCGAGCGCGCGCTGCCGGAGACGGCTCGGGCGCCTCTGGCCTCGGGACCGGAGGTCTTCGAGCGCTGGGCCCTGCTGGAGCGCGTGGAGGCCGCCGGGTTGCTCTCGCGAGCGGCCGGGCCGCACTGGTCCGTGCTGTCCGCCGTGCGCACCTCGGAGCTGCCGGACACGCTCGTGCGCGAGGGGCTCCTGGAGGAGGTGGTGCTGCCCGGCGCGCCCCGGCGCTACCTCGCCCCCGTGGGCTTCCGGGAACGGCCCGTCACCGAGCCGGATGAGCGCATGCGCATCCTCGGGCCGCTGGATCCGCTGCTGTGGGATCGCGGGCTGGTGCAGCGCGTGTTTGGCTTCGAGTACCTGTGGGAGGTCTACAAGCCCGCCGAGCTGCGCCGGTGGGGCTGGTACGTGTGCCCGCTGCTCCACAAGGGCCGGCTGGTGGGCCGGCTCGAGGCCCGCGTGGAGGACGGCGTGCTGCGCGTGGACAAGCTGTGGCGCGAGAAGGGCGTGAAGCTCGATGACGCCGCGCTCGATGAGGCGCTGGCCCGCCACGCGAAGGCCTGTGGCGCCACGCGGGTCCGCCGAGTCCGGTCCCGCGTGGGGTGAGCCTCGCTCAGAAGCTCCAGCCCACCGCCAGCGTGGCGCGCTCGGCGAACTCCCAGCGCTTCGAACGGAACACGACGGCCGTGGGTTGCTCTGGGTTCAGCGTGTCCTCCATCGTCGTCCGCTCCGAGGTGTACGCCCCGCCGAGCCCCACGCCGGCCTGGACCGTCAGCCCCCTCGCCACCACCATGCTGTAGCCCACGAGCGCTGCAGCTCCCGCGCGCCAGTTCTGGCCACTGGCCTCCACGTCCACCGTGCCAGGGGAGCCCAGCGAGCTGAGGACCGAGCTCGTGTTGAACTGCGCATACGACAGCTCCAGGTGGGGGCCGATCCACATCCCGTCCAGTGCGGTGCCCGTCACGTAGTAGCGGATCCCCGGCTCGAGCCCCACGCTGGCGTTCGAGGTGCTCCCCACGGGGTTCCCCGCAGCTCCTTGGGTCCGGACGAACGCCGTGCCAACCCGGAGCCCCGTCCGGATCGACAGCCTCTTCCCCACCGCGTGCTCCCCGTCGATGGCCACGAGGCCACTGCCCAGCGAGATGGGCACGAGGCCCACGAACGTCCGGCGCTCCTCCGTCTCCGGCGATGCGTCTTTCTCCTCGGCCTCCGCCACCGTCGCCAGCAACACCGCGCACACCAGCAGTCCCCTCTGCATGTCTTTCCCCTTTGTTCCTGTTCGGGCTCCGGCCATCCCGCCCTAGCGGAGCGAGCAGATTGCAATCACCATGCACAGGCCTCGTGTGGGGCAGCAGACAGGGATTTCCGAGGGACCTGAGACCTTCGGTCTCCCGCGGCGTGACTCCGTGTCATGCCGGACGCGGCGGGGGGTTGCCAATCTGGCACCCGACATGGACTCCGGTGCATGCCTGGCCTTCTGGCATCTCCGCCGCTCCATCCCTACCTGAGTCACCAGGAGGGTGCATGCCAGAGAAACCGCAAGCGTTCCGCGCGAAGAGCGCCAAGAAGAAGGGCACCACCATGGCCCTCAAGGCCACGGATCTCCACGTGGCCGAGGGGCTGAGCTCGCACAAGGCGAAGAAGATCGGCGGCAGGGAGCTGGGCGAAGTGGGCTTCATGGACCGCAGCGTCAGTCCGCGCAGGCCGCCCGGGCGTGGGCTCACGGCGAAGAGCCGGAAGCTGCCCCTGCCAGAGACCGGCAGCAGCACGTCGCGCCGCAAGACGCTCCCCGCTGAGGCCGCCGCCGGCTACCGCAAGGAAGGGACGCGCAAGAAGACCACGGGCCGTGGGGACAGCTCTCCGCTCAAGGCGGGCAAGAAGCTCACGATGCCGGGCCGGAAGAACCCGCGGTAGCACGCCCGCGCCGGCGGGCTCTCATCCCCTGGAGCACCAGCGCCCCCAGCCCAAGCAGGGCGGGCCCCGGCGCACCGGCACAGCCTCCCGCGCCCGGTTCGGGGGAGCTGCCGCAGGGCACGAAGCAACGGCAGGCTTCATCGCCCTCGGGCTCCAGACGCGCGCACAGTCCACCAGCTCCGCACGCGGCGTCCTCCGTGCAGGGCGCGCCGTAGTCTCCCGCCTGGAGCGCCGGAAGGAGACACCGGCCGGGAGTGCCCTGCGTGAGATCGCACGTGAGGCCCGAGGGACACACCGCATCCCGCGTGCACGTGTCCCGGCAGAGGAACTCGGGCGCCAGCGTGGGGACTCCGGGCGCTGGGTGCTCGGAGAGCAACGGCTGGAGGAAGGTGTCTCTCAGCGCGTCCACGCGGACGTTGATGGCCTCCGTGCGGCAGGCCACATCCCCGCTCACGGTGATGCCCGCGAGCACCTCGCGCGTTCCATCGCTCACCAGCACGGGCCCGCCACTGTCTCCCACGCAGCTCATGCCCGGAGCAGGGCCCGCACGGAAGGCGCTCTCGGAGGCGTCGAGCACCGCGAGCATTCCCTGACGGCGCCGGCCCGACGGCTCGCTGGCCACCTTCGTGTCTCCGAAGCCAATCACGCGTGCCGGAGTCCCAGGAGCCAGGGAGAGACGCGTGGGCTCGGGCAGCGGGAGCGGAGTCACGTCCACAGGCTGGGCGAGCCGCAGCAGCGCCGCGTCGAAGGCATGGGTCTCGGGCACAAAGTCCGGGTGGCGTACCGCGCGAGCCACCTGGACGAAGCGCCCCCGTGGCTCCGGCAGCAGCTCCGCGCCGACGAAGATCTCGTAGGGCCCCTCGGTCCCGAAGACGTTCAGGCAGTGCGCCGCCGTGAGCACCACCTCGGGCGCGATGAGCGCTCCGGAGCACAGCAGCGTCAGCGGCTCTCCCGAGCACCGCGTCCGCCGCGCCACGAGCGCCACCACCGCCACGTCTTCCGGCGCATCCGTGCCGTTCACCACCGCCTGCCCCCGCGTGGCAGGCTCCGCCGGCTCCTGCGTGGGCACACACCCCACGGTGCCGAGGGCGAACACCATCCCGCATATAAAGGAGGGGAGACCGGAGGGCCCCCCAGGGCGCGGGAGAGCGTGCGGCATCATTGCTCGGGCGGCTCGCGCTCCGCTTCGAGGGAGAGCTGCTGCATCTCCTCCTTCAGCTTCTGCACCCGCTCCTTGTGCCGCTGGATGAGGATGTCCAGGCGCTGGCGCTCTGCGGAGTCGCCCCGGGCTCCTGCCGCTTCGCGCTCCTGCTCCAGCCTCGCCACATCCTTCTCCAGCAGCGAGGTGATGCGCTCCGTCTTCCCCAGCTTCCACCGCGCCGTCTGGGGCTTCTCCGGCTCGATCGGATCATTCACCTGCGGCAGGGGGTTGGGCGACTCCGGCTCGGGCACGATGTCCCCCGGCTGGATGGGTACCACCGTGGCTCTGCGAGGTTCCTCCGGAGCCGGCGCCGCCACGGAGGGCTCCGCGCTGGCGGCCCGCTCAGGCTGTCGCGGAGGAGGCTGCGGCGCTCGGGTCGCGGCCGTTCCTTCGGCCACGGGAACTGGAGCGGCGACGGGCGGCGGCTCCTCGGAGGGAGGCACGGACGGCTCGGGCCACAGCAGCACGGCGAGCACCGCCACGGCGAGCACCGCGGCACCGGCGAGCGGAAGGAGGAAACGGGGTGAGGCTTTCATGCGGGAACGCCCAGGAGCGTACTCCAGACTTACAACCTCAACTTCCACCCGCCGTCCTGGCGCTCCACACGCAGGATGAAGGGCTCGGCTCGGACGACGCCATCCCGGGCCAGCTTCGCCCGAACAAGCACCGCGTTGGGGTCGCGCCCATCCACCACCGCGTCCAGCACCTCCACGAGCTCCAGGCCGTGCTCGCGGAGCTCACGGATGGTGTCCTCACACGGCTTGGCGCTCCCACCCGTGGCCAGCAGCGGCCCGAGCACCTGACAGTCCCCCGAAGGCAGCGCGGTGAAGAAGGTGCGCACGGTGGTCCGCGCCTCCTCCTTCTTCCGGGCCTCCGAGGGAGTACAGGCGAGTGAGGCGAGCACCAGCAGCAGTCCGCAGGCGCTCGCCCAGCTCACAGTGTCCCCGCGATGTGGGGAGCGGCTCATCGCGCTCAGTAGCAGTTGGGAGCGTACAGCTCGTCGTCGCTGGCCGAGACGAACTGATCGTCGCAGTAGGCGCTGGCCAAGGCGTGGCCGTTGCGCACGCAGCCGTCGTGGTTGGTGGCGTCCAGCGTGTACTGGGTGTCGCCGCCGCAGCCACCGCCGCAGCGGCCGTAGCAGATGCCCTGCACCTTCGGGCGGCTCCAGTGGTCCGGCTCACCGCACACCCACGTGCTGCCGCTCATGTAGTACTCGTCACCGCTGCACGAGGAGTGGTCGCCCAGCTGAGCAATCTGCTGATTGCCCGTGTAGTCGAAGCCCCCGTGCTGGCAGTCGTGCTTGGAGTACGAGTACCAGTTGAAGGAGCTACCGCAGCTGCCGGTCCACTTGCCGTTACACTTCGCGTAGCTGCACAGCATGGTGTAGCCGCGGCCCTGCTCGCCCATCACCGTGCGCTGCATCCGCACCGTGCCCGAGTGCTCGGCCCACAGGCCCACGGCGCGCCGCAGGTACTTGGACTCGGGGGTAGCCGCGTCACTGGCGGGCAGCTCCGCGTTGAGCGCTGCGTACAGCGCCGCCGCCACCTCGCGGTCCTTGTCCGTCATCTGCGTGTCCTGGCCGTTGGCCTCGGCGAAGCCGTCCAGCGTGGAGACACCGTTCTCCGCATCCAGCAGGCCCGTGAGCGTCAGCCCGTCGAAGCGCACCTCGAGGCGGTACACGCCCTTCTCCACCTCGCGGGAGGAGAACTTCACCTCGGTGCTGCCCTGGCTGTGATCCGCGACGAACGTGCCCTGCGTGGTGCCCGGCTCCACCGAGAGCTTCAGGCCCTCGGCAGGCTGCGCGCCCGGCTCCGTACCGCTTGGGTTTCCACAGGCGAACAACACCACTGCTGCAAGTGCTCCCAGAATCTTCCGCATACGACGAGACCCTCCCGGCCCAGGCCTCTCTCGGATTTTGAGAGAGTGCGGGGAACTCGCGTGTAGCGGATTTCTCACATTCTGTTCAAGACCGGGCGCGTCAACTCACGCGTCATGGCTGGGCGGAGGTGGCTCACCGGAACGAGTCAACGATGGTGACCCCCGATCCGGAGAACGGGAGGAGGGCCATCCCAGGCTTTGATCCCGGGAGCTTGCGGAGCTGGTTCTCACTCAAGCGGGCCACCGCGCAGATCGGCAGTTTCTCTCTGCCGGGCGGGTCGGCCTCATAGTACCGGATGACGACCTGTGGGCCACCCGTCCAAACCTGACCGTAGAGGCGGGTGGTGGCTTCGAGCGTACCAAAGTCCTTCCAGAGGACGCTCTCGATGGGCCCGTCATACAGGTAGATAGGATTCGACTTGATCTGGTTCGCGTCGAGTTCCACCAACGAGGTATCTCCCACCTCCAGTCTCAGCGCCCGCATGGTCCTCTTCGCCTCCCCCGAGCATTCTTGAGGACCTGGGGAACCATCTGGTCGCAACGCTACGCCGCCGCTGGTCGTGGTGCAGCCGGACGACGTGCAGAGTAGGAGCATCGACCCAACGAGAAGCGCTTGAGCGGTGGACATGAACCTCACTCTTACTTCCGGACAAGCCTGTGATCTACGTTCACAAGCACCTGCCGCAACCCGTCTTTCCGGAAGATCTCCAGGGCCAAGTCCCGAAGGCCCTCCTTTGATTCAAAGGCACTTTGGTCCATCACGACCGCAATCGTCCCTGATTGACCGGGGACGATCTCAGCGCGGTCGATGCGGAGCGCAAAGGGCAGAGAGCTGTAGCCGGAAATGCCGGCGATCAGCCGGGCATCCCTGAACCGCCAAGGTTCGTCGCTGTACGTGTTTTTCAAGTGGATCACGACCGCTGCCTTCCCCGGTCCCGAGAAGGTCTCGACCACGATCTCCATGTCCGAGTCTTTCAGGAACGCCACTTGCTCGCTGTGAAACGGCGTCTTCTTCTCTTGACCCTTGGAAAGAAGCGTCGCCAAGGCGTGATCGACCGAGGTTTCTTCCTGCTTGAGCCTCTCGTTCTCTCCGCGCAGTTCACGCTCCCGCTTGAGAGAGGCGTTCAGGGACGAGAGCACCGCGTTGTAGCCCTCGCGATCCTTGAAGACGTTGACCTGATGGTCGGTCCACCCCCATTTCTCAAGGCTCTGCGGCTTCACGCTGAACGGAATTTCCGTCCCATCTCCGAGCGTAACGAGCAAGGGGACCACCTCATCGCGGTCGAGATTCCGGAGCGGCATGAGGACCACCATCTTGCTCCCCACAACGAGGGGCTCGAACCGACCTTCCCATCCCAGGAGCTTCGTCTTCGTCGGATCAACGTCCTTCTCGAAGTGGAGGACGGTCGCGATCTGCCCGGACACGTAGACGCTGCTCGTAGAGAGGCCGGGATGGTCCGAGAGCATGTCGTCGCGGATGACGATCTTCTCGCGAGGGTCACTGCCCAGGGCCACCGAGGACACGAGAATGGCAAATAAAACAAACCGGCAGGGCAGGAAGTCGCGCATAACGCATCCAACCTATCAGGATGGGCAGCAGGCATACAACCTCCGAGGCTGTCGCCGGGCGGCTTACACCGTTTCATCATGCAATTCATGAAATCGCCCCATCGCGCCCTTGCTCTCTGGTTGCCGGTCATCCTCACGGGCCTGATGGGGGGCTGTTCCACGAGAGCCCACGTCACGACTGTTCGTGCTCTCGCGCCGCTCGCCGTGACTGACCCGAACTTGTTCCCCACGACCGGCCCGAACCCGCCTACCTCCGTGGCCCAGGCTGCTGGAGCCTGCATGGACTCCGTCAGTTGCTGCGTCCGGAACCACCCCCTGACCCCGGTGCAGAGTTGCGGAGTTGACCCGATGAAAGCGGCGGAGATCCTCGAGGCCCTCGGGCAAATTGAAGCCGCCGCACGGGTCTTGGAAGCGGCGGGGCGGCTCCCAAAGTGGAAGAAGGAGTGCATCGCGAAATACTCTGAATGCCAAGACGAGAAGTGGGTCGGCAACTGTCATGACTGCCTCCGGCGCTGTCAGGGCCAGCAGAAATGGCCGGACGACATGTGCTACGACCCACGCAAGCGGAACTAGGCTCTAGCTCATGACCAGCAAGGTTGATTGGGACCCTATCCGGGCACTGGCGCAGAGAGTGTTGGAGCGGGGCGAGCCGCTCGAACTCACGGGCAACGTGCGGACCCTGCTGCGGCGTTCAGCGCGGGAAGTGGCCATCCCGACCGAGGACGTGAAGCAGGCTCTCCGCAATCCACGCACGGCCACGGCTCTGCTCCGGAAGATCCGGCAACGCATCAACGCCGGGTCGCACCGCTTTGGGAGCGCCCAGAGCCGAGCCTACCGCTTGCGAGACGCCGGGAACCTGGACGGAGCGCGGAAGGCGATGGAAGCCGTGATCGCGGTCGAGGTCGTTCCGTTCTACCGCGAACTCGCCGCGAACGTCATCAGCAACCTCGGAAGGCTCCAAGCTGTTGCAGAGAGTGGGCAGCCGGATCCGAAACTGCCCGAGCGCTCGCAAACCCTCGTTCTTCTGCGCCGCGTTCAGCAAGGCAGGCCCCTGAAACTCAGCAACGGGATGCGGGCTTTCTTGCGACGTGCCGCCGCAGAAGTGGGCATCAGCAAGGCCGAGGCGAAAGAGGCCCTGACGAGCCCTCAGAGCGCGGGGGCACTCCTGGAGAAGATCATGCGACGCTTCCACGAGGGGAGGAAGCGGCTCGAACGTGCCCTCATGCGAATGATGGACTTCCGGGATGCTGGAGACCTTGAAGGGGCTCGCCAGCAGATGCGCGACCTGCTGGCCGTGGAAGTCGTACCGATGTACCGCCGCGCCGCCGAGGAGAACCTCGAGGGCTTGGACGAACCGTTCCCAGCACCGTAACCCCCTACGACGAGACCCTCCCGGCCCCAGGCCTCTCTCGGATTTGAGAGAGCGCGGGGAGCTCGCGTGTAGTGCGGAGATATCGGGTTCATGCAAAACGGGGTGCGTCCACTCGTGCGCCATGGCTTTCTGGTATGAGCCTCCTACCAGCGGATGTGGCTCCTGGCCCCATGGCACCGAAGAAACAGGCACCCAGTGGATTTACGGGCGGGATGGACACCTTCCTGCGCTCCGTCACGCTCTTACGCGAGTCCGTTCCGGACCTGGGAAAATATCCGTTCAACATCCCCGCCGTCCGGAGTTTGGAGACGCTGGATCTCCATCCGCAAGTCACGCTCTTCGTGGGAGAGAACGGGAGCGGAAAGTCCACGCTGGTCGAGGGGATCGCGGTGGCCGCAGGGTTCAACGCGGAGGGTGGAAGCCGAAACTTCAATTTCGCCACGAGACGTTCCGAGTCCGAACTCCACAAGTACCTGCGGCTCGTCCGTGGGACGCGAAGGCCGAAGACCGGATACTTCCTCCGGGCCGAGAGCTTCTTCAACGTAGCCACGGAGATAGAGAACAACTTGGATGCGCAGCAGGGCCATGGCCTGGTGAGCCACCATGACATGTCCCATGGCGAGGCCTTCCTGGCGCTGGTGCAGAAGCGCTTCTGGGCGAACGGCCTCTACGTGCTGGATGAGCCAGAGGCCGCACTCTCTCCGCAGCGTCAGCTCGCTCTGTTGCGATTGATCCACGACTTGGTGCGCAGCTCATGCCAGTTCGTGATCTCGACGCACTCACCCCTGCTCATGGCGTACCCGAACGCGCAGATCTACCACCTCTCGGAGAAAGGCATCACCGAGGTGGCATACGAGCAGACGGAGCACTACGTCCTCACGCGGGACTTCCTCCTGAACCGGGAGGCCTACCTCCGCCGCCTGCTGGAGTGAGCGGCGATCTCCGAGCGCACTCTGATGTGCTTCATCCCAAGGTCCCTTGACCCAGGATTACTCTGGAAGATCGAAGGGCACAGACGGTGGGGAAGGAAGCGGCTTACGCGTGCCCTCGTGCGGATGGTGGCCCGGGGGCTTGCGGAAGATGGGCAGCGGCCCAGCAGCACGCTCCAACCCGGAGACATCCTCGGGGAGAGATTCATGCGCGCCGATGACGAGCAGCCCGCCCGGGGCGAGCCGCTCCACCAGGCGCGCGAGTACCTCGCGCTGGAGCGGCGGGGCGAAGTACGTGAAGGCCACGTTGCGGCAGAGCACGAGGTGGAAGGGGCCCGGCGGTAGCTCCGCGCGCAAGTCCTGACGCTGAAAGGTGGGCTCGGCGCGCAGCTCGGACGCGAGGCACTGCTCTCCCTCCTCCGTGCGCGTGAACACCTTCGCGGCCCACTCGGGCGGAAGCTCTCGCAACGTCCCGGGTGGGTAGCAGCCACGACGAGCCCTCTCGAGCAGCGCCTCGTCCGCATCGGTGGCGAGCAGTTCCAGCTTCAGACCAGGGAACGCGGGAGCCAGCCCGAACCGGAACAGCACGGCCACCGTGTAGGGCTCCTCGCCCGAGGCACACCCGGCGCTCCAGACGCGGAACACGTCCTCGCCCCGGCCCCGCGCGTCGCGAAGCACGGCGGGCAGCAGCTCCTCGCGCAGCACATCAAAGACGCGGTGGTCCCGGTAGAAGCGCGAGATGGTGACGCGGCAGAGCGAGTCGAGCACCTCCCACTCCGCCGGGGCCGCCTCCAGGCGCGCGCGGTAGGCGGCGGCATCCGGCAGCCCAAGCCCCTTCAACCGGCGGCCGAGGCGCTTGCACACCTGCCCGCGCACTCGACGGAAGCCCTCCCAGCGCAGGCGTAGGCGCGGCGCGGCCCACTGCAACAGCTCCACGCACTCGCGATCCGTCATGGCTCCCGCGTCCCCCTCACGGAGGAATCATGGGACGCCCGGTGAGCCTTTGCCACCCTCGCAGGCGGAGCCTGGGCCTTCACCCTCGCCCGACTTCTTCACCCAGAGGTCCGGGCCTTCCTTCCCCTGCTTCGGCAAGCACGGGTCGAAGTGCTGGTGGAACCAGTCGCGGCTCTCCGGCGAGAGCTGGCGCGCGCCGCGCCACCCCAGCGCCACGAAGTCGCTCTGCTCCAGCATCTGGAGGATGGGCTGCTGCGCGGCCTTCGTGCGGAAGGTCTCCTCGGCATGCTCCCGTCCCTCGCCGGCGGCCATCCCGCTCTGGAGCTGCAGCGCCGAGGAGTCCACCACCAGCGGAGCCCCCGGGATGACCGGGGGCAGGCGGCCCGCCACGAGCCCCCACGCCGGCTCGAACGCGAAGAGCCTCCGGTCCGGCGGGACGTTCTTCCGGACGTGCTCGCCGAACTTCACCAGCCCCGGCGACTTCAACATCAACCCTCCGCGCAGGGCCTCCAGGGTGGGCAGCAGCACGGCCAGCGCCAGCAGCACGGCGACGGCGCGGCCCTGGCGAGGCCACCAGCCCTCCACCCACTGGCACACGGCCGCAGCCCCCACGCCCGCGAGCACCGAGTCCGAGGCCGCGAACGTGTTGTACTGGTTCCAGTAGCTCGGCGAGGACAGGAACGCGGTGATGGTGAGGATATAGGTGACGGCGAAGAAGCGCTCCGCCGTGCGGGTCGCCTGGGTGGTCCGGAACGCGCGAATGGCCACCAGCACGAGCCCCAGCAGCGCCAGCGCCAAGCCCACGAGGCGGCGCTCGGGGAACAGCTCGTACAGCCGGCCCATGTGGTTCAAGTCACCATCCGCGGGCCGCAGCGCCTGAAAGAAGAACACCTGCGAGAGGAACTCCGAGGGCGCTTGCAGGAAGAAGGGTGCGAAGAGGAGCGCCCCCGTGACGGCCGCCGCGGCGAGCAGGACGGCCTGCGGCCTCCAGTCCCACGAGAACGACAGGGGCCGCGACAGCAGCGCGGCGAAGAGCCAGATGCCCCCCAGCAGCTTCACGGAGACGGCCAACCCGAAGAGCGCGCCCGCGACGATCCACCACGTCCGCTCGCGCCCGGAGTCCGGCGGCGACAGCCACACGTTCGCCGCGCTCAGGCACGCGAGGTTGAGGAGCGGCTCCAGGAAGGGCCCGCGCTCAATGAGCACCGTCTCCGGGAAGCTGGCGTACACGAGCGCCGCGACGATGCCGGCCACCGGGCCCCAGATGCGCAGCGAGAGCCGGCCCACGAGGAGCACATTGAAGGCGCCGCAGAGCGTGGCCATCCACCGGGCCACCGTGAAGCCCACGTCCGGGCTCCACGAGGAGCCCACCAGCGTGGCGGGCCACCACAGCAGCAGCGAGCCCGGCGGGTGGACGAAGACGAAGTCCCGGTACGGCCAGTGGCCCTCGAAGAAGAGCGCCGAGGCCGTGTAGTAGAGGCCCTCGGCATAGTCGACGGGGTAGTTGAAAGCGCCTTCAGCGCGCGTGAGGGGGAGGAAACGCAGCACCCAGGCCGCCAGGGCCACGAGCGCCAGTGCCCACATCCCTCGTCGTTCCCAGCCCCGCTCCATGCCTCTGGGACGGTACCCATGCCCGCGAGAAAGTAAAAGGACGCTCGCTGTCCTATGCCTCGGAAGAAACCTCGCTGAATGGGCTCGCCGGGTGACTCAGGCGTTGCCTTCCGCCTCGCTCTCGTGCAGGGCGGCCTCCACCTCGGCACCCAGCGGGTAGATGGTGAGGTGGCGCAGGGGCTCGCTGCCCTGGCTCACCGTCTCCAGGTGGTAGCGGCTCACCAGCCGGTGCTGCAGCTTGCGCAGCCGAGGAGGACGCGGGGCCAGCGGCACGGAGATGCCCTCGCTCAGCACCCGCTGGATGGCGTGCTCGGCCTCCGCCACGGCCTCGCGCACCAGCTCCTCGTCCACGCCCTCCACCAGCAGGAAGGCTGAGCGCAGCACCTTGCGCAACTCCGCCGAGCTGTTGCGCTTCACCACCTCCACCCGCGCGCCCGTCCGCTCCACGATGCGCCTCATCTTCGGGTCATTCGCCCGAGAGCGCAGCGTGAGGATGAGGTCCGCCGACTCCAGCCGCCCCACCACCCGCGCCTCCACGCGCAACTCCCGCAGCACCCGGTCCAGCAAGTCCCGGCTCACCGCGTGCGCGAAGAGACGCATGGGCCCGGTGTCCGGCGCGGGCGCGGCTGGGGACACCCTGCTCTTCGGCGCGGGCAGCGGGGCCACGGACTGGGCCTCTGGCTCCACCTTCAGCTCGCCGCCGTCGAGCCGACGCCGCTCACCGCCGACCTCGCGGCCTGCCAGCAGCCGGTCCACCGCCTCCGCCGTGTCGAGGTGCACCAGCACCTCGTCCCGGCCCACCATCTCCACGACGATGTCGAAGGTGGGCGGGGCCTTGCGCTCGCTGACCGTCTTCTGGGTGTTGCGGCGGCGGGCCTCCTCGTCGCTCAGCGTCACCGTGTGCACCCCGCCCACGAGATCCGAGAGCGTAGGGTTGAGCACCAGGTTCTCCAGCGTGTTGCCGTGCGCGGTGGCCACGAGCTGCACACCGCGCTCGGCGATGGTGCGGGCCGCGGCGGCCTCGGCCGAGGTGCCAATCTCATCGACGATGATGGCCTCGGGCATGTGGTTCTCCACCGCCTCGATCATCACGTCATGCTGACGGTCCGGCCGGGACACCTGCATCCGGCGCGCGCCGCCGATGCCTGGGTGGGGGATATCGCCGTCGCCGCCAATCTCGTTGGAGGTGTCCACCACCATGACGCGCTTGTGCAAGTCATCCGCGAGCACGCGAGCCACCTCGCGCAGCTTGGTCGTCTTGCCCACGCCGGGGCGCCCCAGCAGCAGCAGGTTGCGCCCGGTGCCGATGAGGTCCTTCAGCATGTCGATGGTGCCGAACACCGCGCGCCCCACGCGCAGGGTGAGGCCCACCACGCGGCCCTTGCGGTTGCGGATGGAGGAGACACGGTGGAGCGTGCGCTCGATGCCCGCGCGGTTGTCCTCTCCCGGAGGCCCCACCTGGGCCAGCACGTGCTCCAGGTCGGCCGAGGTGACGGGCTCTTCGCGCAGGCGCTGGGAGCCACTGACGAGCCGCGCCTCGGGCGGGCGGCCCAGGTCCATCACCACCTCGAGGACTTCGGCGGGCGAGAACGGGCGCAGCGCGGCCTGGAGGGGCGCTGGGAGCACGTTCACCAGAAGCAGGAAGTCGTCATCGGCCTCGGCGCGCGTCGGTTCCATAGATGTGTTCTCCAGGAAGATGGGGCCGCTGGGGCGGGGCTGCACTGCTCCAGGTTCTACCTGCTCGCAGGCAGGCGAGCGCTCCTCCCCCGAGTCCTCATCGAGCAGCTCCCTCGCCTCAAACCTGCCCACCTGCCCCAGCAGAAGTGCCCGTTGGAGCCGATGCCATGGAATCCAAGAGACTTTGCACCTCGGAGGGGATGAGCACCCGGAGATCTCCTAACTTGTCGACCGCAGCCGCACGGATGAGATTCAGCAAGTTGGTGCTCACGTGGTTACGCGTGGGATTGTCAGGCAGGCTCTCGCGGACTTTTCCCAAGACAAACCGCGCGCGGTCCCTGCCATGCTGCCAGACAGCGGGTTCCCGAATGACCGTCTCCTGTGCCTCCCTCAACGCGTCGGCCAGCTTCTCTCCTTTGAGCTTCATGTTGGCAAGCGAGCGGTGGCGGGCGGCATCCATCAACAGCTCGGGATCTTTGTCTGCTTGTGCCAAGGCCTCCTCGACGAGCGTGCGCAGCGCAGGCTCGGGTACGGAGCCCGGAGGAAGCACCGCGAGCAGCCACGCCGTGAGGCAGGACGGCTCGAGGAAGAGGGACTCGATGCTGTAGCGTGACCAGACCAGTTCGTGCGCCTCGTAGCCCCCCCTGGAGAACTCTGGGCGGGGATGAAAACCGGGGGCCCGCTCCGCATCCCTGTCCAACACACAGATGGCCCTGACCGGCGGGCCGTTGCCCACCACGGGAAAGACGTTGGGCTGCAGCACGACGCCCAGAACAGCCGCAGCGCTGACCTTCCCTGTTCCTCCCAAAGGGACCAGCGTCCACTGTCTGAAGCGGGCCAGGTCCACGGGCCTCCCTCTAAAGTAGACGTCCGCGCAACGCTTGATGAACTCGGCGTCGCTCTGGCCTTCATGGAAGAGGACCCGGCGTGAAGCCAGAAAGTTGATGCTGCTGAACGGTGTCAGGTCACACCAGCGTGAGAGTTCCTGCACGAGCGCATCTTCGGATTCGAGCAAAGCGACGCGCGAGTTGGCACGATCCACCGAGAGGAGAATGGTGTCCCGCCGCTGGCCCAGGCGGTTGATCATCTCCACGGAGTGAGTCGCGATGAGAATCTGCGCCCCAAACTCAGAAGCCAGCGCTCCCACGGCTTCACCCACGTTGCCTTGGAGCCTCGGATGAAGATGCGCCTCGGGCTCGTCCAGCAAGTAGATGACAGGGGGAGCCCCTTGCTCCGTGCCTGCGGGACGGAACAACTCCATCGCGGAATAGAGCGAGACGAGGTTGACCAGCCCCGCGCCTGCCGAGGCCAATTCCAGAGAGCCATTGGTATCCCGAAAGCTGACCTCCAGGTTGAGGATGTGCTCGACGTCCTGATTCGAGCTGCGCGCCGTCAAGCTGGCACCCAGGTGCCTGAGTAGAAAATCGTTGAGGCGTCGGAAGGCCTCGGGCCTCAGCCGGGCCACGAGGTTGCGCACCACCCTGCTCTGATCGCCGCCTCCCAACATCCGCTCCACGTGGGGCGTGGTCCGGTACTCTTCCTGTGAGGTAACTCCATAGAAGGCCGGAACCAACACGGCCTTGGGTGCTCCTGGACGAAGCTGTTGGAGAAGAGCTTCCGCGCGGAACTTGGACCGAGGAGGGTAACCCAGCACGGCGATGGCCGCGCTCTCGCTTTGGGCGTAGATGCGCACCCTGAGTTGCTGGTTCCGCGCATAGGTCAGCACCACTTCCAGATCCTGGATGACATCCGTTGGTTCGAAGGTGAGGCGCACCTTCATCTCGATGCCCTCACCCACCTGCTTGTCGGTGAAAAGCTCTGCCCAATCTGCCGTGGGAATCAGGCGCGAGTGGTCCCACACGATGCCATCGTGGACGGTGATCCACCCATCGTTGGCCAGGTAAGGGTTCTCCTGCTCTAGCCCCATGGAGAGGGCCTGAATGGCCACGCGTACCGCGTGCAGCAGCGACGTCTTCCCAGAACTGTTGGGCCCGACAATGACGGATACGGGTCGCAGTTCAGCCTCTAGGGACTTGAAACCGCGGAATCGAGTCAACGTCACCTTCGTCAGCACACGTGTCTCCAGAGGGAGTAGACACCTGCGTCATATCAGCGACCCCACCCTCATCCCAGAGGGGCCATGCGCGCAGGCGGGCAAGCCTTCCATCCGTCATAATCGGTGCATGCGCTCTTCCTCCTTGTGGAACCTCTTGGCTGTCCTCTGTCTCGCCGCTGGACCCGTGGGCTGTGCCGCAGGAGACCCTGCGCAAGAGCCCAACGAGAACCCGGATGGCGGCACCGTGCCTGACGGTGGTACCGGCGACACCTCCACGAGCGACTTCGCTCGGGAGATGATCTCCACCCACAACACCGTCCGCATCAGTGCCTCGCCTACGCCCAACCCGGCCCTGCCGGTGCTCACGTGGTCCACCTCGGCGGCCAAGACGGCTCAGGATTGGGCCAATCAGTGCAAATGGGGGCACAACGCCAACCGGGGGAACCTGGGCGAGAACATCTATGCCGCTGCGCCCAATACCGTGACCACAGCGGGCGTGGTGCAGAACTGGGGCTCCGAGATCTCCTTCTACGACTACGGCACCAACAGCTGCGCCCCGGGCAAGCAGTGCGGCCACTACACCCAGATCGTCTGGCGGAGCACCACCCAGGTGGGCTGCGCGAGGGCTCAGTGCAACCAGAACTCTCCCATCGGCACTACCCCGTGGTGGTTCTGGGTGTGCAACTACTCGCCTCCCGGCAACTACGTCGGCCAGCGGCCCTACTGATCAAGGCCACCGGCGCCGCTTCACGTATTCGCGCTTCAGCTCGGGCTTCGGATCAGGCGCATCCAGGGACTCGGGGACGATCTCATACAGGCCGTGGTCGAACGGCCTGCCGGGAGCGGGAGCCTTGGGCAACAGCCGCTCCCGCTGCCCGCGCGAGGCCAACGTCTTCGCCCGGTAGTGGCAATAGGGGTTATTGCCCGGACGCCCGAACAGCGAGTGCGCCGTGAAGCTGCAACCTCCCATGCACACCTCCGCGAACGGGCAGGTGCGGCAGAAGCCCCAGAGGTCCTCCACGGTGCGCGCCCGCGTGAAGGCCAGCTCGGAGCTGTCATTCCAGATGCGCTCCAGCGGCTGCTCGCGCAGGTTGCCCCCCACGTAGTGCGCCGTCTGGAGCGAGGGGCAGCCCTTCACCGCCCCGTTGGACTCGATGCCCAGCACGTACCGCCCCGCCTGGCAGCCCCGCCAGTGGTCACGCCCTCCCGCCTGCACCGAGCGCAGCAGCGCCTCCTCCGTGCCGAAGTAGCCCAGGTTGTTCCCTGGCATGATCAAGATGCGCTCGCGGTACGCCTGCTCCTTCAGCCGGGCAATGCGAGGCAGCAGCTCGATCAAGTCCCACGGCTGCAGCAGCAGGTCCGGCCGATCCGCTGCCCGCCCGAGCGGCGCGGTGATCTGGAGCTGCCACGCGCCGATTCCCTGCGCCTTCAGGTGCGCGTACAGCTCCTCCAGGTCGCCCTGGTTGAGGCGGTTCAGGTTGGTGTTGGCGGCAGTCCGCACCCCCGCGGCCTTCAGGTGGCCGAGCGCCGCCGTGGCCGATGCGAAGCTGCCTCGGGCCGCACGCATCAGGTCGTGTGTCTCCTCCAGCCCATCCACACTCACCGAGGCCCCATGCAGGCCCGCCCGCGCCATCTCTCCCGCAAGCTCCGCGGTGATGCCTCGGCCGCCCGTCGTCAACATGGGGCGGAGGCCCGCGGCCTTCAGCGCCCGGATGATGTCGAGGAACCCGGGGTGCAGGTACGCCTCTCCGCCGATGAGCACCACCTCGCGGGCGCGCATCGCGGCGAGCTGCGCCACCACCCCGAGCGCCTCCTCCGTGCTCAGCTCTCCCGCACGCGCAGTGCCTGCGCGCGAGCCGCAGTGGGTGCAGGGCTGGTCACACGCCAGGGTCAGCTCCCACACCACGTACGCGGGGTGGAAGTCCTCAGGGGCCGTATCGATGCGCCGCAGAACCATGCTCCTCTCATCCTAATCGATGGTTTTGTGTCAGGATTCCCTCACACCCAGGAGCCACTCCATGTCGCTGACCGGCTGTCCTTCCTGCCAGGGTTTCAACCCCCACTCCGCCTCGGCCTGCGTGCACTGCGGCCAGGCGCTCGAGTCACGCCCGCCGCAGCCCCGCAGGGGCGGAGGCTTCTGGATGCTCGCGGGAGCGGGCGTCGCCGCGCTCACCCTCATGGCCTGCTACGGCGCTCCTCCGTGTGAGGATCCGCAGTGCCAGCCGGACTATCCGGACGCGGGCTCGGAAGACGGCGGCCGCTGAGCCGCGCTGATCCCTCGACGCCCGAGGCGAGGCCCGGCAGGATGTGCCTGCCATGAAAGTCCTCGTCATCAACGTCGGCAGTACGTCGATCAAGTACCAGCTGTACCAGATGGACACCGAGGAGATCCTCGCGGGCGGCGTCGTCGAGCGCGTCGGCTCTCCTCACGCGCTCCACAAGTGGCGCGTGGGCCCGACCCGCTCCCAGGCCGAGATTCCCGCGCCCACCATGCGCGCGGGGCTCGATGCGGTGCTCGCCCAGCTGACGGGCCCCGGGGGCGCCCTCAAGGATCTCTCCGAGCTGCGCGCCGTGGGCCACCGCGTGGTCCATGGCGGCGAGAAGCTCGTGCGCCCCTGCGTGATTACGCCCGAGGTGAAGGAGATCATCGCCAAGTGCGCGCAGTTCGCGCCCATCCACAACCCGGCGAACCTGGCCGGCATCGAGGCCGCGCAGGCCGCGCTTCCGAACGCCACCCACGTCGCCGTGTTCGACACCGCGTTCCACGGCGAGCTACCGCCGCACTCGTACCTCTACGCGGTGCCCTATGAGCTGTACCTGGAGCGCGGCGTGCGCCGGTACGGCTTCCACGGCCCGAGCCACCAGTTCATGGCCGCCAGCGCCTCCGAGTTCCTGAAGACGGACCAGTCCCGTCTCAAGCTCATCACCTGCCATCTGGGCGGCGGCGCCTCGGTGTGCGCCATCGACGGCGGCCGCTCGGTGGACACCTCCATGGGCATGACGCCGCTGGAGGGTCTGGTGATGGGAACCCGTTCCGGCGATGTAGACCCGGCGCTCTCCATCGTGCTCGGGCGGCAGGGCCTGTCGCCAGATGCCATCGACGAGACGCTGAACCGCAAGTCTGGGCTGCTCGGAATCTCGGGCGTGTCGGCGGACTTCCGCGACGTGGAGCAGGCCGCCGCGGGCGGCAACGCGCGCGCCCGTCTGGCCATCGAGGTCTTCGTCCACCGCATCCGCAAGTACATCGGCGCGTACGCGGCGGTGCTGGGCGGCGTGGATGCCATCGTCTTCACCGGCGGCATCGGCGAGAACAGCGTCAAGGTGCGCTCGGCCGTCTGCGATGCGCTCGTCTACATGGGCGTGGTGCTGGACGCGGAGAAGAACCAGCACGCCGACGCGCGCGGCTCGGGGGGCGTGGTGGACATCGCCGCTCCGCGCGCGCCCACCCGGGTGCTGGTGGTCGCCACCGACGAGGAGCGGATGATCGCTCGCGAGGTCGTCCGAGTGACGGCGGGCCCCACGGCGGCGCGGCAGCGCGTCACGGGCCAGGCCATCCCCGTGGGCGTCAGCGTCCGCCACGTGCACCTGTCCAAGGAGCACTGCGCGGCCCTCTTCGGCGAGGGCTATGAGCTCACCGAGCGCCGCGCCGTGTCCCAGCCCGGGCAGTACGTGTGCCGCGAGAGCGTGGACCTCATCGGCCCCAAGGGAGAAATCGAGCGGGTGGCCATCATCAACCCGCTGCGCAAGGAGACACAGGTGGAGGTCTCCCGCACGGACGCCATCACCCTGGGCGTGAACCCGCCGCTGCGCGAGTCCGGCAAGCTCGAGGGCACGCCCGGCCTGACGCTGCGCGGCCCGAAGGGCACGGTGGCCATCGACCACGGCGTCATCATGGCGCACCGCCACGTGCACATGCACCCGGACGAAGCGCGCCGCTTCGGCGTGGAGGACAAGAGCATCATCCGCGTCCGCGTCGACGGTGAGCGCGAGACGATCTTCGGAGACGTCATCGTCCGGGTGAATCCCCAGTACGCGCTGGACATGCACGTGGACACTGACGAGGCGAACGCCTCGGGGCTCACCAACGACAGCGTGGCCACCTTCGACGGCCTCCAGTAGCGCTCCGCCCCGCAGCCACCGGCAGCTCCGAGGAGGTCCTCCATGAAGCAGGACAGTCCCACCGTGACCATGACCGGGGCTTCCACCGAGGAGCCCAGCGCGGGCGGGCCCGACGCGACGCAGCGGGGCCGCCCCCCGCTGAAGCGGTCGCCCATCCTCAAGCCGCTGCCCACCGTGGACGTGGATCGCTACGACTTCTCTGGCGAGTTCGCGCACGGCGCCATGGGACGCATCCTCCAAGCATGGGATCCGCGCCTGGACCGGCCCGTGGCCATCAAGGAGCTGCTCACCCGGGGCGGGGACATGGAGCCCCGCTTCGTCACCGAGGCCCTCATCACCGCGCGCCTCCAGCACCCCGCCATCGTCCCCGTCTACGAGGCCGGGCGGTGGAAGACGACGGGCTCGCCCTTCTACGCGATGAAGCTCGTCTCGGGCCGCTCGCTCGCGAGCATCATCGCGGAGAAGCGCACGCTGGAGGAGCGGCTCGCGCTGCTGCCCCACGTGCTCGCCGTGGCCGAGGCCATCGCCTACGCGCACTCCGAGCGCATCATCCACCGCGACCTCAAGCCCTCCAACGTGCTGGTGGGCAACTTCGGGGAGACGGTGGTCATTGATTGGGGGCTGGCCAAGGCGCTCACCTCGGAGAGCGCCTCCACAGCGGGCGCGGCCGGTGCGGCGGATCCGGCGGCCGTCCCCGCCCCTGAAGACGCCGGCCTGACCCATCACGGCATGGTGGTGGGGACCCCCGCGTACATGCCGCCCGAGCAGGCCATGGGCCAGCGCGTGGATGAGCGCGCCGACGTCTATGCGCTGGGCGCCATCCTCTACCACCTGCTGGCGGGGAACCGGCCCTATGAGGGGAGCAAGTCCGCGGAGGTGATCAGCGCCGTGGTGAAGGGCCCTCCCGCGCCGCTCGGCGAGCGGCAGAAGGGCATCCCCGCGGACCTGCTGGCCATCGTGGACAAGGCCATGTCCCGGAGCCCCGCGGAGCGCTACGCCACCGCGCTGGAGTTCGCGGAGGACCTGCGCCGCTTCCAGACAGGGCAGATCGTCGGCGCGCACGTCTACTCACTGCAGGAGCGCGCCCGGCGCTTCGTCCGGCGCCACAAGGGCTCGGTCTCGGTGACGGCAGTGGCTCTGCTGACACTGCTGATGCTGGGGGCCGTGAGCATCCACAGCATCCTCGTCGAGCGGGACCGCGCCGAGCAGAAGCAGGCCGAGGCCGAGCTGGCCCGCCGGGACTCGGAGCGCGCGCGCCAGCAGGCGCTGGAGCGGGCGGATGAGCTCACCCTGGTGCATGCGCGCACCGCCGTGGAGCGGGACCCCAACGAGGCCATCGCCTGGCTGCGCAGCCTGTCGCCCTCCTTCACCCGCTGGTCGGAGGTGCGGACCATCGCGGCGGATGCCCGGGCGCACGGCTTCGCCCATATCCTCCAGGGCCACACGCAGACGGTGAACGAAGTGGCCTTCAGCCGGGACGGCAAGTACCTGCTCACCGGCAGCGATGACCACACGGTCCGCATCTGGAACCTCGAGCAGCACGAGGCCCGCGTCTTCACCGGGCACACCGATGAGGTCTGGCGCCTGGAGCTCTCGCCCGACGGACGCTTCGTCGCCTCGGCAGGCAAGGAGCGCGCGGTGCGCCTCTGGGAGCTGGCGACAGGTGAGACGCGCTGGATCGCCAACCACCCCGGGCCGGTGTACGGCTTTGCCTTCACGCCGGATGGCCAGCGGCTCATCACCGGCAGCCGGGGAGATGACGTGCTGCGCTTCTGGGATGTGGCCACGGGCGCCCTCGTGCGCACGCTCCCCACGGGGCTGGGCCCGCTCAACCAGCTCGCGCTCTCACCGGACGGGCGGTACGCGGTCGTCCAGTCCCGCCAGCTGGCGCGGGCCCAGCTCTGGGACCTGGAGCGAGGCACCTCGCACACGCTGGACCACGGAGGGCCGGTGACGGCGGTCTGCGTGTCCCCGCGGGGGGACTTCGCCGCCACGGGCGCGCTGGATGGGACCGTGCGGCTCTGGGAGCTGCGGACCGGCCAGGCCCGGGTCCTCGCCGAGAAGCAGGGAGCCCCCTCGAAGCTCGCGTTCTCTGTCGATGGAGCGCGGCTGGCGGTGGGCAACACGGAGGGCCTGCTCCGCCTGTGGACGCTGAGCACCGGCCGGAGCGAGCTGGTGGGCAGCCACGAGGGCCGCATCAACCAGGTGCGCTTCTCCCGGGACGGCCGCTTCGTGGCGACGAGCAGCGACGACCGCACCGCGCGGCTGTGGGACCTGACCACGGGCCAGAGCCGCGTGATGCGGGGGCACCGGGGCGCCGCCTTCCCACTCGACTTCTCCCCCGATGGACAGTGGCTCGCCGTGGGCAGCTACGATGCCACCACGCGCCTCTTCGCCGTGGCGACGCAGGCCCACCGCGTCCTGGCGGAGACCCCTGCGTTTCTCGACAAGCTCGCGGCCTCCGCGGATGGCCGGCACCTCGCCACCCTGGGCAACGACGGCGCGCTGTACCTGTTCGACGTGACGACAGGGGCCACCACCCTGCTGGAGCACGCGCACACCTCCGAGCCCTTCCCCTTCCAGTTCTCACCGGATGGCCACTGGCTGGCTGTGGGCGGTCAGCACGGCCGGCTTCGTCTGCGGGACGTGGCCACCGGGGCCTCGCGCCCGCTCGAAGGCCACCTCGGCCCGCTCACGGCGCTGGCCTTCTCCCGCAACGGCCGGATGCTCGCCAGCGCGGACGCGAAGGGCGCGGTGCGGCTGTGGGAGGTGGACTCGGGCCAGGGGCATCTCCTCGAACAGCAGGAGCAGCCGGTCCTGCAGCTCACCTTCTCGCCCGACTACCAGCGGCTCGCCTTGGGGAACAAGGCGGGAGAAATCCATCTGTGGGATCTGGCCTCGGGCAAGTCCCAGGTGCTCCGAGGCCACGAGGACGAGGTGCGCGGCCTCGTGTTCTCCTCGGATGGCCAGCGGCTGGTGAGCGGGAGCATGGACCACACCCTGCGCATCTGGAACCTGGCCAGCGGAGAGAGCCGCCGGGTGGATATCAGCGGGAGCGGCGTCCAGCAGATCCTGATGACCTCGGATGATCAGATGGTGATCAGCTCGAGCGTGAACGACAGCGCCCTCCGGCTCTGGGACAGCCAGACGGGCGCGCCTCGCGGGATGCTCCGGGGCCACCAGGGCGACATCTTCCACATGACGCTGTCCCCGGATGGCCGGCGGCTGGCCTCGGCGGGCCCGGACCGGACCGTCCGCCTCTGGGACCTGGCCACCCAGGAGAGCCGGGTGCTCCGGGGGCACACCGCGGCGGTGACCGGAGCCGTCTTCCTGGATGACCAGCACCTGGCCTCCGCCAGCTGGGACCGGACCGTGCGGGTGTGGCGGGATGACCTGCCCATGGATCCGGGCGCCCTGCGCGCCTGGATGCTGACGATCGACAGCACCCCCTAGCCCGCTACCGCGAGCGCGCCACCAGCAGGCACGCGGGCGCCCACCAATAGTCATACAGCCGCTGGCGCTCCACCCGCGCGAAGCCCGCCTCGCGCAGCTGCTGCTCCCAGGTCTCCATCGGGTGCTCGAAGGTGGTGCGGGTGACGCCGCGATCCACGTAGCCGAACATCACCGGCATCAAGAAGCCTTGAGCGACGGCCTCGAAGCTCGGGCCCACGTACTCGGCGAGCCCGGCCGGGTAACGCGTGAGGATGTGCCTCACCAGCTCGGGCCTCAGCGGCTCATCCATGAGCGGCGCATCGAACTCGGCCAGCAGCAGCACGTCGCAGTGGTCGCGCAGCCAGCCCAGCATCTCGGGCCGCGCGGGCGGAGGCAGGTTGTGCAGGCTGAAGGTAGCCTGCGCCACGGCCCACCGCCGCGACTGCATGCCCGGCTGGGCGGCGAAGTCCTGCAGCACGCCGGCGAAGGTCTCGAAGCCCACCCCTCGCGCGGTGAGCTGCTGGGTGGTGCGCTCGAGCAGCGGTGCCGCGGGCTCCACCAGCGTCACCTTCCGCACCGAGGGCGTCAGCGCGGGCAGCAACGCCAGCCCATCGCCCACGCCGATGTCGAGCAGGTCGAACGCCTCACGGGGGTAGGAGCGGGCCAGCGCGGCGCTCGTCTCCCGGTACAGCGGCACGTTGCCGCCTCCTCGGATGAAGGCGCCGAAGCCCTCGGCCGACACGTAGACGTTGCGCTTGCCCTCCTTCGCCACCCGCGCGAGGTGGGCCGCCGCTGCGCGGGGGAGCAGGTCCTCCGGCGCGGCCCGTGCTGCCTCCTCAGCGAAGGTGGCCGCCTCCGCGTAGCGCTCGTCAGCGAAGGCCAGCAGGGCCAGGTAGAGGCGCTCTTCCACCGTAGGCCCCGCCGCGCGAGCAGCGGCCTCGAGCCCTCCGGCGCGGTAGTGACTCCAGACAGCGTGAAGAACATCGCTCATGGCCGTAGGCCTCCCGGGTGTGCGCAGAACTTACCGAGCCCTCCTCCGTCCTCAAGCACTCAGATCCACGACAGACGAAGGGCCGCTGCACCGTGCGCCAGGTGCACGAGGCGCTCCAGGAAACGCAAGACACCCGTAAGACAGACGTCTTTGTATGTCTGGCACATACCTCGTGCCTGGCTGCAGTGGGGTGAGCCGTTGCTGCTCCAAGCGTTGAGTCAAGAGGACGGGGGGACACAGCCCATGAATCCTCTCAGCGCCGTCCGCCGCCGCTCTTGGGCTTGAATGGAGCTGATCCGCTATAAGGACGCCCTGCATGCTCCTTCCACACGCTCGCCCGCTGTGTCTGGTCCTCGCTCTCTCCCTGATGGTTGGCTGCGGAGGTGAGGATCCTCCCGCTCCCGAGCCCACCGTGGTCGTCACGTTCTCAGGGCCGACGCAGGTCTACTGCACCACCACGCCGCTGGTGCTCCAGGCCAACGTCCTGGAGGGCACTCCGGACAGCGTGAAGCTGCTGAAGAACGGCGCGCCCGTCGCGGACCTGTCCGAGCCGTACCAGTACTCCTTCGACTGCTCCAATGAGGCGGAGCGCAGCTACGAGTTCATCGTGGAGGCGACGCTCCAGGGCGAGACCTTCCGCAGCCCGGCCAAGACCGTCGTGGTCGACCGCACCCGGCCGATCGTGACAGGCCCCTTCACCAACGGCGACACGAACGTGCGCAAGGACGCCATCATCCGCCTGACGTTCTCCGAGCCCATGCGGACCACGCCCGTCACCGCCGCCAGCCTCTCGCTGACGGACAGCTCTCGCGTCACCCTCAACTGGTCCCAGGACCAGAAGACCCTCACTGTCACTCCGGAAGCGCCCATCACTCCGCCGAAGACGCTCACGCTCTCGCTGCGCGCGTCGGACTTCCAGGACCAGGCGGGCAACGCGCTGTCGGGCAGTGCTCCCACGCAGTGGCAGTGGACGGTCCCCACCTTCCTCACCGAGTGGGCCACCCCGAAGCAGGGCGATGGAGCCACCGATCGCGCCGCGTTCGCGCTCGACCGCTCGGGGCGTCCCGTCATCGCCTGGCCGGCGCTCACCAGCGCCACGGGCGTCACGGACCTGTATGTGGCCCGCTCGGACACGAGCAGCACCACGCCGCTCGGCGGGGCCCTGCGCGCCCAGCCCAGCCAGACGACCTCGGTCAGTGAGGTCTCCGTCGCCGTGGATAACTCGAACCGGCCCGTGGTGGCGTGGCTCGAGCCCGTCTCCGACGAAGAGCAGGTCTTCGTCCGGCGCTGGAACGGCTCGAGCTGGGACGAGCTGGGCCCCGTGCCCAACCCCATCGCCAACAGCGACGCCTCGGGGCTGGTGCTGGCCACGGGGGACTCGGATGAGCCCGTGGTGGCGTGGCAGGAGACGGATACGTCCTCGGTGAGCCGCGTCTATGTGTACCGCTGGAATGGGACGGCCTGGGCCGCGGTGGGCGCTCCCCTCGAGGGACGGGCCGGGGCGAGCGCGCACTCGCCCTCGCTGGCCATCGACAAGCAGAACCGGCCGTGGGTCGCGATCAGCGAGAGCTCCTCGGACCCCACCTTCCTGACGGCGGTGGTGGTCCGCATCTGGACCGGCACCAACTGGGGGCAATACAACGTCGGCCTCCGCCCCAATGACGTGCCCACGAACGCCACGGTGGGCCGCTCCTCGCTCGTGGTGAACGCCCAGGGCGAGCCGGCCTGCATCTTCGAGCTCGTCACGTCGGGGCAGACCATCTCGACCTATGATCTCTACATCGCCCGCTCGGTGAACAACGGCTGGGCCACCCCCGCATATGTCACGGGCGCGAACCTGATCCGGCCGTCGCTCGCCTACGACGCGCAGGGTGTGCTCTGGGCCACCTGGGAGAACATCTCCTCGAGCATCCCCCGGAAGATCTTCCTGGAGCGGATGGACTTGCCCCTGGAGAGCCACACCCTGGAGAACGTCTCCCAGCCGGTGTTCGCCACCGGCGGCGTGGGCGCTCCGGCCCTCCTGGTGCTGGACCCGGCCTCGAAGGAGGCTCGGGTGGTGCGCCACCAGTAGGGCTCCCCGGAGGGCTACTTGGGCAGCTTCCCCTGCTGCTTCAGCGCTTCGAGGTCCGTGAAGCCGCCGATCAGCGTCCCGTCGATGAAGACCATCGGGAACGTGGGGAAGCCAGCCCAGAGCTTCAGGGCCAGGCGCTGCTGCCACATCGAGAAGTAGCTGCCGTACTCGAGGTAGGTGAACTTGATGCCCTCGGCCTCCAGAAGCTTGCGCGCCCGTCTCACGAACCCGTTCTGCGCCATACCCACCACCACCACCTTGTCGCGCGCGACTGTGGTGGCCACATGCTCGACGATGTCGCGGTGGAGCTTGCCCACCGCCTCTTGAACGGCGGGAGCGACCTTGTCCTGCGAGAGTGTTAGACGTGTCATAGAGGCGGATGTCTAACGCCTGGCCTCGCCCACGGCCAGCCGCGCTTCGCAGCGGAGGGCGAGCTCGTCCGAGTCATCTCCTTTGAAGCCAAAGCCTTTCCACCGGTAGGCGGCGACGCGAGAGCCGGGAGCGCTCGGCCGCAGCGCCACGAAGGAGTCCATCCGGTGCCGCGCGCAGAGCACCCCGGGCTCTCCCGGCAGCAACCGCGCGTCCAGCAGCGGCCACGCGAGCCCTGAGCCACGCCAGCGCGCCACGAGCCGTCCGCCCCGCGCTTCGTACACGTAGGGGCGCAGGCCCTCTTCTCCATCCAGCGGAGAGAACCGGCGCTCCACCGTGAACAGCCTCGGCTCGCCGCCCGCGTCCATCGGCCCCGTCTCGAGCGCCACCAGCGCTCCCGAGCCGACCCTCGCTGTCACCTTTCCTTCGTGGACCAGCTCCACCTCGGCGGTGGGCTGCTCGCTCAGGGCCGAGCGCGCCTGGAGTTTCAGGCCCGCCAGCTCCAGCGGCGCGTGCAGGGGCACCTCGCAGTGCTTCAGGCGCTCTGTGGTCTCGGGGCTCGGAGCGGCCTCGGGCCAGCCGCTTCCAAAGGCGAAGGAGGTCTTCAGGCCTCCGCAGCGCAAGGTGCCCTCCTCGGCTCGGCAGTCCGCCGCCAGTCCCTCGCGCCCCGCAGGGTACTTGTCGCGGAATCGGAAGTTGCCCACCGAGAAGAAGACAGGCCGGCCTTCCACGCACTCGGGCGGCTGTACCACGTGCGGGTGGTGGCCGATGATCAGATCCGCGCCTTGCGCCACGAGCCACCGCGCTGCTTGCCGCTGGTCCGGGTGCGGCCAGTCGAACAGCTCCTCGCCCCAATGCACGTAGACGACCACCAGGTTCGACAGCTGCCGCGCCAGCCGCAGCTTCTGTGCCAGCGCCACCGAGGGCACCTCTCGCACCGGCCCCGTGCCCTTGGAGACTCGCGACAGAGAGACGAGCCCCACCGTGAGCTCCCCCACCCGGAGGAACGTGGGAGAGGACTCGTAGCGCAGCGGGAACACGCCCTGCTCCACGAGCTCCCGCGCCGTCCTCACGGGCGCCTCGGGCCCCAGGTCGCCCACGTGGTTGTTCTCCAGCCCCAGCGCCGTGAAGCCCGCTCGGGCCAGCAACCCCGCTGTCTGCTCTGGCATGGCGAAGCACGGAGACTGCGGGGTCGGCCGCACGCACGAGGACGCCTCTCCCAGCGCGCCCTCCAGGTTCCCCACCACGAGCTGCGACGCACGGGCCTCCTTCAGCCAGGAGTTTCCCGCCTCGGGCTCCGGCGTGCCGCGCTCCGCGAGGATGTCTCCCACGAAGAGCAGGCGCGCCTCTCCCGCCTCGGCTCGGCCCACCCAGACCGCGCACAGGAGACCCGCCAGGAGGAGCGGACGCGCGCTCACGGCTTCGCGATGAAGGGAGTGAGCCAGGACGGCCGGGGCGTGCGTGCCTCTCGCTGCTGCCACTCCGCGTCCGACAGCGGCTCGTCGTTGATCAGCTCGTAGTACGAATAGACCGCGCCCCGGACGACCTGTCGGCGCCCGAGGTGCGGCACCACCAGCTTCCACTCCAGCGGCGTGCCCACCGCCGCGTGCAGCAACGGCTTGGGCCCTCCGTCCGCCACGTCCGCGATCTTGGGCAGAGGCGTGGGCTCCGAGAGCGCCAGCTTCGGGTTCCCCAGGCTCTTGAAGACCAGGTAGTTGTGCTCGAAGTTCCGGCCCACGTAGAGGATCTGATCGTACTCCTGCGGCTTGAGCGCCTCCCCGCGCAGCTGCTTCTCCGCCATGGCCTTGAAGGAGCGCGCCGCCGCCGCCGAGCTCGCGAGCCGCTTGAGCACGCCCTCGCGCACCTGCTCACGGTCCTGCTCCATGGGGCTGTCGAACTTGCGCGCCCCCAACCCAGCGCTCGCGCGGCGGAACGTCTCCGCGCTGGCCTCGAAGAGCTGCGCGATCGCCTCGAACGTGCGCGGATCCGGCTCCACGTAGCCTCGCGGCTGCTCCGGGAAGATCTCCTCGAACTCCCCGCCCGCGCCGAGCTCCGCCGCGGAGCGCTCATTCACCAGCACCGTGGCGTGCCGCAGCGTCGCCCAGCTCGCCAGGCCCGTCTGCAGCCGCTTCGCTTTCCACAGCTCCCCGTCCACTCCCGGCGGCGGCGCCACGTCATCGGCCCACTGCAGCGCCAGCGCCCGCAGCCACCGGTCGTAGAGGTTCGCCGGGCCCTGCGCGGCCAGGTGCTGGGAGAACCGCGTGTTCAGCGCGTCAAGCGCCTTCCCGAGTGGGGGGAACTGCTCCAGCTCCTGCGCCATCTTCCCACGCGCCCACTGGCTGCCCATCGCCGCCGCCACATCCAGCCCCGAGGGCAGTAGCCGCGGCACCATCGGTCCTGGCGCCCGCTCGGGGCACCGCGCTGTCGCCTCCAGCAACTGCGGATCCACCTTCGCGCCCTGGCGCGGTGGCCCCTGGATGCGCTCGGCCAGCGGCGTGGCGCAGTGGAACACGTCCGTGAACATCGCCTCGTTGTCGAAGCCCCAGGAGAGCGGGAACAGCACTGGGTTCGTGCCCGGGTTGCGCAGGTAGGGCGGCGGGGTGAATGCGCCCTTCGACCAGATCAACGGAGAGCGGGCCGGAGCGATGTAGCCCTCGTAGGCGGAGATCCACGCCTGCGCGAGCGCCTGCGCCGGGGCCGGCAGCGCCTCCAGCGCCTTCACGTCGAGCTGCTTCGACACCGTCGTCAGGTAGTGCATCGCCTGGAAGTACCGCTTCAAGTCGTCCGAGGCCGTGTAGTGGCCGCGCGGCTTCAGCTCGCTGTAGTCGAAGGACTCCCCCAGCGCCGGGGAGGGCTCGGTGCCCTTGGCCGCGAGGATCTTCTTCGCCTCGGGGTTGCTCGGTGTCTTCTCCGCCCGGAGGGACTCGAGCGCCGTGAACACCGCTCCCCACTTCGCATCCGCCTTCTTCAGCGCCGGGGTCGCCGCTCGGACGAACTCCCAGAAGCGCGGCATGGCCTCGTACCGCTCGGCCAGGATGAAGGAGCCCTCGTACGCCGCCGCGAACAGCTCCCAGAAGGCGTCCGTCGTGACGAGGTAGGGCACCGACTGCGTGCTGTCGTCGTGGTAGAGCTCCTCCTCATAGAGGCTGTAGAGCTGCGCGTTCTTCGTGGGCACGAACGCCCCGGCGTAGCGCCCGAACTTCTCCAGCTCGGCCTTCGACTTCACCGCCAGCCACGCGTTGGAGACATCCGCGAGCGGAAGCTGCACGGGCTCGAAGATCAGCGCGGGGCGCTCGCCGCCCACCACGCCCACGAGGCCCCGGCCATCCGCCGTCAGCGCGGGCGGCACGAGGAAGCTCTGCGACTGCGCGAGCAACCGCGGCTTCGGCTCGAGCGACACCTGCGCCTGAGCCCCGGGCTTCCCCGGCTCCCACAGCAGCTGGCCCAATCCGTTGGGCAGGAAGGCCACCGCCGTGCCGGGCAGCGCCTCTTGCTCCATCGCCTGCCACCCCGGAGCGTAGTAGGCGAGCCGCACGCGCCCCGCCTCCTCGGCGTAGAGGAGCCGCCTGCCACTGGGGTGAACCGCGAGCGGCAGGGCGCTCGGGACGTCGATGGGCTGCGGCACCTCGTATTCATCCATGCCGCGCGCGGGCAGCGCCTGCTTGGCCGGGCCCAGCACCAGGTACTCGCGGCTGCCCTTCTCCATCAGCGTGTGGATGCCAAAGCCGCTCCCGTAGCGGACCCCGAAGAAGAGCCGGAAGTCCCGCACCTGCTGGCCCTGATAGAACGCAAAGGGCCGCGGGCCCACGATGAGCCCTTTCAGCTCGCGATCCGTCGAGTGCACCTCCTGTGAGCGGAAGGTGCCTCCCTTCACGGGCTCCAGCGCGCTGATCCCCCAGCGGCGGCCCTGGTGCGTGAGGACAAACACCTTGCGCGAGGCCGGGTGCCACGCCACCGCCTCGAGCGACGTCCCCGCAGGGGCCTGCCACGCCCCCGAGGGCTTCGCCTCGCCGACTCGCCAGAACACCAGCCGCGAGGCCCCATCCGCCGAGCGCACCGAGACGGCCACCTCGGGCCCCAGCGGCCACACGGCCATGGCCACGGGAGTCTCTCCAGGCTGCAGCTCCAGTCGCGAGGCCTTGGAGGGAGCGGGACTCACCGAGGCTTCGGGAACGTCCAAGCGGGTATCGTGGGTCGCTCCCGTAGAGAGCAGGCAGACAAGCGTCAGCAGTGCTGGTGTCATGGCCCGGGAAACGCTAGCAGACTGGGTGCGATGGACGAGTCCGACAAGCCCTCCTCGCCGCAGCAGGACGTGGAGGCCGCCACCCTTCGTCGAACCCCGACCGAGTCGGCGCCTACGGCCGTCGATGCGTTCGCCGCCACGCTCGGGCCCAACCCGAAGACGCCCTCACAGGGAGGCGTGGCTCTCGACGTGAGTCGCGTGAACCTGCCTCAGGTGGCCCGCGAGCGCTACCTGTTGGAGGGCATCGTCGCCGAGGGCGGCCACGGCCGCATCCTCCGCGCCCAGGACCTGCACCTCGAGCGCGTCGTCGCTCTCAAGGAGCCCATCTCTCCCACCACCTCTCCCGAGGAGCGCTTCCTGCGCGAGGCCCGCATCACGGCCCGCCTCCAGCACCCCTCCATCGTCCCCGTCTACGAGGCCGGGCGCTTTCCCGGCGGCGAGCCCTTCTATGCAATGAAGCTCGTCTCCGGGCGCTCCCTGGCTCGCGTCATCGAGTCCATGGGCTCACTCGATGAGCGGTTGGCTGCACTGCCTCATGTGCTCGCCGTGGCCGAGGCCATGGCCTACGCGCACAGCCAGCGCGTCATCCACCGAGACCTGAAGCCCTCGAACATCCTGGTGGGCGAGTTCGGCGAGACCGTCGTCATCGACTGGGGACTGGCCAAGGAGCTCGACCAGCCGGAGGTGCCGCTGCTGGCCTCTGGTGCCACGTCCCCCGCCTCAGCGGATCCCGAGCGCACGCAGCTGGGCACCATCCTGGGAACCCCGGGCTATATGCCGCCCGAGCAGGCCTCGGGTCAGCCCGTCGACGAGCGCGCCGATGTGTACGCCCTGGGCGCCCTCCTCTATCACCTGCTCTCGGGCCAGGCGCCCTACGTGGGGACAGACCCTCAAGAGGTCCTCCAGCGCGTGCTCTCTCAGGAGCCCACCTCGCTGGCGAAGCTCCAGCCCCGGTTGACCCAGGAGCTGCTCGACATCGTCTCGCGCGCCATGGCCCGAGACCCTGCTCAGCGCTACCCCTCCGCCCGCGAGCTGGCCGAGGACCTGCGCCGCTTCCAGCGCGGCCAGCTGGTCAACGCGCACCGCTACACGGCCTCGGAGCGCGTGCTGCGCTTCGTCCGCAGGCACCGAGCGGCCCTCCTCGTCGGCGCCTTGGCGGTGGCCGCGCTCCTGGTGAAGGAGGCGCGCGATCACGATCGCATCCTCCAAGAGCGGGATCGCGCCGAGAAGGAGCGGGACCGCGCCGAGGCCAAGCAGCTCGCCGCGGAAAGGGCAGAGAAGGAAGCCCGCGAGCGCGCCGACTCGCTCACGGTGATGGAGGCCCGCTCCGCGGTGGCGCAATCCCCCGAGCGAGTCCTCCCGCTGCTGGAGTCCCTCTCCCCGGGCTTCCAGGAGTGGGGCTCGGCGCGCACGCTGGCGGCGGCCGCGCTGGCGCAGGGCGTCCCCACCACCCTCCGAGGCCATGGGGGCGCCATCAACCTGGCCGGGTTCTCGGCGGATGGGCTCCACGTGTTCACCGTCAGCGATGACCGCACCTTGCGCCGCTGGGACGTGCAGACGGGCAAGGCTCAGGTCCTGGAGACCTTCAACGACGAGGCGTGGCGCTTCGCCCTCTCGCCCGACGAGCGGTACGTGGCCTCCAGCAGCAAGGATGGACAGGTGCGGCTGCTCGAGCTGGCCACGGGCACCTCGCGCCTGCTCCTGGGGCACACCGGCTCGGTGGGCTGCCTGCAGTTCTCCACGGACGGGCGCTTCCTCTATTCGGCGGACTCCCATGGGGAGCTCCGGAAGTGGGAGGTGGCCTCCGGGGCGGGCCACATCATCGGGAAGCACGAGGGTGAGGTGGTGGCCCTGGGCGTGCTGAGTGACGGACGGCACCTGCTGTCCGCAGGCACCCAGGATCTGACCGCGCGGCTGTGGGACGTGGAAGACGGGACCCGCCAGCTCATTGTCTCGGGCACGCTCTCGCTCACGATGGTGGCCGCCTCTCAGAAGAGCAGCGCCTTCGCGGTGGCCACCAACAGGGGCAAGGTCCTCTTGTGGGAGTCCGCCGAGCAGCTCCCCCGCGAGCTCGAAGGCGGGCGTGGCTCCATCCAGGCGTTGAGGTTCTCTCCCGATGGGAGCCGGCTGGCGGCCCTGTCCTCGGAGGGGCAAACGCTGCTGTGGGAACTGCCGGGCGGCGAGCTGCGCACCTTCGAGAGCGCCCCGGGCTGGTGGGATTCGATCGCCTTCTCCCCCGATGGCCGGTGGCTGGCCTCGGGCGGCCGCGATGGCAAGGCCCGCATGTGGGAGCTGGCCACGGGCCAGTCGCGCGTGCTGCACGGCGCCACGGTGACGCTCAGCGCGGTGGCCTTCTCTCCCGATGGGAAGCGGCTGATCACCGCCAGCCATGACGGCGCGGCCCGCATCCACGAGGTGGAGGAGCGCTCCACGCGCGTCGTGGCGAAGCTGGAGGGCGAGCTTCCCAAGGAGATCGTCCCACGCGAGATGCGCTACAACGTCCTAGCCGAGATCCTGGGGATGGTGCCGGACAAGGTGCTCGCACTTGTGCCCACGCCCGATGGGCGGCACGTGCTGTCCGTGGATGGACTGGAGGGACGGCTCCACCGCTCCTCCCTGGAGGAGAGCGCCGACGAGGTGCGCGAAGCTCCTGGGGCGCTCACGGCGGCTTCCGCGCTGCCGGACGGCAGCCGGCTCGTCACCGGAGGCAAGGACGGCACGGTGGTGCTCTGGGATGAGCAGGGCCAGCAGCTCCAGCGGTTCGCGGGGCCCACGGATCGCGTCCTCGCGCTGCGCTTCTCGGCGGATGGACGGCAGGTGGCAGCCGGAGATGGGGCGGGCACGGTGTGGCTCTGGGACACCGTCTCGGGCCAAGGGCGCGCCCTGGGCCAACATGAGGGCTTCGTGGGCGCGGTGGCCTTCTCTCCGGATGGGCGGCAGCTCGCCTCGGGAGGCAAGGACGGAGCGGTGCGCCTCTGGGAGCTGGCGAGCGGAAAGGACCGCGTGGTGCACCGCCACGCGCAGGATGTCTCGGACCTGTCCTTCTCGCCCGACGGCGAAATCCTCGCCTCTGGGAGCCAGGATCACACCGTCTGGGTGGAGTGGCTCCAGCGAGACGCGGGCTCCACGCCGAACGAGGCCTCCGGGCACTCACTGGACATGGGCGCCGTGGGCGTCCAGCTGCTGCGCTTCACTCCGGATGGGCGGGAGCTGCTCATCTCCAGCGCGGGCGAGCCCCGGGTGCGCCGGTGGGATCTCCAGAAGCGCCAGTTCCTGACGTCCTACCTGGGCCACACCCACCACGCGCTCGATTTGGCATTCTCTCCCGAGGGCCAGCGCATGGTGACCGCCAGCAGCGACGGCACCGTCCGCGTGTGGGACCGGCAGAGTGGCGAGAGCCGGGTGCTCAAGGAGCATCGCGGCCCGGTGCTCCACGTAGCGTTCTCGCGGGATGGGCGCTCCGTCCTGTCCGCCGGGCAGGACGGCACGGTACGGGTGTGGCGGGACGATCTGCCCTTGGACCCTCAGGACTTGCGCGCGTGGATCCGGGACCAAGCCCGGAAGTGAGGCGCGCGGCGCTCAGGCCATGGCCTGAGGCTCTTGCAAGCTCAGCGGCACCGCGGACTCGCGGTGGGGATCTGGCACCCCGCGTGCGCGACGGATGCGCGAGACGATGCGCTGCGCCTCGTCCTCCGTATCCGCGAACTCGATGTCCACGCGCCACTTCCCGGTGAGGTAGAGCGCGATGACGATGGCCTTGGTGATGGCGCGCTGCAGCGCGTCCGCGCCCACGTAGACCAGTCCGTGGAACCACTGCGCGTGCAAGCTCTGAGAGAAGCGCTCGCGCGCGGCCTTGTCGATGGTGGACTGAGACACATCCGAGATGACGAAGATGGGGCGCTCGGCGGCCACGGCTTTGACGATGAGGACCAAGCTGTCCACATCCTCCACCCGCGTCGGTCCCCGCCACGTCAGGCGCAGCAGATCCGGCTCTTCCCAACGGGCGGTGTGGTTTCCGAACGTCCACTCCCTGATGAGGCTCATGGCATCCCCTTCCCCTGTGGCGTCGGGGCAATCTAGGGATGCCGAGCCAGCCTCCAAGGGGTCCCCGGGCCGGAAGACCGGCCCGAGGTGCCCGGATGTGAGATCCTGAAGGCTCGAGATGCTCACCCGCTGACAGTGCGGACTACTTGGTCGGCGGAGGCGTCTCCTGCTTCGGCTGGCTCATCTTGGCGCCCAGGCCCGTGGGGGGCGTGGCCGACTTGCCCGGGGGCGGGACGCCCGGGGTGTTCTGCGGAATCACGGGGGTGGGAGGAGCCATGCCCGGGGTGACGTCCAGCAGCTCCACCTCGAACACGAGCGTGGCACCACCCGGGATGTCCGGCGGAGCGCCGCGATCGCCGTAGGCCAGCTCCGACGGGCACACGAGGCGGGCCTTGCCGCCGACCTTCATCTTCTGAACACCCTCGGTCCAGCAGCGGATCACGCCGTTGAGCGGGAAGGTGGCGGGCTCGCCGCGCTTGAAGGAGCTGTCGAACTCCTTGCCGTCGGTGAGGGTGCCCCGGTAGTGCACCTTGACGATGTCCGAGGACTTGGGCTGGGCGCCGGTGCCGGCCTGGGTCTCCTTGTAGACCATGCCGGACTCGGTCTTCTGGGCGCCCTCTTCCTTGGCGGCCTGCTCCAGGAAGGCCTTGCCCTTCTCCTTCTCGCCGGCGGACTTGGCGGACTGGCGGGACATGGCCAGGGTCTGAATCTTGGGGCCGTACTCCTGGATGTCGACGGCGGTCTTCTCGCCCTTCACCTGGGCGGTGATGCCGGCCTTGACGAACTCGAGCTCCTCGGGCGTGAGGTTGAACATGCCCACGCTGCGGCCGATGGAGAGGCCGAGCGCATAGAGCGTCTTCTGGTCGTCGGTCTGCGGGTTGGCGGGAGAACCCGCGGCCGCGTTGGTGCCGGTGGCGCCCGAGGTGCCCTCGGGGGCCTTGTTATCAGCTGGCTTCTGGCAGCCGGCCAGCGCCAGCCCCATAGTCAGTACCCACATTTTCCGCATGTCTTCGCCTTTCCTTGCGTCGGAGGCAGCGGGGGGCCGCTGCCAGCAAGGGGCCACTTACTACAGAACGGGGCACGGCTCGCGCTTTCCGACCATCTTCCCGCCGGGCGTGGGAGGGAGTGTCGGGTGGGTGGAGGGGCCTACACCCCCGGGTGCAGCCTAGCGCCGACGGGAGAACAGCGCCTCGGAGAGGATGAGGAGGACGACGGAGCCGATGACGGAGCCGATCCATCCGGAGGGGCTGGGGTGGCGCCAGTTGCCGCCGAAGATGAGGGCGCTGAGGAAGCCGCCGACGAAGGAGCCGCCGATGCCCAGGAGGGCGGTGCGGATGATTCCGATGTGCTGATGGCCCGGCATGATGAAGCGGGCGATCATGCCGACGACGAAGCCCGAGACGGCCAGGGTGCACAGTGAAAACATGGTCTCCGCTCCTCCGAGCGCGGGACACTCCGCGCGGACTGCTGACGCACTGCGGCCTGAGTCTGCCCCACTCTCCCCCTGTGTGCGAGGGGGGTGAGGGGCAGCCTCGGGAGGGATACGGCCCAGGGCCCCGGTGATTTCAGTAGCGCTTCAGGAAGCCGGTGATGGCCGCCTGGTCGCGCTCCCACGCGGAGATACACAGGTCCGCGCGCTCTAGCGAGCGGGTGAGTACCAGCGGCGCCCCATCCACGTGGCTGGCGCGAGGCGTGAAGAAGGCCTGGGCGTCATCCCGTGCGGCCTTGTCGCAGAAGAAGCCCGGCACGTTGAACAGGCCCTGCGCCTCCGAGGCCCCCAGGCCCGCGGTGAGCTTGTCGAAGTTCTCCTTCAAGAAGGCGTACCCGATGGGCCGCGTCTGCCGCTTGTTGATCACTCCAAACAGCAGGCCCCAGCTGTCCCGGAGCGGGAACGTCCCATCCATCATCAGCCCCAGCGCCTCACGCACGAGCGCCGGATCCCGGAAGTTCCCCAGCGCATAGAACAGCATCCCCCGCTTCTCGGGCTGCTGCTCTTTGCGAGCCTTGCTCACCAGGGCGTCGAAGAAGGCCCGATCCCCCACGGAGGCCGCCGACGACAGCAGGGTGCCCACCCGGTCCGGCGACACCACCGAGGGATCCTCCAGCCACGCCTTCGCCAGCGTGCGAGCCTCAGCCAGGAGCGAGGGATCCTTGCCGTAGAGCGTGGCAAACCACAGCAACTGGTTTCGCAGCTTCCGCGTGTCCTCGTCCTCCCCAGGACGGTCCTTCCACCCGAGGGCTTTCGCCCGAGGCACCACCAGCTTCTGTAGCACCCGCTCATAGTGAGGCATCCACGCGTCCGGCAGCACGTCCGGGCGCAGGAGGCTCAGCATCGCCACGCCCGCCTCGGTGGAGGCCCGGTCCTGCTCCTTCAACAGGCCTGGCGCCATGGCAAGCGCCTCGGCCACCGGGAACTGGCCCGCGCTGGCGAAGCTCCGCAGGTCCGCGAGCATCGCCCCACGCTCGCGCGGCGTGAGCGGCTTCAGGTTCGCCTTCACCAACTGCTGCCGCAGCGGCTCGCTGTAAGCCACGCGGTAGTACCCCCGCGCGTCCTCGTTGGCGAAGACCCAGGTGGGGCAGGCCTTGGCCTCGGACAGCACGAGCTCGCCCGTGGGCTCGGTGAGCAACGTGCACGCACGGCCCTGCGGCCCGGTGCCGCCGTAGCGGACACAGATGGGAATCTGCCAGTGCTGCGCCGGAGGCGTCCCCTGCGGCTTGTTGGCGAAGAAGCGCGTCTGCGAGAGCTTCAGGCGCGGAGCCTGGCCCTTGTCACACTGCAGGTCCACGGAGACGACCGGCGCGCCCGGCTGATCGAGGAACGTGCTCATCGCGGCGGCCACATCGCGTCCGGACTCGGCGCTGAGGGCAGCGAGCAGCTCCTTGGCGGTGGTGGTCTTCCCCGCGTACTGGCGCATGTAGCGCTGGAGCCCGCGCCGGAACGTCTCCTCGCCCATCCAGGACTCGAACATGCCGAGCACGGACGAGCCCTTGAAGTAGGTGATGGAGTTGTCGAAGGCGCTCTCGAAGTCCGTGCGCGAGGTGATGGACTGGCGGATGGGATGCGAGGAGGCGAGCCCATCCGTCTGCAGGGCAAAGAGCTGCTCGCCCAGGCGATCCTCGGGCTCCTTCCACGAGGGCTCCAGCTTGTCGATGAGCTTGGCCTCGAGCCACGAGGCGGAGGACTCGTTGAGCCAGAGATCGTCCCACCACTCCATGGTGACGAGGTCTCCGAACCAGTAGTGAGCCAGCTCGTGGAGGGTGGTGCGGTCGTACCACTGGCGCCGCTCGAGCGTCTCCTCCTTGGGCGAAATGAGCGCGAGCGGCTGTCCAATGGCCACGAGGCCCGGGTGCTCCATGGTCCCGCGGTAGCGCGGCACCACGGCGACATCGAGCTTGGTGAAGGGGTACGGCATGTCGAAGTAGTCCTCGAGCGCGGTGACGAGGCGCGCGGTGGACTTCAGGGCGTAGGCCAGCTCCTCGCGGCGGCCCTGGGGGACGATGAAGCGCAGCGGCGTCTTGGCTCGGCCGAAGGTGCCCGCATCCACCACGTCGAAGGGGCCAACGACGAAGGCGATGAGGTAGCTGGGGAACGGCGGCGTCTCCGCGAAGGTGACGAGCTTCATGCCATCCGCGGCCGGAGTGCCCTGGGACTCGACGGGCGCATTGGCCAGCGCCACGTCCCCGGCACGCACGCGGAGGCTCAGGCGCCAGGGCACCTTGTAGTGGGGCTCATCGAAGCACGGGAAGACGCGGCGGGCGTCCACGGGCTCGAAGACGGTGTAGGCGTACCAGGTGTCCTTCTCCTTCTCACGGTAGAGGCCCTGGGTGCGCTCCTTGTCGATGACACCCTCGTAGGAGACCGAGAGCCGCGCGGCCCCCGGCGCCACGGGCTTGTCGAAGGCAAAGCCGACGAAGTCCGCGCCTCCGGGCACGCTGCGCGCGGCCACGGTGTTGCCACCGGCGGAGAGCTGCGCGGAGGAGACCTTCAGCTCGGTGGCGTTGAGCCAGATGAGCGAAGTGGCTTCCGCCACCTCCAACTCGATGTCCATCTTCCCCTGGAAGGTGTCCTGGGTGGGGACGACGGTGAGCTCGACGGCGTAGCGCACCGGGCGCACGTTCTTGGGCAGGCGCAGCTCGGGAGGCTTGGGGTCCGCAACCGGAGCGGGAGCCGCCTGCGCGGCGGGAGTCACAGACTCAGAGGCAGGTGCCGTGGTGGCACACGAGGTCCACAACAAGGGCAGCAAGGCCCACGCGAACGGCCGAAGCGCAGAGGCAGTCGTCATGCGGCCGGGTTCTAGCCCAGCGCCGCAGGTGCCGCGAATCGATCAACCCCGGTGCCGCGGCCTCAGGGGTGCGTGACGCGAGAGGCCACGAGCGCCGGGCCCTGCCGCCCGTTCGCAGGCCCGTGGAGCATCGCGAGCGTGGAGCCCACGGCCACCGAGCCACCCACGCGGATGTTGTTGTCCTTGAGCAGCTCGGGCTCGCGGCCCTCCACGTCGGCGATGGCGCCCAGGTACCACGTGCCTGCGGGGAGCTTCTCACTCCCAACCACAGTCACCGTCGTGCACTCCCCCATCCCTAGAGGAGCCAGGCTCACATCCCCAATGAGCCGATCCGAAGCGGTGATGGCCGCATCCGCCGAGAGGAAGAGGCTCACCCGCGCCTCCCCCTGGCTCGCCCGCGTGCCCTGGTTGCACACCGTCACCTGGCCCGTGAAGGTCTGCACATCCGAGAGGTACTCCGGCGCCACGAGCTCCGAGACATACAGGTCCGCGCCCTCCCCCACGCCCAGCACGTGGCCCGCCCGGGCGTTGTTGCTCTCCGACAGCTCCACCACGCGGTGGTCCGCGTCCACAGCGGCGCCCACGTACCAGGAGCCCTCCGCCACCTGGGCCAGCCCCGTCAGCTCCACCGGCGCGCACGCTCCCGCCTCAAGCTCGGGCACCTGCGTGCTGCCCAGCAACGTGTCCACCGCCGTGATGGACGCGTCCAGAGACAGGAAGAAGGCCACCGCCGACTCAGGGCTCGCGGACGTCCCCTGGTTGCACACCGTGGCGGTGGCGCGCACCGGCTGAGCCACCGCCACGCTCACCGGACCGCTCACCTCCGCCACCACCAGGTCGGGCGCGCTGCCTGCGGGTACCCGGTTGCCGAACCGCGTGTTGTTGCCCTCCACCCGCTCCGCCACCGCGTTCTCGCGATCCACCCACGCCGTCAGGTACCAGAGCCCCGGGCTCACACTCGCCGGGCCCTCGATGCGAACAGGAGCACACTTCCCCGGCGCCAGCGTCTCGACCGTCGCACCGCCCACCCGGACATCCGCGGCCGTCAGCACCGAGTCCGTCGACAGGTACGCCTCCACCTGCGCCGCCGCCGCCACGTTGCCCTGGTTGCACACGGTGGCGGTGAAGCTCACGGGCTCGGACGAGCCACTCGGGAGCGCAGCCGGGCCACTCACCGAGACCACCGTGAAGTCCGGCCCATCGTCCACCACCGTCCGCGCACCCACCTGCGTGTTGTTGCCCTCCACCAGCTCCGGCACGGCCTCGGCGCGGTCCACCCACGCGGCCACGTACCACTGCCCCCGAGGAGCCCCCTCCAGAGAGGGAATCTTCAGCGTCCGGCACTGGCCCTCGCGCAGCAGGCCCGCCGAGCCAGTGCCCACCTTCACGTCCTCGGCGGTGAGCACCGGGTCCTCGGACACGTAGACCTCCACGTCCGCCGAGGCGCTCTCCGTGCCCTCGTTGCACACCTCGACCTCCGTCTCGAACCGGGCGGAGGGAGAGAGACTCGCCGGCGCGCGCACCCGAGCCACCACCAGCTCCGCGCCCGAGCCGATCGCCACCCGGTTGCCCACGCGGCCGTTGTTCGTCTCGGACACCTCGCTCACGGTGTCCTCGGAGTCGATGACGGCGCCCAGGTACCAGAGCCCCTCGGAGCCCTGCGCCGGAACGCGCGCCTGCACGTGCAGCGTGGCGCACTGCTTCGGGTGCAGCAGCCCCGTCGGCGCGCGGCCCACCACGAAGTCCTCGGAGGAGAGGCTCGAGTCCCCGGACAGGTACAGCTTCACCTCGGAGTCCACGCGGCCCGCGCCCTGGTTGCACGCCGTCACCGTGACGAAGGACGCGCTGCCCGGCGTGGCGCTCGAAGGCCCCACCACCGAGGACACCCACAGGTCCGGCTTACCCGACGTGGCGACCGCGCCCACCACCGAGTCCAGGAAGAGCTCCGCCGGGCCCGGGGCACCGCGCGAGCACCCCGCCACCGCGCTGGCCATCAGCAGGGTCACCCACCAGCCCTGTTGACGCGTGGCCCTCATCCACTTCCTCCCAGCGGGAGGCGCCCCTTATAAGGATAGGCAACGCAGGGGCGCTTCACTTATCCGCTGGGATGAAACTCTGAACCACCTCTCCCGGGAAATCCAGCTTAAATCCCTTTCTTTGACGACTCGGCGAACCTCGGTGGGTCGGATAGTCACCTACCCGACGCATCCGTGGCCTACGGAGCCGCGGGCGGCGGGGGTGAAGCCGGGGCCGGGGTGGCGGCCGGAGCCTCCGAGGGAAGGAGCGCGGAGCACGACTCGGCACCCAGCCACCCGTGGCCGCAGGCGTAGCGGACGATGGGGACACGCACCTGCCACAGCACCGCGAGGGCGATGACCAGCGCCACGAGCAGCTTCTTGCCCAGCGAGGTCCGCTCCTCCTCCTCGTCCGTGTCGAGTCCCTGCACCGTGGACCGGAGCGGATCCGTGCTGTCCACCCTGGCGCCCTTGGGCAGCCCTGGCTTGCGAGTCACGAGAGAGGCCAGCTCGCTCGTGAGCTTGAGCCGATCATTGAGCGCCCAGCCGGAGCCCTCGAGCAGCAGCGCGAGGTTGCGCTTGCGCAGCTTCAGCCACCCGAAGAGCCCCGCGGGCAGCATGACGATGGCCGCGATGGAGATGGCGGCCGAGATGACATCCACCAGGGTGAGGGACTTCACCTGGCCCACGATGAAGGCCAGCGCCGAGCCCACCGCCGCGAACGCGATGCCGCCGGCGGCCACGATTCCCGCGGCGCCTCCGGTCTGCGCGGGAGCCGCTGCCGGAGCCGGGGGAGGCGCGGTGGTAGCCGTGGTAGCGAGGGCCGTCGTCTGCACATAGCTCTGCTCCAGCTTGCTCTCGAAGACCTTGTCTCCCGCGGTCGCGAAGGACTCCACCTTCGAGGAGATGAAGGCGCCGATGCGCTGGAACGGCATGGTCATCGCTTCCCAGAGGGAGACGGGCTGGCGGATGACCTGAGTGACGGTGGCGTCGAACTCCTTGCCATCTACGTCATGGAAGATGCCGCGCTTGCCGACCTCGAGGTTGGCGCTCCGGCCGCGCGTGACGGGGACGGCCACCTCGTAGCCCGGGCCGCCGTCCTTGGGCGTCACGTTGACGTAGAGGATGCAGGTGGTGCCCTGGCTGGTGAGGGCGGCGTGCGGGGCCCGAGGCTGTGCCAGCACCGCGAGCGTGTACTTGCGGCCACCGAGGATGAGCGTGCCCCGCTCGAAGAGGGCGCGCTTCTGGGCATGGTACAGGTCCGGCATGCTGACGAAGTTGTTGGCGAACGTCAGCAGCCAGCGCTGGTAGAGGATGAGGCGCTCCAGCTCGGTGACGGCGTCCAGTTCCTCCTTGAGCGCGAGGTCCGCCTTGCTCGCGGCCTCGATGGCCTCCAGGTCCGCGTCGGCGACGGAGGGCAGCTCGTCCAGCATGCCCTTCACGGGGCTGGCGTCGAAGGTGGCCTGCCAGGCCAGCACGGCGTCGGCCTTGGCGGACAAGTCCCTCCAGGCCGCATCGGTCAGCTTCTCCGCGTCCCCGGCGACGGGGGCGGCCACGTCCTTGCGGAACGCCTCGAGCGTCTCGAAGGCGGGCCCCCGGTACAGCTTGGACCAGGTGAGCACACCGGCCGGGTCCGCCGGAGCGATGGGCAGGGAGGTGGCGGCCTTCTCCAGCGCGGCGGTGTCCCCGAGCACGCCCTCGACACGGCCGGCGGCCAGCTTGAGGCTGGAGGCGGCCTCGGGCTGAGCGGCCACGAGGCGGCACTGGAGGAAGTACGCGTCCAGCAGCGGCTTCACCTCGCGAATGCGCTGGGCGCGCGCGAGGCTTTGCTCGCCCCAGACGAAGACAGCGGCCTTCTGGCCAGTGTGGGCCAGGAGCGCGGTCCGAGCGTCGCGGAAGCGCTGGAGCGTGGCGGAGTCAATGCCCGCCTGGCCCGCGCGGTTCTTCACCTCGGGGAACGCGGCGATGATGCGCGAGGCGAGGCCACGGACCTTCTCTGGGAGGAACTCGGGGGCGACGATGCCATCGCCGTTGATGCCCGCGGTGCGCAGCACCGGGTCACTGGCTCGCACCTGCTCCAGGGAGATGCGCGCGGTGTCGGTGGCCTTGAGGACGCCGAGGATGCGCAGCGCGGCGGCCTTGAGCTTGGCGCCCTCGGGCGAGAGCGCATCGAGTTCGAGCACCTCGCTCCGGGCGTCGGCGCCCTTGCGGGACTGGAGGAGCTTGGCGGTGTGCTTCACGGCATCGCGGACCTCGGCGACGCGGATGCGTCCGTTCTTGTCCGCGTCCATGAAGGACAAGAAGCGCGGGTCGCACTGGAGCCCATCGACGGGACACGCGGTGGCCATCCACTGCGTCTCAGGAATGTGGATGGCTTCGACGAGCGCCTCGAAGCTGGAAAGATCGACCTGAAGCGAGCCGCCATAGCGGCGATACACGAGCGGGGTAGGCATGAGCGCGCGCAAGCAAGCACAACTCACGGGCCAATTCACGCGGTGTGTGGTCCGCGCGGAGGAGGCTTCCACCCGCCGAGTCACCGGGGAGCCATCGCGCACAGATAAAGTAGCAAATCCTCCTGAAAATCCAAGGGATTGACCAATCCCGCGCCAGGGTTCACCTTGCGCGCGAGGATCCCTATGAACGAGCCGAAGGAAGCACTCTCTGCGCAGGCTCTGGCCCTCATCGCGGAGGAAGAGGCGTTGCTAGGGCGCGTGCACTCCGCGCTCCAGGCGACGGCGGCGCGCCAGCAGGCGCTCAGGGGCCAGCCACGCAGCGCCCTGCTCGAGCGCCTCACGGAGCTGCGAGACGAGGCCACCAGCGCCGTCGAGAGCGACCTGCCGGCCTTGTTCCAGCAGATCGACAACACGCGCGCGGTGCTCGAGCGCGACGCGAGCGCGAAGCTCCCCGAGCCCTCCACGCCCTACTTCGCCCACCTGCGCCTCAAGCGCCACGAGGGCACCTCGCAAGAGTACCTGCTGGGGCGCACCACCTTCACGGATGCGCAGGCGGGTGTGCGCATCATCGACTGGCGCTACGCCCCCATCGCCCGTGTCTTCTACGGCTACGCGGAAGGCGACGACTACGAGGAGTGGTTCGGCGACCGGCTCTCCGAGGGCGTCGTCGAGGCCCGGCGGCTGCTGGTGATTGAGCGCGGTGTGCTGACCCGCATCCGCGCGGGCTCGCTCCACTTGGAGCGGACCGCCCAGGGCGACTGGCGCGAGGTGAGCGCCACCTCCGTGCTCTCGGGCGGAGCAGGCACGGCCGTGCGAGCGGGCAGCCTCGGCGTGGGCACCGGCGAGGAAGGCCGCGCGGCCCGGTTCGATGTCACGGCCCAGCTCGACGCCGAGCAGTTCGAGGCGCTCCAGACGGCCGCGAATGAGCCGCTGCTGGTGCTCGGGAGCGCGGGCAGCGGGAAGACCACCGTGGCCTTGCACCGCCTGTCGAAGATCACCTTCGAGCTGCGCGCGGCCTCGCTGCCCTCGAAGATGAAGGTCATTGTCCCCGAGGAGGGCTTGGCGCGGCTGTCCAAGCGTCTGCTCGCGCCCCTGGAGCTGCGCAACGTCTCCGTGGAGACGCTGGACACCTGGGCCTACGCCACCGCGTGCACGGCGTTCGGGATGAAGACCATTCCCCTGTCCTCGGACAAACCGGCCCTCGCCGCGCGGCTCAAGCGCCACCCGGCGCTGAAGCCGGTGCTGGAGCGCCAGCTCGGGAAGCGGAAGACGAAGGACCCGTCCTTCAAGATCCTGCGCAAGCGACTGGCGGAGGTGCTCACGGACCGGACCGCGCTCGCCGAAGTCATAGCCGCCTCGCAGGGTGACCTGCCCACGCCCGCCATCGACGATACGGTGCGGCACACCATGCTCCAGCTCGCCACGCCGCTCGCGAAGGAGCTGGAGGGCTACCACCCGGAGGCGCTGGCGACGATCGACGGACTCTCGGTGGAGGACTCCACGCCGGACGCGCTCGCGGGCACCGTGGACGCGGAGGACCTGCCGCTGCTGCTCTACCTCAAGCTGAAGTACAGCGAGCTCGGCACGGATCCGCTGGCGCACGCCGTGCTGGACGAGGCCGAGGACTTCTCGCTCTTCGAGCTGTCCGTGGTGGCGCAGCAGCTCGGCAAGACGCGCAGCTGCACGCTGGCGGGCGACGAGATGCAGCAGACCACCACGAGCTTCGCCGGCTGGCCTGCTGCCCTGGCGGAGCTGGGAGTCAAAGACGCGGCGACGGTGCGGCTCTCGGTGTCCTACCGCTGCCCGCGTCCGGTCATCGAGCTGGCGCGGCACGTGCTGGGCCCGCTGGCGCCCGAGTCCCCACCGAAGAACGCTCGCGACGGAGTCCCGGTGGGCTTCCACCACTTCCCGGAGGAGGCCCAGGCGTGGCTCTTCGTCCGGGACTCGCTGAAGGACTTGCTGGAGCGGGAGCCGAAGGCCTCGGTGGCCGTCATCGCCAGCAGCCCGGAGGCGGCGCGCGCCTTCCACAAGGTGGTGGACGACATGTCGGGGGTGCGGCTGGTGCTGGAGGGAGACTTCTCCTTCGAGCCGGGCGTGGACGTCACGGACGTGGAGAGCATCAAGGGGCTCGAGTTCGACTACGTCATCCTCCCGGACGCGACCGCGCGCTCCTGGCCGCAGACGGACGAGGCCCGCCGCAAGCTCCACGTGGCCATCACCCGCGCCTCGCACCAGCTCTGGGTCATCTCCTCGGGTGTCCGCTCGCGGCTTCTGCCTGCGCCCCAGAGCTAGCCCAAGCGCCAGGATCGAACGAATCCCCGCCGTACCTGGGGGCAATTCGTCGTCTGGAGATCAATCCTACCTCGGGATGCTTGGTCGCATCACAGGGGTGGTTACCTTGCGGCACATCCTCAAGGAGGAGACTGCATGATGAACGAGGCCCGGACGCCTCCGGATGTGAACGCTGAGACGGAGCAGACGGCTGAGACTCCCGAAACTCCCGCCGCGGCACCCCAGGCTCCCGAGCCGCAGCCCGCGCAGAGCGTCAGCGGCACGGGCGCGGTGAGCGCGAGGAAGCGCGGCAAGACGAGACCGAGCGCCAAGAAGGCGGCCACCCCCGCCAAGCGCAAGCCCGTGGCGAAGAAGCCCGTGGCGAAGAAGCCCGTGGCGAAGAAGGCTGCGAAGAAGGCTACGAAGAAGGCAGCGAGCAAAGCGGGAGGTGCCCGGCGCAAGTCCACCACGGCCGCGAAGGGTGGCCGGAAGTCCCCCAGCAAGCGCACCTCCGGCCCAGCTCGCAAGGCCGCGTCCACCGCCAAGCGCGGACAAGCGAAGCGCGCCACCCGGCGCTAGCGTCCGTGTGCACATGCTAGATGTCTCCTCCAGGAGACACTGCATGGCCGCCACGAACCTCTTGCCGGGAATCACATCCTCGAAGCTCGCCACCCCGCGCCTCGGCACCCATGTCCTGTCGAGCGGCACGCCCGGTGGCGAGCCCATCCTCTTCATCCACGGCAACGTCTCCTCCGGCCGCTTCTACGAGGAGCTCATGGCCGCCATGCCTCCGCGCTACCGGTGTCTGGCGCCGGACCTGCGCGGCTACGGCGGCTCGGACCGCGCGCCCATCGACGCGACGCGCGGGATGCGCGACTTCTCCGATGACGTCGCCGCGCTCCTGCGCCACCCGGGGGTGCTGCCGCCGGGCCGCAAGGCGCACCTCGTCGGCTGGTCCGCGGGAGGGGGCGTGGCGATGCAGCTCACCATCGATCACCCGGAGCTCGTCGCCTCGCTGGTGCTGATGGCGCCAGTGTCTCCCTATGGCTTCGGTGGCACGAAGGGTCTGGACGGAACACCGTGCTGGCCGGACTTCGCGGGCTGCGGAGGCGGCGGAGCCAACCCGGAGTTCGTCAAGCGGATCGCCGCCGGAGACATGTCCGCGGAGAGCCCCTTCTCTCCGCGCAACGTGATGAACCAGTTCTACTTCAAGCCTCCTTTCCGAGTGCCCCGCGAGCGAGAGGACGTGTTCGTCTCGGAGATGATCAAGATGGCCGTGAGCGACGGCACGTATCCGGGCAACATGCAGCCCTCGCAGCACTGGCCGGGTGTGGCGCCGGGTGCACTCGGGATGAACAACGCGCTCTCCGGCCGCTACTGCAATCTCACGAACCTCATCGACGTGTCCCCTCGCCCGCCCATCCTGTGGATCCGAGGCGCGGAAGATCAGATCGTCTCGGACGCCTCGCTCTTCGACTTCGGCATGCTCGGCAAGCTGGGGCTGGTGCCAGGGTGGCCGGGCGAGAGCGTGTTCCCTCCGCAGCCGATGGTCTCTCAGACCCGCGCTGTGTTCGATCAGTACCGCGCGCGAGGCGGCGCCGTGCGCGAGGAAGTGTTCCCAGGCGTGGGCCACTCACCGCATCTCGAGGCACCGGAGAAGTTCCGCTCCACACTCCTGGGTTTCCTGGAGAGCGTGGCTGTCTGACTCAAGTGCACGCGCGTGAACATCCTCGTGAGCAGCGCGTGTGAGGCCCTGCGCCCACGTGCGGTGCTTATCCTCCGAGGTATGCCCCGAGGGCAGCAACGCGGCAGATCCTGGCGCGAGGTGGAATTTTTCCGCTGCGGATCCGAAAAGAGTGCGGCGCGTGGGCACCTCCGCGCAGGGACTCCCCGTTGACGATCGGGCCTGGCGAGCGCTCCATTAGCCAGGGTCAGCGAATGAGTTGGAGGGTCGTCCGTCACAACCTCGGCTCACACGTTCGACGAAAGGGGTTGGACCATGGGGAATTCTCCACCGGTGCTCGATGGCCTGTCGGAGTTGGAGCTCGACGCCATCGTCAGTCAGCTCAGAACCGACAAGAACCTCGCCGTTGCTCCTGTCCCCGCCGCCAGCGAGCGTCTGGGCGCAGTGACCGAGCAGCGCCTGCGGTTGACCGCTTCTGGACGGCTGAGCGTCCCCGAGTCCGAGGCGGCACGAGACGAGGCCGCGCTCCAGGCCTGGCACATCGCGCTGGGTGAGCGCGTCGTCGGCCCGCTGCAGGTCTCCGCGCTGCGCGCCCACTGGGAGCGCGGCGAGCTGGGCCCGGACTCGCTCTGCTGGCGCAAGGGCTTCGAGGGGTGGCAGCGCGTGTGCCAGGTCCCTGGCTTGGCGGAGTGCCTCGCCCCGCGGACGGCCACGGCGCCGTCCTCGCCGGAGGAGCTGGTGCCTGATCCGAATGCGGATGCGCTGGACTTCCCGCTGAAGGGCGCGGAGGCGCTGCGCATCCTGGCGGAGGAGATTCCGCCTCCACTTCCTTCTCGGCAGCCCGAGGTTCCGCCTCCCGTGCTGGAGGAGGAGCCCGTCACGGCTCCCATGCTGGAGCCGGAGCCGCCCACCGTGCCGGAGGCGTTGCAAGCCCAGGCTGCCGCGGGGGTGCACCCCATCCTCAACGCTCAGCCGCCCACCCAGGTAGAGGTGCGCGTGCGCGGCGGCGGGTGGCTCGCGCTCAGCGGGGGCATCGTCGGCGGAATGCTCGTAGCCCTCGCCATGTGGCTGCTGGGCCTGTCGGCCACGTGGGGGCAGTCCTCGCGCGGCACTTCCCTTCAGGACTCAACGTCGGCCACGGCTTCCACGCCTGCGGCCACGGCCAACACTCCGACGCCCTCTGTGCCGGCGGCTCTCAAGCCGGAGGCCATGGGCCTGGTGCCGTCCACGGGGACGAACCCGGCTGGCACGCCGGCTCTGAGCGCTAGCACGGCGGGTGTCCCTGCTGTGGCTTCGGGCTCGCTCCATGCGCCCACGCTCGGAACGTTCTCTGGGCTTGGCAGTGCCACGGCCTCGTTGAAGCCCACGCCGGTGCCGGCCCCGCTCTCGAAGCCCACCGTCCAGAAGAGTGACTCCACCGAGACTTTGAAGCAGGCCGCCTCGCCCACGCGCCAGGTGACGTTCGATGAGCCGCCCATGCCGAAGCGGGCGAAGGCAGAGGTGTCCGCTCTGGCGAGCCGCACGGGCGATGCGCGCGGGGCGACCCAGCAGGATGCAGTGGAAGAGGACGACAGCGACGACCTGGGCCTGGACAAGGAGTTCGAGCGGGAGCTCAGCGACCCGGCGAAGCGCGCCGTGCCCGCGAAGCGGACGGTGTACATCCCTCCGGATCCGAAGCCCCTGGAGGCTCCGGCCTCGCTGGCGCAGTCGGACATCTTCTCCGTCGTGGTCTCAAACAAGGGCGACATCACCGAGTGCGTGAGCGCGCAGAAGCTCCAATCCGACGAGAGCACCCGGCGCGTGGTGATGCGCTGGACCATCCTCCCCAGCGGCAAGGTGACGGACGTGGACACCGAGACCCGGGCGTACCAGGGCACGCCGCTGGCGCTGTGCCTCGAGGGGAGGATCCGCGCGTGGACCTTCCCCAAGCACCAGGAGCAGGGCAGCCCGGTCCGCTTCCCGTTCGTCTTCTAGCGGGAGGCGGTCCTCACCCGGGGCTCAGGGCACCCAGTTCATGGGGCCCAGCCTCCTTCGCTCAGCTTCGCACGAGCGTCTTGAGCAGCGCGTCGAACTTCTCGGTGCCCTGGCCCAGCACGGTGGCGAAGCCCATCTGGACCGCCATCTCCCGGTCCGCCAAGGAGTGGAAGCGAGCCACCATCTTCCACTTCGTCTGCCGGCCTGCCTCCTCCAGGGTCACGGTGATGATGTTGTTGTGGGGACCCGCGCCCAGCTGCTCCGGGGAGGCGGCACTCCCCCACACCAGCTTCTCGGGCTTCACCACCTCGATGAAGATGAACTCCATGGGGAACTCGTTGCCGTCCGGAGTGCGCATGACATGGCGCCAGCGGCCACCGGGGCGCACGTCCATCTCGCACACCGGGTTCTCGAAGCCATGGCCGCCGTACCACTTCACCACGTGCTTCGGATCCGTGAGCGTGGCCCACACCAGCTCGCGCGGGGCGTCGAACGTGCGGCGCATGATGATCACGGCCTCCTCGGTGGAGGAGCTGTCGACCTCGAGCTGCATGAAGCCTTCCTTCTGGCCTGGGGTGGGAGTGGTCATCATCTGCGTGGCTTCTTTCTGGCGGGGGGCCGGACTGCGGGTGAGGGAGCGGGTGAAGAGGAAGGCGCGGGGGCGGAGTCGGCCTGCTGAATCACCTGGAGGTACTCCGCGAGGCTGTCGAGGCTGCGCTCCCAGAAGCGCCGGTACTCCTCGAGCCACTCGGACACGGCCTGCATCGGCTTCGCCTCGAGGTGACACGGCCGCCACTGCGCATCCCGGCCTCGGGAGATGAGGCCCGCGCTCTCCAGCACCTTGAGGTGCTTGGACACAGCCGCGAGGCTCATGTCGTAGGGCTTGGCCAGCTCCTTCACGGTGGCGTCGCCCGCCGCAAGCTGGGCCAGGATCGCTCGCCGCGTCGGATCAGCCAGGGCAAAGAGCGTGGCGCTGAGTGGGTCGGTCTGCATGGCGTCCTCCACACAGATAGTATTCAACCAACTGGTTGTCAACCAACAGGTTGAATACGCCACCAAGAAGAAGGGCCCCCAAGTCTCCCCAGGGGCCCTCCTCTCGAACCGCTTCAGGTCCGCGGGCCGAGGCCTACTTCAGCGAGGCCGTCTGCGTCTGCGGCGTGGCGACCGTGAAGGCCAGGTCATCGCGCTCGTTGTAGCTGCCGGCGGAGCAGGTGTTCAGCAGGCCGCCGTAGCGGATCTGCGCGCGAATGGCGTGCACGCCCGCCGTGCTCCCCACGTTGAAGGTCTTGGAGAACACCTTCGAGCCCGAGCCCGTGCAGGCCAGGTTCGTGGCCAGGGCGGTCCACGAGGGCGAAGCCGCATTGGTCGTGTAGTACAGGTCCACGCGGTCCGTGGAGCTCTGGCACCACGCCGTCACGTCCAGCTGCACCTGCTTGCCCGGGACGATGGTGCCGCGGTCCAGCGTCTTCAGCACCAGCTTGTCGATGCTCTCATCCACGTGGAACGTGCCGGTGTTGCCGTCCGCGCACGAGGCGTTGAGGGTGTTCGGCGCGTTCGTCTCGAAGCCACCGCCGCCCGTGTTGCCACGGCCGCGGACCAGGGTGCCGGTGTCGCAACCACAGCCAGGGGCGCAGTACGGCGCTTTGAAGTTGGGGTTGTAGGTGGCGGAGGACGGCGAGCACAGGTTGGCCGTGGTGAAGCTGGCCGAGGTGTAGGCGCTCGGGCCGCAGAGGTCCTTCGCGCGCGCACGCCAGTAGTACACGGTGTTCGGGCTCAGGGCCGGGGACACCGTCCACACGCTGTCGTTCAGGTTCGTCGCGGAACCCACCACGGTGGAGAAGTTGGGGTCGAGCGCCACCTGCACGTCATACTCGGAGGCCATCGACACGGTGCTCCAGTCGAGGCTGGGCGTCGTCGCCACACCGGTGGCCCCGTTGGACGGGCTGGTGGCCGACGGCGCGCTCAGGGTGAGGCACTCGCGCGTGGTGAAGGAGGCCGGAGCGGACCAGGTGCTGGCGCCACCGCACGAGGTGACGGCGCGCACACGCCAGTAGTGCGTGGCGGTGGGCGGCAGGCCCGGGGTGATGGACCACTGGCTGGTGGTCAGCCCCTGCGCGGAGCGCACCACATGGGTGAAGGCCGCGTCCGTGGCCACCTGCACCTCGTAGCGGGTGCCCTCCACGTCGCTCCAGTCGAGCGTCGCGTAGAAGTCCACGGCGGTGCTGCCATCCGAGGGCCCCACGGCTGCGGGCAGCGAGGACGGCGGAGCGCAGGCCGGCGTCACGCAGGTGCACGTGCTGGCCGGGCTGTAGCACGAGGCGTTCGAGCCCGCGGCCACCACGGAGTAGCAGTACTGCCGGCCGTTGGCGACCTCGGGGTCCGTGTAGCTGGTGCCGGTGACGGTGGCGATGTTGGCCTTGCCGAAGTTGCAGCCGGCGAAGCCCTCCGTCTTCATCACCCAGTAGGAGCTGGCGCCGCCCACCGAGTTCCAGCTCAGGCTCACCGAGCCCTCGTTCGGCGTGGCGAACGCGGAGGGCGCCGAGGACGGGCCCGCGGCGCAGCCGCTGGTGACCGCCGTGGGCGTGCTGCAGGCGATGCCGTGGCGGTTGAAGGCCGCGTAGATGGCCGTCATGTGCGGGGTGCCGTTGGCCAGGTTGCCGTCGTCGTCATCCGCCGCCAGCCACTGCATGTAGCCGTTGGTGGCGCCGCAGCCGTCCGCGGTGTTGGCGGTGCAGTCGCAGCCGTGCCACGTGCCCACGTTGCCGCTGCCCTGGTAGAAGACCTTGTTGGCCACCACGAAGGCGGTGTTCGCGTCATAGTTGAAGGGCGCGGCGCGCAAGTCGCGGGACACGAAGTCCCAGGCGGCCTGGCGCGTGGGGCCGGCGGCGCAGTGCACCTGCTTGCCGCACGGGCCAGTCCCGGAGCTGCACCGCGGGCAGACGAAGTTCTGCGGCGTCTGCGGGGTGGCGGGGTTGTGCTTGGCGTAGTCCGCGTCGCGCACGCCCGAGCAGTCCGTGGCGCACCACGGCTGGCCGGACACCTGGGACTCGTCCACGTTGTAGCCCGTGCCGTCCGCCGTCTGGCCGCACCCGTCGCTGGTCGTCCAGAAGAAGCCGTGGCCCACGCACGAGGTCTGCAGGCGGTAGATGCCGACGATGTCCGCGTAGCCCTCGCTCGAGTTGCTCAGCGCGCCGCCCGAGTCGTTGTCGTCGATGGCGTGGCCCCACTCGTGGTCGAACACCGCGCCAATCTCACCCGTGTTCCGGCAGCCGCCGCCGCTCTTGTAGAAGTTAATCGTGCCGTCGCTGGGGCTGTAGAACGCGTTGCACGTCTGCGTGAGGTTCACGTTGGCGGTGAGCTGCCCCTGCAGCCACGTGTTGGTGGGCAGCCAGCCGCGAGCCTGCTCGGTCAGCTTGTTGATTTCATAGAAGCACGAGCGCGCCGCGGGCGTGTTGCCCGGCCCGCCGCCGCCCGTGGTGCAGTCGTGGTCGTTGTTCACGCCGCCCATGTCGATGCTGCCCGTGGCCGAGCTGAACGTCGGCGCGCCGCACGTGTCGGTGATCTTCACGTACTTGCCGTTGAGCGAGGTCTGCGCGGTGCCGGTGCCGGAGTAGTTGTAGACGCCGGCGCCGTTGGTGAAGTTGTTCGGCGCCGCGAAGCCCGTGTCCGCCCACGGCATGGGGGACTCCGGCTGCATCGTGCCGCACGTCGCCTCCGTCGGGCAGATGCCGGTATTGGTGGACGGGTAGATGCCGCCCTTCACCTTGGCCTCGAGGTAGTGGTTGGAGTCCTCGAAGGCGAGCACCTCGCCCGTCTGCGCATCCACGGACACCTGCCACGACTCGTTCTCGCCGGGGTTGCGGAAGCCATAGGTCCACACGAGCCGGTGGGTGTAGCCCTGGCCGAAGGCCTGAGTGTCCGAGCGGACCGTGGGGAGCACCTCCAGCGCGGGCTTCTGCCACAGGTCTCCCGGCGTCTCGATCATGCCGAGGAACTCACCCGCGGAGTCGATGGCGTCCGCGGCCTGCTTCGTCGGCTTGATGGAGAGGCTCGTGGTGGCCCAGGCCTCGGTGCCCAGCAGCACGAGGTTGCCGCTGTTGATGGTGGCCGCCAGGCGCGAGTGCCGCACCGGCACGCCCTGGACTTGCTGCGGGATGGAGATCTGCCACAGCACGTCCGACACCTGCGTCACGCGCGGCTCGCCCAGCTGCAGCGGGTCCACACCGATGGCCGCCGCGTTGTCCGCGATGAACTTGAAGATGAGGTCTCCCACCACCGCGGGGGTCACCTCGGAGACGGTGCGCCCGAGCGACCGCTGGAGGCTGCTGAGCGTCACCTGGTTGCCCGTGCCCTTGCCGGGGATGAGCGGCAGGGAGCCCTGGATGGACGTGGCCGAGCCCGTGCGCACATCCAGGTAGACATTCCAGTCCTTCCCGTTGCGCGCGAAGAAGTCATTCCACACATCCGCCTGACGCAAAGACATCTTCGCCTGAGCGGTCTGGAGTGGGGTGTTGATGATGGGCAGTGACAGCTCGGGCTTGAAGAAGGCCTTGCTCGCAAGCGAGTTGTACCCGGGCTTGGTGGGGACGATCGCATGGCTCACCGCTGCGAGCAGCAGCGCGAGACAGGCGGTCAACTTCATGGCGTGGCGCATTACAGCTTCTCCTAGGGGAACAGCAGGCATGGGGCCGGGGAGGCCCCAGGGGGGGCGCAACGGTGAAAGCTCTAGACCACCCCCCCAGCAGATACAAGGACGGGGGGTCACAAGGATAAGGGAGCGCGGAGCTCCACCGCGTGGGGAGACCGGGAGCTGCTGATAGGCTGAGGCCCGCCCATGAGCCCCATGCGCCGTGCCACGACGGAGGACAACGCCGCCCTGTTGGAGCTGTTCGGCGACGTGCCCATGCAGGGAGAGCTGGTGCTGTCCACTCAGCGCTCGCCGGACTACTTCGCACTCTTCGAGCTGCAACGAGGCACCACCGAGGTGTGGGTGCACGACGAGGGTGGCCAGCTGGACGGGATGGGCGCCATCCACGTGCGCGAGGGATGGCTGGAGGGCCAACCATGCCGGGTGGGGTACTTGGGGGACCTCCGTTCCCGGTTCTCCGCGCGCCGGACGCGAGGGCTGTCGCGCTTCTACGGGCCCATCTTGGAGGAGGCGGCGGATCGCCACGGGGTGCGCGCCTTCCTCACGGCGGTGATGGCCAGCAACGCGGCGGCGCTGCAGTCGCTGGTGAAGCGCAAGGCGTCCCGGGCCTCCCAGCCCTACTACACGCTGCTGAGCCCCTTCTCCGCCGTGTCCATCCAGTTCGCGCTGCGCCGCAAGCCGCGCCCGGGGCCCTACACAGTGCGCCGCGCCACGCCGGAGGATGTGCCCACCATGGCCGCGCTGCTGGACCGGGACCACCGCGCACGGCCCTTTGGCTACCGGTACGACTTGGGCGAACTGGAGCACCGGCTGGCGCACTGGCCTGGGCTGACGGTGGAGCAGTGCTACCTCGCGTTCGACCGGGAGGGGCGGCTGGTGGGGTGCACCTCGGCGTGGGATGCGGGGGCGGTGAAGCGCTACCAGGTGCGGGCGTACCGGGGCGGGATGCGCTGGATGCGGCTGGGCTTCGACGCACTGGCCACGGTGGTGGGAGCGCCTCGGCTGCCCGCGCCGGGGCAGCACTTCCGCTACTTCTACCTGTGCAACACGAGCATCGCCGGAGAAGACCCCGCCATCTTCCGCGCGCTGCTGGAGCAGGTGTACGCGGACCACCATGGGCAGGGCTTCCACTTCTTCACGCTGTACCTGGGCGAGGGCGATCCACTCGCGCCGGCGCTGAAGGGCTTCCTGCTGCGGCGGCTGGACTTCCACCTCTACGCGGTGAGTCCGGCCAGCAGGCCGCTGACGTCGTTTCCGCCGGGGCGGACGGGCTTCGAGATCGCCCTGCCGTGAGGGCTACACCTCGCGGAGCTTCCAGCGACCTCGGCGGAAGAACCACACGCTCACCATGGCAAGGAGGCCATAGCTGAGGGTGATGGCGAGGAACGCGCCGTTGGGACCCAGCTGGAGCGGATTGGCGAGCACCCAGGCCATCGGCAGTTCCATGACCCAGAAGCAACCGAGGTTGATGAGCGTGGGCGTCGTCGTGTCGCCCGCGCCGTTGAAGGCCTGCTCGAGCACCATGCCGAAGGCGTAGAAGAGAAAGCCCGAGCTGACGATGCGCAGGCTCGACACGCCGTAAGCCGCGGCGGGGCCATCCTGGGTGAAAGAGCCCACAATGGGCTCGGCCAGCAGGATGAAGAGAACCCCGATGCTGCCGAGGAAGACGGCGTTGTAGCGGGCAGCGGTCCAGACGGCCTGCTCGCCGCGCTCGGGCTTCTTGGCGCCGAGACTCTGGCCCACGAGCGTGGCGGCGGCATTGCCCAGTCCCCACGAGGGCAACAGGGCGAACATGACCAGACGCATGGCGATGGTGTAGCCAGCGACGGCGGCGCTACCGAAGGAGGAGACGATACGGGCCAGCACCACCCAGCTCGACGTGCCGATGAAGGCCTGAAGCATGCCGAGGCCGGACAGCCGCAGCATGGTGAGCATGGTCTGAGGCTCCAGCCTGACATGCTCCCAGCGCACGCGGAGGTGGCCTCGGCCGCGGGCCAGACACACGAACTGGTACAGCACGCCCGTGCTGCGTCCCAGCGTGGTGGCGAGGCCCGCTCCGAAGACGCCCATTTCTGGGAAGGGTCCCCAGCCAAAGACGAGCGTGGGGGCGAGGAGGATGTTGATGATGTTGGCCAGCCACAGCACGCGCATGGCGATGGCGGCATCTCCGGCGCCTCGGAAGATGGCGTTGATGAGGAAGAGGAGGACGACGCTCATCATTCCCACCATCGCCACTTGGGTGTAGCGCACGCCGTGCTCGAGCACCCAGGGGGAGCCTCCCATGAGGGCCAATAGATCCCGGGAGAAGTAGGATCCGGCCAGGGAGACGGGGACGCCCAGGAAGATACCGAGGCCGATGGCTTGAACGGCGGTGCGCGCGGCCTGGTCGGGGTCCTTCTCACCGATGCGGCGGGCGACCATGGCGGTGGCGCCGATGCTGAGCCCCATGGCGACGGCATAGATGATGGTGAAGAGGGCCTCGGTGAGGCCGACGGTGGCGATGGCATCGGCGCCGAGGCGGCCGACGACGAAGACGTCGACCACGGCGAAGATGGACTCCATGACCGTCTCGAGGACCATGGGGACGGCGAGGAGGAAGATGGCGCGGCGGAGGGAGCCCTCGGTGTAGTCGTAGTCGTGGTCCGAGCCTTTGAGGGCTTCTTTGACGGAGGCCCAGAGGCCCTGAGGTGTTTCTGACATGTGGCTCGAACTGCCCCCTGTGTACTGCGCTCGGATCGGAAAGGGGCGCCATCCTAGAGGGCAACGGCGCACCCGTCTGCACTACCGGATTTGAAGCTCGCGAAAGACGAGGTCCTGCTCAAATCCCTGACGCCGGGCGGCGTCGACGAAGCGCTCGGAGGCGATGATGGCCGTCAGGAAGTCCTCCAGGCGGAAGATGTCTAGGTCCTGGGGAAGAGACTCGGCGCGCAGGATGAGTTCATCCGGGCGCGACCAGCCGATGCGGCCACACTTCTCGCAAGGAGGAGGGGGAGGCTCCGGCAGGCAGTCCGGATGCACGTGTCCCCGAGGCAGCAGTTCGAGTTCCAGCAACTCGGGTGGGTCCTTCTTGCGGAAGCGCAGGAGCGTTCTACAACCCTTGAGGCCCTGGACTCCCTCGGCTTGCAAGGTCCTCAAGGCCTCGCCCTTCATCAACAGCAGCCACGGGTAGTACATGAAGAACGGACCGAACTCACCACGAGCCGTGCCCACGAGAGGACCGAACTTGGTTCCTGGCCACAGAGGAACACCGGGCGGCACCAGCGGGCGCACCTGCTCGCGCAGCCGCTCGAACTCGGCATAGCCCTCCTCCAGCCGTGCCGAGTACTTCGCCTGATCCGGCAAGTGGGACAGGTCCACCGAGGGATAGGAGTCCGACATCCCGCCCCAGACGGCATGACACAGGGGGCAGTTCACTCCCGGGAGCGTCCACCGATTCGTGGCGCTGTAAGAACCGGAGTATCGCGGCTCTGGGACGTCCCTGATCCAGTAATACCTCATGGCGGCTCGTCACCAGCCAATCGGGGGCGGCTGTGTCCACTGCCGGTAATAGGGGACGATTGGACCCGCCAGCTCAAACTCATAGATGAGCTGTCCTGCATACCGGTAGATCTCCTCTTTCGGCGCATTCAAGTGAGCGTCCTTGTACTTCCGCCACGCCTCATTCCAAGCCCCACCCTTGGGAGGCGGATGGTGAATGCTCCGATGCTTCTCGACCAGTAACGGCATCGTGAACTCATGGATGTTGATGCCCTTGATACCGAACCACTCCTTGAGGTCTGGCTCCTGCGGGAAGATGTGGTGCTTCTCGTGGGGCTTTCGCCACTCCGCCTCCAGTTCCTCCACCATCTTCTTCTGGCTGGGCAGCAGGGGCGGTTTGGGCCCCCAGGGAATGACGAAGACCGGTTTCGCATTCTTCGGCAAACCATCCGCACTGCCCCAATACCTTTGCACCGAACCGCCAGGGCCCGGCAACACCGCTCCGCCCGTGCGGGCCAGCCTCACCTGCCCTGCGGGAGCGAGGTCTTCCATCACCTCCCGACAGCGGTACATCCCGCACTGACCTGCATCGCAGAGAGCCACCAAGCTGCCCTCTTGCGCGCACAGTTGCTCGAATGAGGCGGCTTCCTCTGACTCCTCCCCTTCCTCGCTCACAGCGACCGGTACAGACGCGCACGCCGCCAGCGCGGCGCCCAGCACCAGCCACATCCGCCGTCGAAGCACTCGGGTCATGCAGATGTCCTCGGACCAAGTAAAGACCACCGTGTAGCGTGCCCGCCACCCCACCCCTCCAGCTCGCCCGAGGGAGACCCTACCTGAGAGAATTCGTGGGCAGTGGGAGGCGGGGCTTGCAGGCACCGAGGGAGGCCATCATCCTGAGTACATGAGCGACCGGCCGCCTCGGGACGGTGCCAGCTACGAGGCGCTGGCCCAGCTCCCACCCAACGTCATCGGTGAGCTGGTGGACGGCGAGCTGCACGTGAGCCCCAGGCCCGCGCTGCGCCACTGCCTGGCCGCCTCGGTCCTGGCCTCCGAGCTGATCGGTCCCTTCGGACGAGGCAAGGGAGGCCCCGGAGGTTGGGTCATCCTGGCGGAGCCGGAGCTGCACCTGAGACAGACGTGGCTTCCGTGGTGGTGCGTGCCGAGCCTTTCGACGCACTGGACCTGGAACTGGGAGCCCTCTGGGCACGCTGATGCGTGGTTTGGGCTCCTCGGTCACGGGCTCAGCTTTCCGCAGAAGCCTCCGAAGATCGGCTCGCACTTGCTGTTCCGACACTCCAATCCCGCGATGCACGACAACCACGGCTCGCTGGAAGAAGGACAGGGCTCTCCCAAACGCCCCAGGCGCTCGCACATCATCGTGTCGTCGTTGCAGATAGCCCCCGGGCCACACGGCACCGTCGCGCACGGCTCGCCCGGCTGACGGAAGGGCTGGCAGGCCCCTGTCCCTCCCAGGCTCCCCAAATCGCAGAAGAGGCTCGTCTGGCAGAACCTATTGGAGCAGGCCTCTCCGAGACCCGCCCGCTCACGGCATGTCCCCGGACCCTCACTACCCCCGCCCTCGCAGACCAGATCCCTCTTGCAGTCCCCGCTGAAGGCCCCAGGCACGCCCGGATTGGGCGTGCAGGACGCGCCCACATCGAGCATCCGCTGGCAGCTCCCTCCGTTGCAGATCAGGTGGCCCAGACACTCAATCCCTCCACACGCCTCACCTTCCACGGCGAAGCGCCGGCACACCCCTTGGCCCGTCTCACAAAAAAGACCCGGAGCGCACCGGGAGTCCGTCGTGCAGGCTCCCCCCACCCCCTCGCGGGCCTGACAGGTGCCGCTCACCGGCAAGAGCCCGGAAGCGCACTCCTGGGAATCTGTCACCGGCTGCCCCAGCCCCGGCCGAGGCCTGCAGGTGCCCGCTACACAAGCCACCTCCGTCAACCCGTCACAGTACGAGGCCTTCCCGCACTCCTGAGTCAGCACGCAAGGCTCACCGTCCTTCTGCTGCCCTTCCAGGACGTCACAGATGTCGCCATCGCGAGCCTCCTCCAGGCTCTGATCGCACGCGCTCTCACGAGTGCGCTGCACGCACTCTTCCGCCGCATCCTCGTCGAAGCGCAGCCTTCCCGCTTCCATCGACTCCTCGTACTGGAAGTAGGCCGACTGCCCCTGCACCTGTTGAATGCGAGCAAACTCCCGTGCATTGCGCACACAGGCGTCCTCGTCGCGAATCTCCCCACAGCGCGCCTGCCGATGGCACAGCGCCTCTGTATAGGACTTGGAGTAGTCCTCCTGGATCAAGCTGCGACCACACGCCGTCAGCAGCAGCGCCCCCAACACAACCACGCGCACATTCCCTGAAACCGCAGCCATCACTCCTCCTGAAGGCAGGAGTGTCTCAGTCCCCCTGCCGCGTCAATCACCCACTCAGATCCAGAAGACGATGTCCCGTTCCTCGTCTGTGGGCCCCGGACCTTGCCCGCCCTCGCGCAGCCACCGGCGGTAGGCCTCGATGTCCGCGTGCAGCAGGTCCGCCTCGGTGCTCTTGAAGACGCCGCCGCCGGGACCGTTGAGCAAACCCTCGCGCTGCACGCGCATGATCTCCACGTCCTGCAGGATGACCTGTGTCGTGTACCACTTGATGATCGGCGCCATGAACCGGCCCACCACCCGGCCCGGCAGCTCGAACGGCAGCCGGAAGCTGATGGCCGTGTACACCCAGCTGTCCGTGGGCCCCACCGGCGTCACCTGTGAGTTGATCACGAACCCATGCTCGCCCCACATGTAATCCACGCGGGTGATGTTCGGGACGAAGTAGTGGTCCGTATGGAACATGGGCAGCCCGCTCGGGTTGAAGATGCGCCCCATGCCGCTCACCGCGTCCTGGTCCTGCTTGTAGGTGACCAGCACGCTCCCGCCTGAGCGCTTCACCGTCGCCGGCACCCGCTTGCGCGCTCGATTCCGGAACCACTTCGAGTGCACGAACACCGTGTGCGGCACGTCCATGAAGTTCTCGACGAGGTTCGTCACCCCGTTCGGGAACCGCGTCACCATGAAGTACACCGTCCAGTCCGGGTGCCCCCAGTACGGCACCCGGAACGGCTCGGCTCGCGCCTTCCACACGTCCTCGCCCATGAAGACGTAGATGAGCCCGTCCTGCTCCCGCGTCTCGAAGCGCTGCAGCCGCCCCAGCTCGCACGGCTCCACCGTGAGCCCCGACCGCACATGCACGCGCTCGTCGAGCACCTCGCCCCGCTGAGACGGCCCGAGCGAGGGCACCTCCACCACGTTCCCCGCCGCGTCGTACACCCAGCCGTGGTACGGGCACCCCAGCTTCCCGTCGAAGGTGGCCCCCGCCGACAGCCGCGCGTTGCGGTGGAGGCACCGGTCCCGCAGCGCCGTGGGCTTCCCCTGCTCGTCTCGGAAGAGCACGAGGTTGAGGCCCAGAATGGTCCGCGCCAGCGGCTTCTTCGTCGTGAGCTCGGGCGAGCGGCACGCCACGTACCAGTAGTCCCTCAGCGCGCCACAGCGGTTCAGGTCGGCCTCGGCCTCCAGGTCGACGGCGAGCACGGGCTCGCCAGAGGGCGCGAGGTGCAGCGAGTTCCTCACGGGGTGTCTCCAGAGGTGAAGTGCGCCGTCCAGCCGGGCTGACGGTGCAGATCGGTGGGTTTGATGTCCCCGGCGCGCTGCCCCAGGGCGATGCAGCGCGCCTCGTAGCTCCGGGCCCCTTCCCTCACCCGCACCGCTCGCACCGGGCCGAGCTGCCCCAGTTCCCGCGCGTAGCGGTAGTGGAAGCCCTCGCGCAAGGCACGGTCGATGGCATCCGCCGCCTCGGTGAGGCGATCGTCCGGAGCGTCCGTCTCCAAGAAGAGGCGGTAGGCGGGCGGGGCCTCCCACTCGGGCGCGAGCATGGCGAACCGGGGCCGCGTGCCCCCGAAGGCCTCTGGGAGCGCGGCGTCCAGCACCGCGGTCACCCGGGTGGCCGCGAGCTTCTCTCCCACGAGATCACTCACGGCATCAGCCCGGCCCATGAAGCGCAGGCACGGCGTGGCGCCAACGAAGCCCTCCACCCGCACGAGGTCTCCCAGCCGGTAGCGCAGCAGCCCTCCCGACGTGGACAGCAGGACGACGTACTCCCGGCCCCGCTCGAGCTCATGCGCAAGGCGCGGAAAAGCCTCCGGGCGCTCGGGATCCACGAACTCGAAGAAGTGGCTGCGCACCGCGAGCACGGGCGCGGGCGCATCGAACATCGGCAGGGTGACGACGCCCTCGGTGGCCAGCAGACCCTTGCCTTGAATCTCCACGCCTTCGAAGCGGCGCCGTGCCGGTCCCACGGCGTGCGCGGCCTGGGCATCGGTCCACATGCTGAGCAGCGCGAGCCGAGGCCAGAGCGCCAGACCACTCAGTCCTTCCTTCAGGGACTGGCGCAGCATCCGGGCCCGCTCGGGCTGAGGCGAGAAGCGCAACCGCGAGAGCACGGCCCGAACCTCTTCGTCCAGTTCACGCCCTGGAGGCCGGCACGTCCCGCGCTCCAGGTCCTCCACGAGCCGCTCCCCGTGTACCTCCAGCGCATCCATGAGCAGCGTGAGGAAGCTCGGGTTCCACACGCTGATGAACGCCAGATCCTCGCAGGCCACCAGGAACCAGAGCGTCACGTACCGGCAGCTCTCCACGTCCGGCAACTGGGCCACCGCTCCCGGCACGGCGAACACCCGCGCGAGCAGCGGCTGGAGGAACCGGGGGAAGTACGCGCTGTCCTCCACACTGCCCACCGGAATCCCTCCCGGTGTTCTCCCCTGCTTCCGTCCCATGGGCGAGATGGACCAGTAGCTCGGCCCCGCACGGACCGCAGGGCGCCGGCTGAGCATCTCGAACAGCATGGGCGCCAGCGCCTGATGGAACTCGCCCAGCAGCTCCCTTGTGACGGGCACCTTCTTCGACGCGCCCGACGAGCCTCCCGACGGCTCGAACCGGACCACCGGAGCGCCCGTGAGCACGCGCGGCTCACCCACCGCGATGCGCTCCACGTCCGCAACCACCGAGTCCGGCGTGGACACGGGCACGGCCTCTTGGAACTCACGGGCCCTGACAATCCGCTCGAAGCCTGGGATGCGCGCGGCCTGCTGGCTGCCCGCCACCGCCCGTAGCACTCTCGCGAGGCACTCCTGCTGAGCCGCCTCCGGCCGCCGCAGCGCGCGCTGGAAACGCAGCGCCGACGGAGCCATGGCCGCTCGCAGCCCCCCGAGCAGCAACGCGGATGGAACCACGGCCCTCATGCCCGCGCACGGCCCCCGATCAGCCGCAGTCCCCGCCGCGTCAGGCCCCGCACCTGCTTCACGAGGATGCGCCCCACCGCCAGCGCCAGGTCCCTCAAGCGGACCTCCGTGAGGCACACCAGCTCCTCACCGTCCACGTGGCCTGGGTTGCGCTCGGCGAAGAACGCGATGTGCGGGTGCGCCGCCGCCGCCCGGTCGATGGGCGCGATGCCATCCCGCACGCGGTAGTGCTGGCTCTCGAAGCGCAGGGTGCCGCGCTCCGGGTCGTACTGGCTCCCAAACCACCGCTGGGCCAGCTCGTGCATGAACGTGACGCGCTCGGCGGGCGGCTCCCAGTCATAGCGAGGAATGGTGCGCGGGAAGTTGTTCACGGACAGCAGGTACGTCTTGTAGCCGCCGCTCAGCAGCAGCCACAGCAGGGGGCGCAGCGGCCGGCGCAGCCTGCGCCACGCGGTGAAGCGGCAGAATTGGACCTGCAGCTCCTTCTGGCCCCAGTGGTCCGGGTGAATGACCGTGTCCCCCGAGAACACCAGCTCCACGGGCTGGCCGCCCATGAGGCCCTCGGCGACGCGCAGGGTGCTGAACCCCACCAGCTCGCCGGTGCGGCGCACGGACAGGAGGATGACGTACTGCTTCTCCTCCAGATCCTTCGCGAAGCGCTCGGCGGAGACTCCGGCGTAGCAGAGCTGCATCAGGGAGAGCATCTGCGAGCGCTGAAGCTCGGTGAGCCCGTCGCGCCGCACGATGGCCCCCTTCAGGGCCGACAGCATTCCGTCATCTCCTTCCCTGCAGCGCCGTGGAACCCGGCGGCTGGCGGATCACGTGGTAGCGATCGGCCTCGAGCTGCACTGTCTGCACCTCCCCGCCATACCAGTGCACGGTGGCCGTCACCGGCCTCGCATGCCGCCCCAGGCCGAAGTGCATGCGCGGATCCGCCGAGGCCGAGAAGCCCCCCATCAGCCCCACCTCCTGCATCTGCTCCACGCGCTTGCTGCCCTCGTCGTAGGAGACGACCACGCGCGAGCCCACCGCCGTGCGATGCGTGCGAATGCCATCGCCCTCCAGCGTGATGCCCACGAAGTGCGCGCCCTCAGGCAGAGAGGCTCCCTCGGCGCGCAGCGTGTTGCGGTACACCGAGGCCGGCCCGTGCTGGTTGGTGATGACCAGATCCAGGTCTCCGTCGTTGTCCAGGTCCGCCATCAGCACGCCGCGCGAGTTGTCCGGATCTTCCACGCCCAGCTCGCGCGCCACGTCCACGAAGTGGCCGGGCTTCTCATCTCCCAGGTTGAGGTACGCGCGCCGCGCCTCGTTCGGGTAGATGGTGCGCCCGCGGATGTCGCCCCACTGGTCCGCGTACGTGTGAATCTCGGGCCCGGACTGCATCAGCTTGTGGTTGATGTACCAGTAGTCCTTGCGAGCCCCTTCCGGCAGCAGCTTGTCCGTCCGGTCATCCACCATGCCGTTGGCCTGCACGATGTCCGGCCACCCATCGTTGTCCAGGTCTCCGGCCGCCGCGCCCCAGCCGAAGCGCCGCTCGTTGAGCGCGCCCCGGAACGTGGCCTCGTCCTTGAACGAGGGGACGAACGGATCCCCCTGGCCCGGTCCCACCATCCACAGCAGGCTGCCCTCGGCCTGGAGCGAGTGGTGCACGTTGGACACGTACACATCCAGGTACCCGTTCCGGTCGAAGTCCGCCACCGAGGCGTTCATCCCCTTATAGGTGTCCTTGCCAATCTCGCCGAAGAGCTTCCCCGCGATGCGGCGGAAGTGCTTGCCGCCCTCGTTCAGGTACACCTCGTCCGGCCCGAAGTCGTTGGCGATGTAGAGGTCCGTCCACCCGTCGTGGTTCAGGTCCACCGTGCTCGTCGCGAGCGACCAGCGCGTCTCCGGCATCCCCATCGCCTGCATGTCGAGCGGCTCGAAGGTGCCATCGCCCCGCGCGCGGTAGAGGCGGTTCAGGCCGCCGTTGTCCGCCTGGTGCCAGCCGTCGTGCATGAAGCGGAACATGCGGCGGTCGCCGGGGTACTCGGGCTCGGGCAGGTGGAAGAGGTTGAGCGGCGTGGGCTTCGCGTAGTCCGGCAGGTGCGTGGTGAGCGCATTGGTGACGAGCAGATCCAGGTGCCCATCCCGGTCGTAGTCGAGGAACGCCACCCCCAGGCTCACCGAGTGGTCCGCGACGCCCGCCTTCTCGGTGACGTCCTCGAAGGTGGCCTGTCCCGTCTCGCGCAGCTGGTTGCGCAGCAGCCGCGAGGGCCCGAACGCCACGCCGATGGCCAGGTCCTGGTCTCCATCCCCGTCGTAGTCCACGAAGGTGGCGGTGCCGGCCAGCCCGTTCCGGTCATAGCTCTGGGCGAAGCGCTCCAGCACGGGCACCTTCACCCGCTCGAAGCGGAAGCCGCCCAGGTTGCGGTAGAGCGCGGCGCGGTCCTCGTCCCGCTTGAGCGGATGAGACAGGAACAGGTCCAGCAGCCCATCCCCATCGAAGTCGCCCGCGGCCACCGAGTCGCCCACACTCAGCACCCACTTGGAGATGTGGGCCACACGGGGGTCCACGCGCGTGAGCACGTCGCCCATCTGCGAGCCCAGCCCCGTCTGCGCCGCTTCCATCCGATCCATGTGGAAGTTCAGCGGGTGCGCGGTCACTGAGGGCGCCACCACGACGAAGTACGCCCCGGCCATCGCGGCGCCGAGCCCGCCCACCACGCCCACGCGCTTGAGCCGATCCGCGGAGAAGAAGATGCGCAGAGACTCACCCAGCCCCTTTCTCCACGCCGCGCGCGCGTGCAGGAAGAGGAAGCGCGCGGTGGCACACGTGAGGGCCGCGTAGAAGAAGGTGTAGACGCTCTCCTTGAAGTGCAGCACCAGGTCCACCAGCGTGATGGCCAGCGCGAGCAGCACCTGCGCCCGGGGCGTGTTCGGCGACGTCCCCGGATCGGTGATCATATAGAAGGTGAAGATGAAGAAAGAGGGCGCCCCCAGCGTGCCGAGGAAGAGCACCTCGGGCGGCAGGTGGTGCCGCATGACGTAGGCGCGCAGGGCTGTCTGCGCCGCGTAGAAGGTGAGGAAGCTCACCACCAGCCAGCCGCGCCCCACCCGGAAGAAGAAGAGCACCAGCGCCGCCATGACGATGAAGGCGGACATCGCCACCGCGCCGTTGGCCCACTGGTACGCGGGCGCCGCCGTAATGAGCTCGCGCGACAGCAGCAGCGAGGTGGCCACCCCGAACATCGACGGGTTGAAGATGTGCTTACCCTCGAAGGTGAGCACGTACTTGGAGCCGATGGTCAGCCACACCGGGAGCAGCAGGAGCCAGCTGTGGTGCGAGTAGTTGAGCAGCAGCGCCAGCGAGCAGCAGGAGATGTACCCGCTCAGCGGCACCACCTTCTCCCGGCGCAGCAACCAGCCGAGCGCCGCGTCCAGCACGCTTCCAGTGATGACGATGGCCGCCATCTGCGCCGGGCTGCGGTTGAAGCCGAAGAAGGAGAAGCCCAGTACGCCGTACAGGGTCAGGATGCCCGCGAAAGGCAGGCGCGGGTCGGTCCAGCGGGGCCAGACCCAGCCCCAGCGCTCGACGCGCATCGGTGGAAGCATTCGCGGAGCGTGCCCCGGCTGGAGGCGCCATGTCCAGACACCCCACGCACTTGCTACGCTCCCCGCCCGACCGCTTCCCGCACCCGTCCGCCTCATGAGCTTCCTCGCCTCCGTCACCCGCTCCACGCTGCCGCCCCGCGTCCGGGTGCCGCCTGAGCTGCTGGTACGCCCCGAGCTGCCAGAGCTCGTGCGCCAGGCTCTCACCGAGTGGGGCCTCATCGCGGCTTGCTGGGTGGGCATGGCCTGGGTGCCCGCCGCCACGCCCCTGTTCGTGCTGCTCATCGCGGGCCGCATGCACGCCTTCGGCGTCATCCTCCACGACGCAGTGCACCTCTCCGTGCGTCGCAAGAGCCCGGGCATCTGGCTGCTGGAGTGTCTGGCGGGCTATCCCGTCGCCGCCACGTGGAACGCGATGCGTTATCACCACCTGCGCCACCACCACCATGAGGGCTCGTCGCTCGACGCTTACAGCCGGCCCAAGCCCGGGCCCTGGTGGCGCACGGTTCCGCTGGGGCTCGTGCTCATCCTCATCGTCCCCGGATGGACGGTGCGCGGCCTCATGGGCCTGCTGGCCTGGGCCGTGCCCGCGCTGCGCAACGTGTATGGCCGCGCCTTCCTCATGGACCGCTCCGGAGAGGACCTCATCCACAGCCCCGAGGTGCTCGCGTGCTCGCGCGCCGAGCTCGGCCAGGTGCTCCTCCAGCTCGGGGTGCTCGCCCTGGCGTGGCGCTGGCCGTACGCCGTGGGCGTAGGCTACGTGCTGCCCTTGATGGTGGCCTCCGCCGCCTGTGGGTACCGGCTCCTCGCCGAGCACACACCCCTGCGCGATCAGGGCCGCACGCTCCAGGGCATCCTCGCCTCCACGGCGGACCATGGCCTGGGGTGGCTCGGCCGGCTGCTGCTGGCGCCGCGCAACGTGGGCCTTCACATCGTCCACCACCTCCATCCCCAGGTGGCCGCGAGCCACCTGCCCCGGCTGCGCGCGTGGTACCTCCAGCACTACCCCGAGCACTACCCTCGCCCGCGCCGCTTCTGAATGCTCTCACCGCTCACCCGCACCCTCCTCGTGGTCCTGCTCGCCGTCTTCGCGGTGCTGGGCGTCCTCTTCCGCCGCCGGCAGAACCGCCAGGGCACGCGCGGGGGCCGCATCTCCCCGCCCAAGGTGGCGTGGCTCTTCTTCGCCCTCTATTTCTGGTTCGTCGTCTGCCCGGCGGTGGCGCTGGACCCGGCGGTGTCCTCCGCGGCGGGCTGGGTGCTCGGGCTGTTCGGCGCCTCCATGTGGCTCCGGGGCGCCGCGGAGATGTACCTGCTCTACGTCACCCGGAGCTGGCGCCCGCCGTACGGCATCGGCCATGACGTGCTGTGCATCGCCCTGGTGCTGGGCGGGCTGGCCTGGCACCACGAGCACTGGACCGGCGCACTCTCCTCCTCGGAGGTGTGGGCGCTGGCGCTCATGGGCCTGGTGCTGGCGAGCCTCGTCATCGAGATCGCCTACGCGGCCCTCTTTCACCACGCGGTGGAGGGGGCCACGACGGGCGAGGATGGCGTCTGGTTCGCCGACGAGGAGCAGGCCCGCTTCCGGCGCATCAACCGGCTCACGTTCGCCTTCAACGTGCCCATGTACGGCACGCTCGCGGCGCTGCTGGCGTGGGGGTTCGGGCTGGCCAGCCCCTGAGCCACTACCGCCGGGGGCTGGCGTCTTCCGGGTCGCCGTGGAGCAGCCAGCGGCGCGCCTCGGCCTCCTCCCAGAAGCGGCGGAGGATCTTGTCCGTGCCGCTCTCGCGCGCCACGCGGTTGAGCTGAAGGGCCACAATCTGGCTCTCGACCAGCTCCGCCACCCGCTTCACGCCGTTGCGCAGGCCGAACTCCTGGACATCGCGCAGCATGACCGCCGCCTCGGGCGAGGCAGGCTTGAAGGTGCGCATGTCCGCCTTGATGACGATCTCCCGGCCCTTGAGGCTCTCCGTCGCCTTCTTCAGCTCTTCCACGAAGCGCTGCATCTCCGACATGGGGATGTAGCCATCCACGACGAAATCGATGAGGGCATTCGTTCTATCAATCTGGATCTGGAACACCGCAGCTCCTCCCAGTCCTCCCACTCCAGGGCGGCACAGGATCACTCTAACACAGGGCACGGACGCACCACGTGCAAGGCGGGCGCCCTCTTGCCCCCTCTCTACGGGGTTTCCCCGAGCTGATCCAGGATCAACTCCATGCCCCGAAGCGCAGCACTTTGACGCACCGAGCCCCGGTCTCCCGGGAAAACATGCCGTTCAAGCACCACGGAGGCTGCTCCGCGCCGGGCCAGCGCCAGGAAAACGAGACCTACGGGCTTCGCGGGGGTTCCGCCTCCCGGGCCCGCGATGCCCGTCTCCGCGAGCACCAGCTCTACGGGCGCCCGGGCCAGCAGTCCCTCCGCCATGGCTTGGGCCACCTCGGCGCTCACGGCCCCGTGAGCCAGGAACAGCGAGGGGGACACCCCCAGCAGCTGTTCCTTGGACTCATTGGAGTAGGGAACCAGCGCCCGCTCCACCACGGCGGACGCACCGGGCACCTCCGTCAGGCTCGCGGAGATGAGCCCACCGGTAGAGGCCTCGGCCAGCGCCAGCTTGACCCCCGCGCCGCGGCAGCGCTCCAGGACGGCGCGGGCCCGCTCCCGCAGCTCGGGCGAGACGCTCACCCTGGACGCTCAGGCGTTCTGGCGGTGAGGACGCACACCAAGGGGATTCCCTGGTACTCCAGGCCGATGCACCCCGGCCGGCTGCGCGGCTTCACCGCCGGGTGCGCGTCCCCGCCCGAGCGCACCGGCCCATCCACCAACTCGAAGCCGGCGCGCTCCAGCCGCCCCAGCCACAGCTCCGTCAGCTCATGCCGCTCGAAGCGCCGCGCCTCCTCCTGGGTGCCGACGATGTCTTCAATCTCCCGGCTGAAGAACAGCTTCATCGCGTTCTTCTCCTGCCGGGAGATGTCCAGCTCCTCGATGAGCTGGAAGGTGAGGAAGAAGTGGCGCCAGCAGTTGTGGAAGCGCTCGCGGATGGGCGCCCGGTGGTGGTCCGAGTTGGGCTCGCACAGCACCACGCCCCGCGGCTCCCACCGGCGCAGCTGCTCGAAGAAGGCATCGCGCGGGTTCTGGCGGGTCTGCCGCTCGGCGATGTGGTGCAGCGCGAACGCTGCGTTCATGAAGCGCGCCCCGGGCAGGGCCCCCAGCATGGCCCAGTCCTCCTCACTCAGGTCCTCGGCCCCCTTGGGAATGCCGATGAAGCGCAGGACGACGCCCAGCCGCTGGGCCGCCATCGTCAGCGCGTCCTCCGCCCCGCGCAGCGAGTCCGCGGACGGCTCCACGCCGACGATGGTCATCTGCCGGGGCAAGGCGTTGGCCTCCGCCATGGAGTGCAGCAGCGCCACCTCCTGGCGGCCGCTGCCGATGCCCACGTCCACCAGCGTCACCACCTCGTGCCCGCGCATGAGCCCGAACAGCTGCTCGTTGGCGATGCTGCCCGCCAGGGACACGGTCGGCAAGCGCAGGGCCAGCAGGTTGAAGAGCTGAATCTGCGGCAGCTCGAAGCGCCGAAGGTAGAGGTTGAGCTCCCCAGCGGGTAAATCCCCGAAGCGGCGGGACAGCGCCGCCGAGAAGATGAGGTACTGCATGTCCTCGGGGTGGGAATCCACGTCCAGCCTCTCGTGAAGAGAAGCGAACGTTCGTCTCGCCTCATCCTGGTGGCCCGCAAGAGCAGCTTCGAGGCCCTGAGCGAGCAGCGTGAACTTCGGCGAGTTCAAATGATGTCTCCTCCGCACCCCCCCGGAAAAGCGAGCCCGGTAGTGCTCGCGAGTGAGGCTTCAGTGTACCCAGCAGGTCGCAATCTTTTGAAGGTGGGGGGTCGACCGACCCGTCAGGTCCTGAAGATCCGACACTCTGCGCGAAAGCCTTCCCCGTGGGTGCACAGTCACCCGTGGGCGCGGCACTGCCCACATCGGCGCTCCCTCGGCTTAGGCTTCCCTTGGGACTGCTTCTCCCACCTGCTTCCTTCACCGCGCCGCTGGCGCTTCCCCCCGAGGACTTACATGTTCCGTTCCCTGATGGTCTCCCTGCTCCTTCTGGTGTCGCTCGGCTGCGGCGACGAGAGCAGCTCGGGCTCCGGAGATCCGACACAGGTCACCTACGCGTCCGAGCTGGGCGTGGATCTCTCCACCATGGAGCGCCGGGAGAGTGGGCTCTACCTGCAGGACGTGCGCGCCGGGACCGGAGACACGGCCACACTCGGACGCCAGGTCACCGTGAACTACACGGGTTGGCTCCCCAACGGCACGCAGTTCGACAGCTCGAAGTCCGCGGGCCGCACTCCTTTCTCTTTTACGCCAGGTCAAGGCCGCGTCATCGCCGGCTGGGAGGAGGGCATCGTCGGGATGAAGGTGGGTGGGCTGCGCAAGCTCGTCATCCCCGCCTCGCTGGGTTATGGCGAGCAGGGCCGCGGCTCCATCCCGCCCAACTCGGTGCTCGTCTTCGACGTGGAGCTGCTCTCGGTCCCTTGAGCGCTCGCCCGCCCGGAGGCTGTGTAGGGAGTTTCATGCCACCCCTGGAGGTAGGCCCCGAATGAGGGAGGGAATCTCGCTGCTCCCCCCGTGGGTTGACCGGTACTCTCATGGACTCTCCCGCCTCCGTCTTCCGGTGGCGGGTCGGTATGCTGTAGAGCCCCGTCACCATGGAAAGGCTGGCCGCTTGGTTCCAGCGGAGTGGATGCGTGAAGCCATGAGACGGGTGCCGAAGGCCGGTACCTTCCTGCCCCGCCTTGCGGGCAGGCTGATGGAGGCCCCGGCGTCTCGTTGGGAGACGACGGACGAGTCCCGCCGCTCCACCCCCACGCGGGATAGCACCGAAGCCAGCGTCCTGCTGGTGGATGACAACCCCGCCAACCTGCTGGCGCTGGAGGCCATCCTGGCCCCCTTGGCCGTGCGGCTGGTCAAGGCCCAGTCGGGGGAGCAGGCACTCCGGCAGCTGCTCGGCGAGGACTTCGCCGTCATCCTCCTGGACGTGCAGATGGAGGGCCTGGACGGCTTCGAGACGGCGTCCCTCATCAAGCAGCGCGAGCGCACGCGCAACATCCCCATCATCTTCCTCACGGCCTACAGCAGCGACGAGCGGGACGTGAAGACGGGGTACGCCAGCGGCGCGGTGGACTACCTGCAGAAGCCCTTCTCGGCGGACGTGCTGCGCTCGAAGGTGGCCGTCTTCATCGAGCTGTTCCGGGCCCAGCAGCAGATCCGGCGGCAAGCGGAGTTGCTGCGCCAGCAGGAGGCCGACGCGCGCGAGGCCGCGCACCGGGCCGCCCACTACATCGCCCAGCTCCAGACGCTCTCCTCCCGGCTGGGCGAGGCCACCTCCGTGGAGCAGGTAATGACGGCCCTCTTCGAGAAGGGGCTGGCGCCGCTGGGCGCCACCGCAGGCGCCGTCTGCCTGCTGGATGCGAGCGGGCAGACGCTCGAGGCCGTCCAGTCCGTGGGGTACCGGGAGGAGATACTGAGGCGGTGGCGGCGCATGCCGCTCGACAGCCAGGTACCTCTCACCGACGCCGTGCTGCACGAGCGGCCCGTGTGGCTGGGCTCGCACGAGGACTGGCGGGCGCGCTACCCGGAGCAGGAGCCACAGGCTTCCAACAACGCCACCGCCGCCCTGCCGCTGCAGGTGAAGGGCCGGGTGCTGGGCGCCATCGGGCTGTCCTTCGGCCAGGAGCACCGCTTCAACGAGGACGACCGCGCCTTCTTCACCGCGGTGGCCCACGCCTGCGCGCAGGCCATCGACCGGGCCCAACTCTACGAAGAGGAGCAGCTGGCCAACGAGCGGGTGCGCGTCGCCGCCGCGCGCCTCCAGGTCCTGGCCGAGGCCTCGGATGCCTTCAGCGCGGCCAACCGGGACCTGCCCTCGCTGTTCGAGGCCATCACCCAGCAGGTGGTGCGCCACCTGGGCGACTCGTGCATCCTCACCCTGCGCGTGCCGGATCAGCAGCTGCTGGAGACCGTCTCCGTGCGCCACGTGGATGCGGCCCTCCAGGAGCGGATGTACCAGGCGCTGGCTGCCGCCCCCATCAAGCTCGGCGAGGGGCTCAACGGCCGCGTCGCGCAGACGGGGCAGGCTCAGTGGAGCGCCTCCACGAGCTTGGAAGAGCTGCGCGCCGAGAGCCAGCCAGAGTACTTCATCGCGCTCGAGCACATCCCCATCCACTCCTACCTCGCGGCGCCGCTGCGGGTGCAGGGCCGCGTCATCGGCACGATGTCCACGGCGCGCTCCACGCCGGGGCGCCCGTTCAGCCGCGAGGACCTGCGGCTCCTGGAAGAGCTGGCCAACAAGGCGGCGCTCTCCATCGAGAACGCCCGCCTCTTCCAGCAGCAGCAGCGGGACCAGGAGGAGCTGCGCCGCCGCACCGAGTTCGAGCAGCAGCTCATTGGCATCGTCTCGCACGACCTGCGCAACCCCCTGGGCGCCATCACCATGGCGGCGGGGCTGCTGCAGGCCAGCCCGGGGCTGAGCGACAGGCAGATGAAGGCGGCCCAGCGCATCGCCTCTTCGTGCGAGCGGGCCACACGGCTCATCCGCGACTTCTTGGACTTCACGCAGGCGCGCCTGGGCACAGGAATCCCGCTGAAGCGGCGGGCCATGGACCTGGACGAGGTGACGCGCCACGTGGTGGACGAGGTGCTGCAGGCGCACCCGGAGCGGCAGGTGCACGTGGAGTCCGGAGGCGACGTCCACGGTGAGTGGGATCCGGATCGCATCGCCCAGGTGCTCACCAACCTGGTGGGCAACGCCCTGGCCTACAGCCCGCCGGACACTCCCGTGCGCGTGAGGACGCACGGCGAGCCGGGCTTCGCCCTGCTGGAGATCCACAACGCGGGCACGCCCATCTCCCCGGAGATGCTCCCTCGCCTCTTCGAGCCGCTCACGCGAGGCACCCCCACCGCGGGGCAGCACAGCCGCAGCATCGGCCTGGGCCTCTACATCGTCCAGGAGATCGTCCGGGGCCACGGTGGCACCGTGGAGGTGGCCTCCTCTCAGGAACTGGGCACCACCTTCGCCGTGCGGCTGCGCCGCACCTGACCTGGTGGCTCGGAAATGAAGGACCGACTTTTCACGTCGGTCCTACACGCCACCATGTGCGGTCTTGTCGCCCCTCTTTCGCGGATCACGCCCGTCGTGAGAATTTCCACTGGCGTCCTGGCGCAACCGGTTGTCGGGTGAACAGAAGCCAGCCCTGGGCGGCTGCTTCTTCAATCCGACCACCGCCGCCGCGTCAGTCCGCGATCCGCCCACTTGGAGGGGTAAGGATGAACTCGCTCACCTTGGCCACGGAAGCTCAGGACCGCTCCTTCATCACGTACGCGCGCGTGCTGGCAACGCAGATCCTCTACCTCACTCCCATCTTCTGGCTGCTGGAGCTGACGCAGAACCAGCTGTTCCGAATCGTTCAGGGCGAGTGGGGCTGGGTGTATCCGGCCTCTCCGTACCACTGGTTCTCGTTCGCCAGCCTGATGATCTGGGCGATTGGCATCGGGCTGATGTGGACGCTGCACTACTACTGGTTCTACCCGAAGCGCATGCCGGTGTGGCGGCGGGTGGCCATTGGCACCGTCATCGCGTGGTCCGTGGAGTGGGCGGGCGGCTGGGTGTCGGCCAAGCTCCTGGGCTCGCCGCTGCAGGTGTGGCCGGGCTCGCCGCTGGTGTACGTGAGCTTCGGCGCCCTCTTCTTCTGGATGAGCAACATCGTCATCTACCACCTGCTCACGGTGAACGCGGTGGACCTGACGCCGGATTACGACGCACCTGCTGATACCTGAGCCGCTGCGCGCCTGAAGCCTCCCGCCTTCGTATCCCCCCGAAGTCCCCGGAGCACGAGCGTGCACGCCATGCCCCTCGAGACGTCCCGTCGTAAGGAGCCTGTGGCCTTCGATCAGCTGATGGAAGGCCTGCTGCTCCATGCCATGAAGGGCCGGCTGGACGCGGAGGCGCAGCGGAAGCTGCTGGCGCTCGGCGTGGACGTGAGCCGGCCGCTGGTGAGCGCCTATCCGCTGGCGACGCTCTTGGGGACGCTGAAGCTCTGCGCGGAGCTGCGCTACCCGGAGCTGCCCCGCGAGGAGGCACGCTTCCAGCTGGGGCGCCGGGCCTTGGAGGGCTTTGGCTCCACGCCCATGGGCAAGGCGCTCTTCGGCATGGCGCGCACGTGGGGCCCGCGCAGGATGCTGGGCCACATGACGCGCGTGTTCCAGACGGGCATCAACTTCGCGAAGGCCCGCTCGCAGGAGCTGCCCAACGGCGACGTGGAGGTGACGGTGGAGGTGCTGCCCGAGTACCGCGCCTCCATCCACCACCGGCCCGGGCTGGACCCCTACTTCATCCGCGGCATCATCACTCAGCTGATGGAAGTCTGCGGGTCGCGCGCGACCGTCACCTTGCTGCCCCCCAAGGATGCCGAGGGGCTCAGCTTCAGCTACCGCGCATCCATGGCCCAGGAGCCGAAGATGCCGGGGCCCCTGACGCGCGTGCAGTGAGCCGCTAGGCTCGCCGCGCCATGACGCCCTTCTGCCTCCTCCAGGTGTTCCTGGAGCACGCCCAGCGGACGCCGGACCGGCTCGCGCTCCTCTTCGGCGCCGAGCGCTACACCTACGGCGAGCTCGCCCGCCGCGTCACCGCCTTCGCCCAGGCGCTCCTGCGCCGGCAGCTGAAGCCGGGCGATCGCGTGGCGCTCTTCCTGGAGAACAGTCCTGAGTTCGTCATCGCCTACCTGGGCGTGCAGTACGCCCACGGCATCGTCGTGCTGGTGAACACGGCGTACCGGCAGGTGGAGCTGGACCACATCCTCACGGACTCGGGGGCGCGCGTCTGCATCACCGGCGCCTCGGGAGCCGCCGAGCTGGCCCCGCTGCTACCCGGGTTGCCCACGCTGGAGTGGCTCATCTCCGTGGAGCCGCCGGCCGTGGCGCTCCCCTCCTCGCTGCGGGTGGAGGCCTTTGACGCGCTGGCCTCGGAGCCTGCCACCCCAGAGCGCCACATGTCGGTGCCTGGGGACATCAATATCGCGGTGCTCGGGTACACCTCGGGGACCACGGGGCGCTCCAAGGGCGCCATGCTGCGGCAGAGCCACCTGCTCTCCAACATCCGCGCCGTCACCGAGGCGTGGCGGTGGACGGACGAGGACCGGCTGCTGCTCGCACTTCCGCTGTTCCACACGCACGGGCTCATGGTGGGGCTGCACGGCACGCTCTACACGGGCGCCAGCGTGGACCTGCGCCGCCGCTTCGTGGCCTCGGAGGTGCTGGAGACGCTGCGGGACGATCCCTCCATCACGATGTTCTTCGGTGTGCCCACCATGTACGGGCGGCTGCTGGAGGAATCCCGGCGCACGGGCCTCCGCCCCCGCCCCCTGCGGCTGATGGTGTCCGGCTCCGCGCCGCTCAGTCCGCAGCTCTTCCAGGACATCGAGGCCACGTTCGGCCAGCGCATCCTCGAGCGCTACGGGATGACCGAGACGATCATGAACACCACCAACCCCTACGAGGGCGAGCGGCGCCCGGGCACGGTGGGCATGCCCTTCCCCGGCCAGGAGGCGCGCATCGTGGATGTACGGACGCGCCAGCCGCTGCCGGACGGCGAGCTGGGCGAGATTGAAGTCCGCGGCCCCCACGTCTTCTCCGGCTACTGGCAGCGCGAGGAGGCCACGCGCGAGGCTTTTGATCCGGACGGGTGGTGGTTCCGCACGGGAGACCTGGGCCTCCGGGACCCGGACGGCTACTTCCACATCACCGGCCGAGCGCGAGAGCTGATCATCACCGGCGGCTTCAACGTCTACCCGCGCGAGGTGGAGGAAGTCCTCGCCACGTACCCGGGCGTGGCCGAGGTGGCGGTGCTGGGCATGCCGGATCCGGACTTCGGCGAGCAGGTGGTGGCCGTGGTGGTGCCCGCAGCCGGACAGCCCGCGCCCGAGGCACAGGCCCTGGTGGACTGGTGCAAGGACCGGCTGGCCAGCTTCAAGAAGCCCCGGCGCGTGGAGCTCGTGGACGCGCTCCCGCGCAACGCCCTGGGCAAGGTGCAAAAGCACATCCTGCGCGAGCGGCTCAGCGCTCCTGATTAGTCGAGCCGCCCCGGCATCGCCCGGAAGAACGTGTCGCGGTAGTAGGAGAGCTCGGTGATGCTCGAGCGCAGGTCCGCCAGCGCCGTGTGCCCCGAGGGGGGCTTGCGAGGCTCGTTGATGTCCGGGAACCACGCCCGCGTGAGCACCTTCAGGCTCGTCACATCCACCATCCGGTAGTGGAGGAAGCGCTCCAGCAGGGGCATGTAGCGAATCAGGAAGCGCCGGTCCGTGTGGATGGAGTTGCCACAGAGGATGCCCTCGCCCAGCACGCAGTGCTCGGCCACCAGCGCGGTGACCTCCCGCTCGGCGATGCGCAGCGAGGTGGTCGAGGACCTCACCTTCGCCGTGAGTCCATTCTTCGTGTGCATCTCCTTCACGACCGGCTCCATCCGCGCCAGCGCCTCCTCGGGCTGCCAGATGACGCGATCGATCTCCGCGATGGGACGCAGGTCGGGCCCAGTGATGATGACGCCAATCTCGATGATGGCGCAGGTCTCCGGGTCCAGACCCGTCATCTCCAGGTCCAGCCAGACAAAGCGCGGTTCAGATGAAATCATGGGGAGGCGACCCTACCACCAGATGGGCCCAGTGCCAGATGGACTCAGGCCCCTGCTCACATCCACTCGCCCGGCGCTCCGGGGACAGGCGCCTCGTGCCCGGGCTGAAGCTCGCGCGCCCGCTCCAGCAGCTGGCGGGTCTCCACGTCCGGCAGCGAGCGGAAGTCATCATACGCGTGTTCCACTGAGAGCAGTGACCACACGGGCTGGAGGCACAGCACCTCGTCCGCCTCCAGGCGCAGCCGCTCCAGTTCCTCCGCCGCGGCCACCGGAGCGGCCAGGATGAGGCGCCGCGGGTTCTGCCGCCGCAGGCCTCGGAGCGCCGCGCACGCCTGAAGCTCTCCCAGGGCGATGCCGTCCACCACGAGCAGCGCCGTGCCCACGCCCGCGCCGAGCCGGGGGTGAGCGCCGCGCAGCCGCTGGGCCTCGAGGGCTCCTTCCCCTGCCTCCGCGTCCATCCACCGCGTCATCTCCGAGGCCGGGGCCTCGACGGAGCGCACCAGCTCCGCGTTGAGGCAGAAGCCCTCGCCCTCGGCCATGGCGCCCAGCCGCGAGCCGGGCTGCCTGGGCACCTCCACGGCCCGTGACACCCAGAGCTCCAGGGGCAAGCCCAGGGCATGAGCCACCTCGTACGCCACGCGGACGCCTCCCCCGTTCATCCCAAACACCCGGGTGTCCTGGCCGCCGTAGCGCAGCAACAGCGTCGTCAGGCGTCTGCCCGCGTCCGCTCGGTCTCGAAAGCGCATGGGTCCCTCCGTGGAGCCAGTTCCCCTCCCCACGCTCCACATCTCTCCAAGGAAAAGCACGCTGCTGGCGCCTTGCGTCAAAGGAGCGGGCCATGGCTCTCCTGCCAGCCCGGCCCTGAACAGGGCAGCCGGGAGACTTCACGCCTCATACGCGGGTCGTGGGAATCGGATCACACGGCGACACTCAGCCTGTGCCAGCGGGCAGCCGTCCCAGGGCTTGTCAGCCTGCTGGGCGTGTGCACCTTGAGCAAGCCACAGCCCCTCTGCGCTGCACCCGGTCCCCTTTATGAGCCCTCCCTCCGCTGGTCTGGTCTCGCTCGAAATGGACACGGCACGGTCCTCTGGGACTGTTGAAGCCAGCAAGCCTCGCGCTGTGCTCGAGCCACTTGAGGCGAAACGCTCCGGCTCACCGCCCCCCTCCGCCGAGTCCGCCCTGGGGGAGCTTCACGCGCGGCTGGCCGCTCACTCCTTCTGGGACAACCGCTTGCTGTGCGCGTGCCGGCGCGGGGTGCTCACGCGCGAGGACTTTGGGTTCATCTTCTCGCAGTACGCGCTGTTCGTGCGCTCGAGCGCGCGCTTCGTCCACGCGGTGCTGTCTCAGTGCGAGAGCGAGCTGTGGTGCACCCGGCTGACGCAAGCGCTGTGGGAGCAGAGCGGTGTGCCGCCGTTGGAGAAGCGGCCTGCGGCGCTCTTCCGCCGCTTCCTGAGAGATGGGCTCGGGGTGGAGGAGGAGTCCATCCGCTTCCAGGATGCGGCCCGCTATCTCGTGCGCGAGTGCCTGGACGCATGCCTGCGCTCACCGCCCGCCGCGGCCAGCGCGTTCCTGGCGCTAGGGCTGGAGGCGCCGCTCGCGCGGATCTCCAGCGTCTTCATGGATGGGCTGTTGCAGACGGGCCTCTCCGAGCGGCACCTGGTCTTCTTCCACCGGAAGATGGAGGACGGCGAGTGGACGGGCCTGCTGGAGGAGTGGCTGCGCTCCCACGCGGAAGAGCCGGGCTGGTTCGAGCTGAGCCTGGGAGCGCTGGAGCGGGCGCTGACACTGCAAGAGCAGTTCTTCGAGAGCCTGTTCGAGGCCCTGCAGCACCACCGGCTCGGCCCGCTGCTGGGGCGGCTCCAGGCGCGGCAGCCGCTGGCGCCCGAGCGACCGGAGCCGCGCCATGTGCACCTGAGCAGCGTGTCCCAGGGGGTGCCGTTCTACCGCAACGCGCACGAACTGCGAGGCATTGACTGCACGGTGGACAAGGTGCCCTTCCCGGCGGAGGTGCTGGAGACGATGCTGGTGCGCGTGGCGCCGGGCCACCGCAGCGAGCCGCACGAGCATGCCTACGAGGCGCTGCTCACCGTGCTCTCGGGAACGGGGCGGGTGCGGGTGCGCGGCACGGAGGTGGACGTCAAACCCGGGGACGCCATCTTCATCCCGCGCTGGGCCTCGCACGAGGCGTGCGCCACGGGGACAGAGCCTCTGACGCTGTTACACGTGACGGACCACGGCTTCACGCGGCGCGCCCACGAGGAGGAACGGCTGCGCGCCGCGCGGCTCAAGAGCGCCACGGGCGTGGACCTTTAATCGAAGGCATGGCCCGCCGTGCTTCTGGGGGTTAGGCTGCGCGGCCATGTCCGAGACCCTTTTGACGCAGGATGCTGAGGGAGTCCGCACCCTCACCTTCAACCGCCCCGAGAAGAAGAACGCCTTCACCCATGCCATGTACGAGGCCGCCATCGAGGGCCTGTACCGCGCGAGCCTCGATGCCTCCGTGCGCGTCGTGGTGCTCACCGGCGCCGGCGGCACCTTCACCGCCGGCAATGACATTGGCGACTTCCTGGAGCGGCCCCCCACCGGCGAGGACAGCCCGGTGTTCCGCTTCCTGCGCATGCTCGTGAACTACGAGAAGCCCGTCGTCGCCGCGGTGGATGGGCCCGCGGTGGGCATCGGCACCACCCTGCTGCTGCACTGTGACTACGTGGTGGCCTCCGAGCGCGCCCGCTTCGTCATGCCCTTCATCAACCTGGGCGTGTGCCCCGAGGGCGCCTCAAGCCTCCTCCTGCCGCGCAACGCGGGCCTGACGCTGGCCTCCGAGCTGCTCATGTTCGGCGACCCGTTCGACGCCGCCACCGCCCAGCGCGCGGGCTTCGTCAACCGCGTGGTGCCCGACGCTCAGCTCCAAGAGGTGGCCTCCGAGCGCGCCCGTACCCTCGCCGCCAAGCCTCTGCAGGCGCTCAAAGTCACCAAGCGCCTGCTCCGCGAGCCGATCCGCGCCGAGGTCAACGCCGCCCTCATGCGCGAGGGCGCCGAGTTCGTGAAACGCCTCAACTCCGACGAGGCCCGCGAGGCCTTCATCGCCTTCATGAACCGCAAGAGCAAGTAGCCACGAGGCCTAGAAGTCGATGCGGAGCAGTGGAGCGTAGGGGTACACGCTGTGCGAGGAAGCATTCTCCGGCGCCGCATCCACCGTGGAGGTGAGCACCGGCAGCGGTCCGTTGCGCCTCACGGCCCCTGGCAGCACGTCCAGCTTCCAGCCTTCCTTCGTGTGGCGCAGGTACCCCACCACCTGCTGGCGTGCATCGCTCAACCCCTGCTCGGGGGTGGCGATGCGCTCCTGCTCCAGGGGCGTCAGCGCGTACGAGCGAGCCCCCGGAGCGTCAGCAAGAGCCGAAGCCGGGAGGAAGAGAAGGGCTCCAACGGAGGCCGCGGTCACAGCCACCAGCGCAGCCCAGAAGCGCACCGCAGCGGACGTCATGCTCGCAGCCATGGCTCGCGACCTCCTATAGAGAGAACACACAGGAGGCAGGGGAGGTTCCCGATGGCGGCCCGGCCGTGCTCCACGAAGAGCACTCGGGCTTCATTCCCACCCGGCTCCCGAGGCATGCGAGCGCGCCCCTGGAGCGAGCAACCACGTCACTGCGGCGCGGGTGCCTTCACCGGGCCCTTGGTCAGGAAGGCGTCGATGCTGGCGCTCTGCGCCTCCTTCTGGGCGATGCACAGGTCCATCGCCTCCAGCACCTGGGACAGGAAGCGAGGACCGGAGTCGGTACGGGCGGCGCGCGGGGTGAAGAAGGCCTCCACGTCCTTGCGGTGCTCCACGTCACAGAAGGCGCTGCCCACCATGGCCATCCGCGAGGAGAACTCCTCGGGCATCCGCGCGGCGAGCGCGTCGTAGTTCTCCTTCACGAAGCCGTACACCAGCTCGCGCGTGGCCGGCTCTTGCGACAGGCCGTACATGACCCACATCACCTCGCGCACGTCGTTGGCCGGATCCAGCACCATGGGCAGCAGCTGCTTCGCCACCTGAGGATCCTTCGCTCGGGCCAGGGCACCGAGCAGCTGCTGGCGCACCTTGCGCTCCGGCTCCTTCTTCCAGGCCTCGAGGAACTTCGGCGCGAGCTCCGCGCTCGCGCCCGACAAGGCCATCCCCAGCACCGCGAACGCGACGTCCTGAGAGATGGCCTTGTGGTCCACCAGCCACTTCGCGGTGAGCTTCTTCGACTCGGCCACCAGCTTCGGATCCTCTCCCGTGTGCCCCGCCAGGGAGATCAGCGTGGAGCGCAGCAGGCGGGTCTCCTCGTCCTCGCCCGGGCGCGGGGTGAGCCCCAGCTTCCGGGCACGCGGCCCGTACGTCTCCCGCAGGAAGCGCTTGTAGTCGGCGCGGCGCTGCTCGGACAGCATCCGCTCATCCACCACGTCCAGCAGATCGACGGAGGCGGTGAGCACCTGCCGGTCCGGATCGTCCGCGAAGCGGGCCGCCATCGCGAGCGCATCGCCCGCGGGCAGCGCCCCGGCCTTGGCCAGCGCGGACGAGTCCCCGAGCAGCGTCACCCGCTCGGCGCGCGACAGCTGCTTGTCCGCCACCGTCAGCAGCTTGCGCAGGGCATCCCCCGTCACCTCGGTACGGTAGTAGCCCACGCCCTCGGCGTTGGGGAAGATCCACGCGGGGCACTCCTTGGCCTCGGGCAGCAGCAGTTCGGCGCGCTCGGTCTCCAGCACCGTGCAGGCCCGGCCCGGGGTGCTGCCCGTGCCGTAGCGCACGCACAGCGGCACGTTCCAGGTGCGCGCCGCCTCGCCCTTGGAGCCCAGCGGCAGGTAGCGGCGCTGGCGCAGCTGCACCTTCGGCGTCTTGCCCGAGCAGTCCAGCGTGGCGGAGACGATGGGCGCACCGCCCTGATCCAGGAAGGTGCTCAGCACCTTGCCCACGTCCTTCCCGGCCTCGGCGGAGAGCGCCGCCAGGAAGTCATTCGCCGTGGCGTTGCCGCCCGCGTGCGCCTTCAGGTAGCGCTGGATGCCCCGGCGGAACACGTCCCGGCCCAGCCACTCCTCCGTCATGGCCAGCACCGCCGAGCCCTTGCCGTAGGTGATGCTGTCGAAGGCGGTGCGGATGTCGCCCGCGTTCTCGATGGGCTGGCGGATGCGCCGCGCCGTCACGAGGCTGTCGGACTCCAGCGCGTACGAGCGGTACTGCAGCCGCTGCACGGGCGCGTCCCACTTGGGCTGCCACGTCTCCACGATGCGCGGGGTGATCCACGAGGCAAACGACTCGTTGAGCCACAGGTCGTCCCACCACGCCAGGGTGACGAGGTTGCCGAACCACTGGTGCCCCAGCTCATGCACCTGGGTGCCGGCAAAGCCGCGCTGGCGGCTGGGGGTGTCCTCCGACTCCTTGGCCAGCAGCATCTCCGAGTTGAAGGTGATGAGCCCCGGGTGCTCCATGGCTCCGCCGAAGAGCGGCACCGCGATGGTGTCCAGCTTCTCGTACGGGTACGGGATGCCGAAGTACTCCTCGAGCTGGTGGAGGATCTCCGGCGTCACCTTCGCGGCATAGGCGGCCTCGGCGGCGCGGCCCTTGGGAGTGATGATGCGCGTGGGCACCTTGTTGCGGCCCGAGGGCGCGGCCTGGACGAACTCGAACGGGCCCACGCCCAGCGCGATGAGGTAGCTGGGCACCGGCTGGGTGCGCGCGAAGCGGTAGGTGCGGCCACCGTCCGGGCGGGCCTCCTCGGAGAGCACCGGCGTGTTCGTCACCGCCACGTTGCCCGCGGGCACCGTCATCGTCAGCTGCCAGGGTACCTTGAAGCCCGGCTCGTCGAAGCAGGGGAAGACGCGGCGGGCGCCCATGGGCTCGAACTGGGTGAAGAGGTACCAGTCCCCACGCTCCTGGGCGCGGAAGGCGCCCTCGAGCTCGCGCGTGGAGGCCACGGCCTCATAGGTGATGCGCAGGCTCGCCGGGCCCTTCGCCAGCGGGCGCGCCAGCGTGAAGCCGAGGAAGTTCTCATTGCCCGGCGCCGGCGTCAGCGCGATGGACGCGCCTCCCTGCGTCAGCGTGGCCTGCTTCACCGTGAGCGCCCGGCCGTTCAGCCAGATCACCGAGGTGGGCTCGGCCACATCGAGCGCCAGCTCCGCCACGCCCTGGAAGGTCTCGGCCTTGGGATCCAGGGTGAGCTCCACCGTGTAGCCCGTGGGGCGCACGGTGGTGGGCAAGCGCAACGTGGGCGCGGTGGGCGGAGTGGCGGGGGCCTCGGGAGCGGAGGCCTGCGCGGGCTGCTGCGCGGGAGTCTCCGATTCCGGGACGCTCTGACGGGCCCCACAGGCGCTCAACACACCCGCGAGGAGCAACGAAGAGAAGGAAGGAAGGCGCATGGTGGGGCGGTCTACTCCACTCCGGGCGGGCAAGGGAGCAACATCGCGTGTACCGGCGGCCTTGCCGGCCTGTCCGCTTCGGTGTGGAGTGCGCCGCCGTGTCTCCGCCCGCCACCGTGCCTGCCCCCACTGTCCACCCCATCCGGCTGACGTCCGCGCATCTGCGCCGCGTCATCGGCGAGCCGCCCGGTCCGCTCACCGGCTTCCTGGCCAACCTCGCGATGCGCCCCGTGTCTCGGCTGAGCTGGAATGCGCGCGAGCGCCTCGCTCGCTTCTTGGGTGGACTGGCCTACACGCTGGGCATCCGGCGACGCGTCGCATTGGAGAACCTGGCCATGGCGATGCCCGAGCGCTCGGAGGCGGAGCGGCACGCCATCGCCAAGGGCACGTACATCACCATGGCGCGCGTGGTGCTGGAGGCGCTGGCGGATCGCGACCGGCTGCCTCCGGGCTGGGAGCAGGAGGAAGTCGTCGGCCGCGAGGCGTGGCAGGCGCTCCAGGCGCACCTGGCCACCGGCAAGGGCGCACTGCTGGTGACAGCGCACTTCGGCAACTGGGAGCTGCTGGGCGAGGTGCTCATCCAGCGGGGCGTGCCGCTCAACGCGCTGGTGCGTCCGCTCAAGGGCGCGCTCAACATGCGCATCGCGGAGAACCGGGTGCGCGCGGGCGCCGGCCTCATCTATCCCCGCGGCGCGGTGCAGGAAATCACCGACGCCATCCACCGCGGCGAGAGCGTGTACATGCTCCTGGATCAGGCCATCCCGACGAAGGGTGTCTTCGTGCCGTTCTTCGGGAAGCTGGCCTCGACCACGCCGGCCATGGCGGTAGCGGCGCAGAAGACGGGCGTACCTGCCTGGGTGGTGATGGGCGTGCGCGACGGCCTGCGGATGCGCGTCCACATCGAGGGCCCCATCCATTCGCCTCCGCCCGAGGAGGGGAAGGATCCGGTCGTCGAGCACACCGCGCTCGTCACCGCGGGACTCGAGCGGGTCATCCGCCAGTACCCCGAGCAGTGGCTGTGGCTGCACCGCCGCTGGAAGTACGCGCCGCCCAGCGGCACGTGAGGGGTGAGTGCCCGCGCTGATGACCGCAAACACCAGGGTGGTGAGTGCCGTCATCGTCCCGCGCGACACGGAGCGGGACAGGGACAGAGACGCTTCTCGTAAGTGATGGATTTTCCAAGACGCGGGAGCGCAGGGGCGCGCCTCGGGCGTTGGCACACGTCCTGCTCTAGGTCCCCACATCACTCCTCGCCGTCTCGGAGTCCCCCATGGCTATCTCGTCCCTGAACCGCTCCTCCTTCTCTGCCCCGCTGTCGAGCCCCTCGGCCCTCAAGCCGGCCTCGGCTCCGGCTCGGAGCCTGGAGGGCATTCCGGCGCAGCAGCCGGGGAGCGGCCTGCGGCAGCGGATGATGATGGACTCCTTCGAGATGGGCCCGCGCAGCTCGCGCAAGATGGGCGAGGCCCTGGGCGCCAGCCCGGCGGGTGGATTCGAGAAGTCGCTGCAGGAGATGTCGCAGGCGCTCAACGCGCTCCTGCAGCAACTGAAGAGCCTGACGGGGCAGCAGCCCATGGACCAGGGCGCCACCGCGGGCGAGGCGGCGAAGGGCGTGGGCGGCGCGGCGGCACCGGCCTCCAGCGGCGCGCCTGCCGCTCCGGAGCAGGCTTCGGCCGTGAGCCCGTCCCAGAGCGCGGCCACCCCGGCTCACCCCACCTACAACAGTGACGCGGGCCCCGGGTTTGGCCCTCCGTCCGCCGGGTCCACCGAGCCGGCGCCGGCGGGGCAGCCGTGGCTGGCCAAGAACAACGTCGGCTCGCCGTACAACAGCAACATGCAGCTCATCGACCCGAGCCAGAAGGGCCAGTTCAAGTACACGAACACCTTCACCAACAACACGGACAAGCCGCAGACCATCACCCTCTGGAACAAGACGGGCGCGAACGGGAACCCGAACGACGGGCAGCACTTCGACAAGAGCGCCCCGAAGACGTTCACGCTGCAGCCCGGCCAGTCGCAGACGGTGGCGTTCGACACCAACAGCAGCGTGGCGTGGAGTGCGTCGAAGGACGGCACGGCCAAGGCGGGCGCCAACTATGGCCAGACCTGGGGTGAGGCAACGTTCGCGAACTCCGCCACGGGCTGGAGCGGCTACGACGTGAGCCAGATCAGCCCCGCGGGCCACAACGGCAACATGTCCATCTCGAACGAGGCCACGGGCGCCACCGTGACGCAGGCCAACGCCTGGCAGACGCCCTCGGATGATCCGGCGGGCAAGGACGTGGGCGTCCCCGCGGGCCCGCTGAACCTGAAGACGGTCCTGAGCTGAGTCGGACGGCAGCGCTTGGCCAGCTTCAGGATGAGGGTTCACCCTCATTGACCACCATCCGAAATCCCTAAAAAACCAGCAACTCCAACATGAAAGGGTGGTGCGCAATGAAGCACGGGTTCATCATCATATGGGTGTCTGGGATTATGGCCCTGTCGGGCTGCGGCGCCGTGGATAACGGCAGCGCTCCGTACGAAGAGAGTGCGAGCATCGTCGACGAGTCACCTGCCCCCACCTCCGAAGTGGCTGAGGAGGAGAATACCCATACAGCCGCTGGAACGTGTCTCGTCTGCTGGAGAGACAGCACGTGGGTGTGTAGCTACCCCACCTTCAGCTGTCCCATCGGCTGGTACAATTACTTCCCGGCGGGCAACTGCAATTGGTGCTACCGCGATGTGTGTGGTTACGTCTCCGTGACTGGAAACATCTCCGCCAACCCCACCACGGTCAACATCCACACTGGGAGCGGCACGGGCTGTACGAACATCAGCTGGAATGCGAACTGCGGCACGGCTCAGGTGTATGTCAGCATGAATGGTGGCGGCGAGACGCTCTTTGCCCAGGGCACTTCTGGTACGCAGAGCGCATGCTGGATTCAGCCCGGCTCGCAGTATGACTTCTGCGTGTATGAAGGAACCAGCCACAGCAACAGCCTCGGCTGTGTGCGGGTCACGGGCGTAGACGCGGGGCCTGCTCCGGATCCTTGTGACTCGTGCCCCTCCCGCACCAGCTGTTTCTGTGGCGACGGCGTCTGCAGGCGCGAAGACACGTATTGCCCGTAGGCCCGAGGGCTGAAGGAGCCGCACTGCGCCACTGGGACGAAGTCCATCGGCGCCAGGAGGCTCGGACTACCGGTGCGCCCCGTCCCTGCACGGGGCGCGCCGCCCCTCATCGTCCCCTGGGCAGCCGCACGATGAAGGCGCTCCCCCGCGGGGGGTTGGCCTCCACGGCGATGCTGCCCCCATGGCCTTGAACCGCGAGCTTGCAGAACGTCAGCCCGAGCCCGCGTCCACACAGGGTCCTCTCGTCGCGTCCCGGAGCCAGGCGCTTGTACTTGTCGAAGATGGCCTGCCTCATCTCCGCTGGAATTCCCGGCCCCTGATCGAGGACACGGAGCTCGACCTCGCCAGCCGCTCCCTCGCGGGCCAGGAGCTGGACCGTGCCGCCGGGCGGGTTGTGCCGGAGGGCATTGTCGATGAGGTTCTGCAGCACGCGGCGGAGCAGCTCCTCGTCCGCGCGCAGGGCCGTCCAGTCAAGCTCCATCCTCAGCTCGAGCCGCTGCTCACACCCCTCGGCCAGGGGGCTCATCATCTCGACGACCTCTTCGAGCAAGCCTTGCAAGTCCATGTCGCAGGGGTTCGGGGTGAAGACCCCATCCTCGCTCCGCGTGATGTCGAGCAGGTCCAGCGCCATGCGGTTGATACCTTCGGCGCCGGCATAAATGCGCTTCCAGCGCTTCCGGTCCGCGTCCGACAAGCCGGTGCTCCGGAGGCGGCACATACACGACAGCATGATGCCGCTCGCGGGGCTCTTCAGGTCGTGGACCAGGTGCGCGGCCAGCTCCTCCTTCTGACGCTGCATGTGGACGAGCGCGTCGTGCTTGGCGGCGAGTTCTTCCCGGCTGGCCAGGAGCTCCACCGTCCGCTCCTGAACCCGCCGCTCGAGGGTCTGAGAGAGCTGGACGTTCTCCATCGCCACGGAGGTGCTATCGGCGAGCGCGGCCAGGAGCCTGACCTCCTCGGGAGAGGCGAGCCGCTTGCGCGCCCAGTAGTTTCCGATGGCGCCCACCGGGGACACAGTCCGGATGGGAACCATCACCAGGCTCTTCACGAACGTCGGTGCGTAGGCATCGGTGGGGATTCGAGGATCCACGTAGATGTCCTCGATGATGGCTGCCTGGCGGTGGAGCATGCTCCAGCCGCTGATGCAGGTCTCCAGGGGAAAGCGCTTGCCCTTCCAGAGCGGCCCGACCGCATCCTCGTCGGCGTAGTAGCAGTAGGGCCCGTCGCGCAGGACGAAGGTCGCGCCATCGGCTCCCGTCAGCTCGCGGGCCGCTCGCTTCACGATGGTCATGATGGAAGGCAGGTCGTGCGCCAGCGAGAGCTCCTGCACGACGGAGATCAGGCGTTCCATGCCGCCGGCACATCGAGAGACCTCACCGCTCCGAAACTCGGGCTCAGCGAACACAGGGGCAGACATGACGGAGTTACACCTTCCCACAGCGGCAAGCAGCCACGATGGTCATCCCTCGGGAAGCCTGTTTCCCTACGAGAACTCTCCTGCAAAGCTTAAAGCTTCCATGAAACATCGAAGCGGCATGCGCATGGTCATGAAGCGCACGGCCATCCTCGTCGCAGCAGACGAGCCCTCGCCGCGCGCCTTGTCACTGACGTGAGGCGCGCATAAACCGGGGCCATGGGAATGTCGCTGCGGAGCACCCGAGCGGTTTGGCTGGCACTCGGGGCCGTGGGCGTGGCCGTGCGTCTGTGGCTCTGGTGGGTGTCCATCGGCAGCACAGACGTCATGGTCTGGGGTGAGCACGGCCGGTCGCTCGTGGCCGACGGACTGACTCGCTCCTACGAGCTCCGGACGCACTTCAACCACCCGCCGCTCATCGGGCTCTACGTCCGCTGGTGCTGGGCCTGGGCACAGGGAGACTGGCTGGCCTACGCCCGCCTCATCAAGCTGCCAGCCCTGGCCGGAGAGGCACTGGTGCTGTGGACCCTGTGGCGCTTTGCCAGTCCCCGCGCGTTCGCCGCCTACGCGCTGATTCCCGGGCCCATCCTCGTCGCCTGCTTCCACGGCAACACGGACAATCTGTATGCAGCCCTCGTGCTCGTGGCGGCCATCGCGTTCGACAAGGAGCGTTACTTCTTGTCCGGCGTGCTCTGGGGCGCCACCCTCAACGTGAAGCTGCTCCCGCTGGTGCTGGTGCCGCTCGTGGTCATCGGAGCGCCGGATCGGCGCGCCTTCCTGCGGCTCGCAGCGGGCGCCTCGCTGGGACTGATTCCCTTCATCCCTCCCGCGCTCACGGCCGCCTCGAGCATGTACCGCAACATGCTCACCTATAACTCGAACGCGGATAACTGGGGCCTGCTGGCCATCCTCAACCCCGCCGTGGAGATGCACAACCTGTCGGCCTTCGCCTTGCGGGCGAAGGAGGCGTTCACCGCCACCGGCCGCTACCTCATCCTCGCGAGCGTGACGGGGGTGGCGCTGCTCTCCCGGTTCCGCACCCGGCTGTCCATGACGGAGCAGGTGGCGCTGGCGGCCTCGCTCTTCCTCGTCCTCGCGCCCGGCTTCGGAGTCCAATACGTGGCCTTCCCCGCTCCCATCCTGTGCTTCGTCAGCGTCAGCGCGGGGCTCTGGTGGGGCTGGTCCTCGGGGGTCTTCATCGGCGCCGTGTACTGGATCTTCATGACCCAGTGGCGGCCCATGCTGTCGCTCTTCACGAGTGCCTTCCCGGGGCCGTCGCCCGTGCTGGGCATCCTCGCGTGGGCCGTGCTGGCCCACTTCGTGTGGACCCGCGTCCGGGTGACCTGGGCTACGAGCCAGGCTCGGTGAGGGACGCCTCCGCTTCACCCGGAACACGGCGCGCTCAGCTCTCCCGCTTGAGGGCCTCGTTCGGAGGAACGCGCATGGCCGCGGAGGCGGGCAGCCAGCTCGCCACCAGCGCGGTGAGCACCAGCACCCCGGGTGCGCCCACGAAGATGAGCGGATCATACGCGGAGACACCGTAGAGCATGGAGGAGAGCGCCCGGGCCAGCAGCGTGGCGCCCACCGCCCCCGCCACGAGCCCCACCCCCGTGAGCCGCAGCCCCTGCCCCACCACCCGCCGCAGCAGCGCGCTCGGCGTCGCACCCAGGGCGAGCCGGATTCCCAGCTCGCGCGTCTGCTGGGCCACCCAAAAGGAGAGAATGCCGTAGAGCCCCACCGCGGCGAGCACCACCGCCAGCAGGGCCAGGGCGCTCAGCAGTCCCCCCACCGTGCGCATCCGGGCGTAGCTGGCCTTCACGAGCTCGTCGAGGGGGCGAACCCGGGCCAGCCTCAGCTGGGGGTCCGTCGAGCGCAGCGTCTCGCGCAGCAGCGGCATGAGCTGGCCCGCGGGAAGCAGGGACTTCACGGCGAGGCTCACGGTCTGCGGCATGTCCTGGCCCAGGGGAACGTAGATGTCCCCCAACGGCGCCGCCGTGAGCCGCTCCATGGGGACGTCCCCGACAACGCCCACGATCTCCCGAGGCTCCCGCGAGCCCCAGTTCAGCTGGAGCTGGATCCGGTGCCCGACCGCGCTCTGGCCAGGGAAGTAGCGGCGCGCGAACGCCTCGGTGACGGCCACCACGAGGGGACTGTGGTCCGTGTCCAACGCGTTGGGGTAGCGACCCTGCTTCAGCGGGACTCCCAATGCCTGGAAGTAGCCTTCCGAGGCAGACACGTACCCGGCCCGGGCCTTCGTCTCGGGAGAGGCCTGTCCCCCCACGAGCTCGAAGCCCGCAGTCTGCCGGAAGACCTCCCCAGAGAAAGGCAGGGCGCCCGTGAGCCCCACCGCCGTCACGCCAGGAAGGGCCTCGATTTGGGAGACCAGGCCCTGCGCGACAGCGGCCGCGGCGCCCGGGCTGGCGTACCTCTCCAGTGGGAAGAAGACCTCGCCCACGGTGACACCTTGGGGCTCGAAGCCCAGCGGAACATTCTGAAGCTCCCAGACCGTGCGGAGCATGAGCCCCGTACCCACCAGCGGCACCAGAGCCAGGGACAGCTGAACGACCACGAGCACCGCCCGGGCCGTACCCATCGAAGCTCCGCGCAGCCCTCGTGCCACGGGCGCGAGCACTGACTGCCCATCTCCGCGCGTCGCGTGCAGCGCGGGCAACAGGCCCACGAGCACCGCCGTGACCACCGAGAGGACACACGCAATCACCAGCACGAACGGCTCGATACCGGGCCCGGACGCCAGCTGCGGCGGAATGAGCGTGCCCATCAGCTCCCGTCCCCACAGCGCGATGAGCAGCCCCACTCCGCCTCCGGCCAGGGCCCGGACCAGGCTCTCGATGAGCAGCAGCCGGATCAGCTGGGCCCTCCTCGCGCCCAGGGCCATGCGCACCGACATCTCGCGCATGCGCAGGCTTCCTCGGGCGAGCAGCAGGTTGGCGAGGTTGGCGCAGCCCAGCAACAGGAGCAGGGCCGCCACCGCCGTGACGATCTCCACCTGGGTCTGCGACTGCTCGACCCAGAACGCGTGGAGGGGCTCCAGGCTCGCACCCGTGAGCGGCTCGGTGGAGACCCTCTCGGAGTTCAGCGCCAGCTGGACCAACTCCGCTCTCGCCTGCTCGGGGGTGACGTGCGGACGCAGCCGCCCCACGACGCGGAGCGCGCTGTTCTGCTCGGTCCTCGGGTCCAGGGCGAGCGGCTTCCAGACCTCCATCTCCGGCTCGAACTGGAACCCTGCAGGCAGCACTCCAACGATCGTATGGGCTTCCTCATCCAGAAGGAGGCTGCGGCCGAGGACCGAGGGATCTCCGCCGTACAAGCGATGCCAGAGCGCGTGGGAGAGGACGGCCTCTCGGTCCCGTCCTGGGACTTCGAGTTCCGTCCCCCAGAGCCGCCCCAGGACGGGCTTCACGCCCAGCATCGGGAGGAGCCCCGCAGACGCCCGCGCCACCCGCAGACGCTCATCGAATGGGGTACCCCGGAGGGTCACCCGCTCTGCCTGAAGCCCTTCGAGCTGAGCAAAGCTCCCCGCCGCCTCCCGCCACGCTGTCCACACGGGGAGCGTGATGCGCGTCCGATCCCGCTGAGGGCCCGCTCCCGCTCCGGGTGTGGTGATCTGGAAGAGACGGAAGAGCTGGGACGCCTCGGGGTACGGCAGCGGCCGCCAGAGCACCTGGTAGGCGACGCTGAAGACCGCCGTGGTGGCCCCCACCGACAGCGCGAGCGTGGCCACGACCACGGCAGTGAACGCCTTCTCGCGGAGCATCGAGCGGAAGGCGAACCGGACTTCCTGGAGGAGCGTCGACATGTGCGGGTACCGGTGCAGAGGACACGCGAGCCCACCGCAACCGCGTCACGAAAAGCAAAGAGAATGCCACGGTGCTTCGCTCTGGAACGCAGCCGCCCTGCTCGGAGCACCGGTCCAAGTGCGGGCCTGGTTGCCGAAGAGGCCTGCCCGGAAGTGGGAAGCGCCGTCCCAATCCCGGACACAGCGGCGGCACCGGCTCACTCGAAGAGCCAGTGCTTCCCGTCGGACCAGCCCAGGAACCGGCGGGCCTGCCCCTTCGGACCGGCACGGCCGCTCGCGTCGAACACCTTGCCTGCGCAGGCCCACTCGAGGCCCGCCATCGCGGGTTCGAACCTGCGGGTGAACGTCTCGTCCTGCTGCAGGAAGAGGTCCCTCGCCCCGCCGAGGAACTCCTCCTGCGCGGGCCGGTCGAGGAACGAGAGGAAGAACACCATCTGCCGCCACGCGTAGGCAGTGTTCTTCACCATCTGGAGCTGCGCCTTCCAGCCGTCCACCTTCATCACCTGCTGCCGGACCACCCAGCGGAAGCACTGCTTCGCCAAGTACGGCAGGGCCGGACGCAGCGTCTCCCGGAGCCCCAGCCCGTCGAACACCGTGGCCAGGTTGTGCGTCGTGAGGATCTGCGCCTGCTCGAGGATGGTGCCGTTGCGCGCCACCGACCAGCCCTCCTTGGCTCCCGCGCGCTCGGTGCACAGGGCCACGAACCCAGGCGCGGTGTCCTTGCCCCACTTCTGCTCCCGGTCATCGAGCTGGAGGATGCGGTCCGTGGGGATCGCGTAGTACCGCTCGTACAGGGTGCCGCGCAGGAGCCGCGCCGCCTGCTGGGCCGCGGAGAGGAACTTCATGGAGAACGTGCCCATGAAGATGTCCGCCGCAAGCTCCTCTATCCACGCGAGCTTCAGGTCGGCGGTCTTCGACAGCGCGGACAGCTCCTGGAGCAGCTTGTTGGGCAGGATGACCTGGGGGAAGGAGGTGATGGCCAGCGCGCACACCTGCTCGAGCGTCTGCCGTGCCAGCCCTCGTGCCCCAAGCTCGTTCTTGCGGAACGGGCGCATGGCCTCCACCCACGGCAGCTCCTCGAACCGGACCTGGTGCTGCAGCCCCAGGAGCAACAGCGAGCGCCTGCGCCGGAAAGCCGCGTAGAGGGCCGCATAGAGCCGGCGCAGGTCCGGATCCTCGATGCCCGCCGCGCCCACCTGGGAGGTGATCTGCGGCAGCACCGTGGCGAGCACCTCGCCGGAGGCAATCACCCCGCGCTCCACGAGCTGCTCGATGGGCGCCTCCAGGCTGCGCTCGGCCTTCGCGACCAGGCTCGGGGGCATCGGGGAGCCTTGGGTGATCTTCGCCTTCGCGCTCTCGGCCGCGCTCACTGGAGCCTCGACGAGCTCCATCGAGCTCAGCCCCTCATCGCCCGGCAAGCGCCGCAGCCGGTCCGTGAGCACGTCGGCCAGCTCCTTGTTCGTCGGACGCGCGGCCATCCTCGCCTGGGCCTCCCGCAGCCGCCGCAGCTTCTCCGAGCCCGGCGCACCGTGCCGTGTCACATACGAGGCGAGGATCTTCCGGATGGCGCCCACGTCCCAGCCGGTGAGCGAGCGCGGATCCTTCACACACTGCTCCAGGAAGCCCCGCAGCCGCGCGAAGTTGGCCTTCGGATGCTCGGGCTTGCCGCTCCGCGAGTTCAACTGGCGCTTGTCCTGGTATTCCTCCAGCAGCCCCTGGGCCTGCTCGCGCCACCCTGCCGGCCAGTTTTGGCAGGGCCAGCCCCCATGGGCCTGCGGCTGTCCATCCAGGCGGCGGACGAGCGCGCCGTTCTCCGTGGTGGCCAGATGAGGCGTCTCTCCCTTCACGGTCTCCAGGAACAGCGAGACGGCGCGGTCGTAGAGACCGTTCCAGATCCGCAGCGTCTCGTTCATCTTCGCGATCTGCGGACGGAGCCGGACGGCCTCCAGTTGCTCGACGGCGTCGCTGAGGGGCTGCAGGCGTACCACCGCGCCCGCGGAGAGCGGTCGCGCATCCGGCACGGGGTAGAACCGCAGCCGGTCCGTGAGCGGCGCCAGCTTTTCGAGCAGCTCCAGCGCCCGCTCCGCCTCGCCATGGCCGAGCAGCCACGTGACGGTCAGCAGCGCACCCTCCTCGGGGAGCTGAACCCGGTAGCAGCCGCTGCGCAGCGCCGCCGAGAGGTCGCGCTGGCCGTCGTCTCCCAGGGACCACGCGTTCAGCCGGGAGCGCTCGGTGACACCCTCCGGGGCCGGCGGCAACGAAGCGAGGCGCTCCTGCTCATGGGGCTGGAGCGGCCCTCCCGCGAGCAGGTGGCCGGTCGCGAAGCCGCCATGCACCACCTCCAGGGTGACCCAGGCCGGGACTCCCTCGACGGGCGTGCGCGAGCCGACCGTGAGCGTCCCCGTCACCATTCCTTCCAGCACGTTGCGCCAGCGATCAACCTTCGCTGCGGCGCGGGCCCGAACCGCGGGATCCGGATGGTTCAGGCTCGCCGCGAGCCCACGCTGCAACTGGCCCAGCGCATAGCCCGTGTTCACGTGTCGCTCGGAAGGATCATTGGGCATCGGGTCGGCGGAGAGAAGGGAACTTGGAGGCAGGATTCGAACCTGCGCCCTGCCGGTCCCAAGCCGGCTGCTCTACCCCTGAGCTACTCCAAGGCGAGGCCCAGCCTACCTCATCCGCCCAGTGCGTAGTTCTCCAACAACTCCAGGTTGCTGCGCACACCGGGCTGAACGTTGGACACGTAGATGGGGATACGGAGGGCCCATGCCATCCGCAGCGGCTCGAACAGGAGCGCGTGCAGGTAGCTCTGCGTGCAGATCTCCATCCCCCGGAAGTTGAGGACTATCGTCCTGCGCTGCACCAACCAGGGAATGAGCGTCTCAGTGGCAACTTGCATCGCTTTCTTGGTGTCTTCGACCCCCACATTCACCAAGAACTCCTGCGCATCAGCAGGAGGGGGCTCATACCGCATCCAGCGGTGAGTCGCGCGGCGAGGAGTCCGTTCCCGCGCCAGCTCGCGGATTCGCTCGATGAGCGCGTTGTAATCCTCGACTGCATCGGTGGGGAGTTCAAAGGCCACCAATGTGCCCGGATAACCCGTTCCTCGGGGCTGTACGAACTCCAGACGGTGATGCCCCTCGAACTCAGGATCGCCATCCAGCAGCAGGGTGGCTCCCCTGGAAGCCAGAACCAGTGTCCCAGCCGTCAGTTTTGCCATCTCCGCGATGAAGAAAAGCCCCATGCCCGCATTCTCTGCTGTTCCCGTCAGGCCGAACTCGAAAGTCCCTGACACATGGGGCCACAGTGCCTTATCGAGCGCTTCCTGTGCATCCTGCAACTGCGGATGAGAGGTCTTCAGATGCTCCAGGATTCCAATGCCTGTATCCGCCACGGCTACCTGAATGACGGGCTTGTTCCAGTTGCGCCCTCGATCGTTGCGCTGCGCCGCGATGACGCCTCCCAGCTTGTCCCGGCTGTGCTGCAGCGCATTCCGCAACAACTCCACGATGACGTAATAGAGCGTCCGTTGAGTGTCCCGCTGCCTGTCATCAGGAATCAGCAGCTTGGAGATCTCATCCGCGTTCCGCTCGATATGCTCGAACTTCACGATGCGGGTCAGCTTGTGAGTCCGCCCAGGCTCGCCCCGTGAGACTTGAGGCTTCCCCTGGACCAAGTCATCCAACCCCACGGCGTAAGCAAATCGGGAGGATGGGCTCGTAGGAGCCGGCACTACCTCCAGCGCGTGTGCCTGCTCACGCCGGGCAAGCGCACCCAATGCCACCAATGCCCAGATTTCAGCGATCTCGATGTCGGAGAGCGAAACGCTTTTTGGCGACGTCTCCAACCAGCGGAGCAGGGGCCCGGGATCAATAAGCTGAATTCTCTTGGGCGGTTCCATGGTCATCACAGTACGGGGCGCGCCGGATTCCGCAAGCTCTCGCTACCCCTGCCTGGACTCACTCCACCACAACGCGCTTCAGGTGTGCGCCCAGCCGCGTCACCAGCTCGTAGTGAATCGTCTGCGCCCAGCCCGCCACCGCCTCGGCGGAGACCGTCTCGTCCCCGTCGTGCCCGAGCAGCGTCGCCGTTACCGGCCGCTCATCCCCGGTGGCCCGCGTCACGTCCACAATGAGGTGGTTCATCATCACGCGCCCCAGCACCGGGCACCGCCGCCCGTTCACCAGCACGTGCGCCTTGCCCGACACCAGGCGCGGGTACCCGTCGAAGTAGCCCACCGGCAGCACCGCGATGCGCGTGGGCTCCGAGCACCGGTACGTGCACCCGTACCCCACATAGCTCCCCGCGGGCAGCCACTTCACCACCTGGCTCATGCACCGCCACGCCAGCACCGGCTTGAGCGTGGGCAGCTCGCCCAGCACCAGCCGCGCCGACAGCCGCGTCTCCGGCGACGGCCACAGTCCATATAAGGAGATGCCCACCCGCAGCGCGTCGTAGCGCGCCCGGGGCAGCACCAGGCTCGCGGCGCTCGCGGCGATGTGGCGCTGCGGCGGCTTCGCCGGGGAGAGCTGCGTCACCAGCCGGTGCAACCCCGTCTCGAAGGCCTCCAGCTGCGCCAGCGCGTACTCCTGCTCCGTCACGTCCTCCGTGTTGGAGAAGTGGCTCAGCGCGCCCACCAGCTCGAACTCCTCGCGATGCTCGGCGAGAAACGCCGTCTCCCGGGGAATCTGCTCCAGCGTGAAGCCCTCGCGCCCCAGGCCCGTGTCGATGTGCACGTGCACCCGCAGCGGGCGCTCCAGCCGGGCCGCACGCAGCACCGGCCCTGCCTCCCGCCACGAGGTGTCCGCCACCACCGCGTCCACGCCCTCGCGCGCCAGGGCCACCGCCTCCTCCGGAGCAATGGCGCCCATCACGAGCACCTGCCGAGGCGCCAGCCCGTGCTCGCGCTCGAAGGCGCGCACCGCCAGCCCATCCTGGGGAGTAATCAGGTACAGCACGTCCACCAGCGGGTGGACCCGCGGCAGCATCTCCCGGAAGCCGTGTCCGTACGCGTTGCCCTTGAGCACCGCGCCCATCATCCGCCGGAGCCCACCGCCCGTGGCGGCCTCCAGCGCCCGGAACATCTCCACGTTGTGCCGCAAGGCCGAAGCGCTCAGCTCCAGCCAGGAGGCATGGGCCGGAAAGCCTCCTCCCGTACCGCCGTGCTCCACGTTCACCTCCGAGGGCCTACCGTGGCCCGCTGCCCGCACCCATTGGGCTCCCCGGTCTTACCAGCAACCCGGGTGCCAACCGCGAGAACCTGGGCCCCCACCCCCTGCACGGGTGCGCAGCAGGCAGGGAACATGACCCTCCACGGAGCGCATGGGGAGAACCCCTAACCTGCCGGGAGGCCTTCCGCTTCCGCTTCCGCTCAGCCCTTCCCCCGTGCCACAAGAAGGGGCGGATGAGGACGCTGTTCATCGGAGACGTCCACGGCTGTGCCGACGAGCTGGACGCCCTGCTCAAGGAGTGTGGCTGGCAGCCAGGCGAGCGCGTGGTGCTCGTCGGAGACCTGGTGGCCAAGGGGCCCGACTCTGCTGGCGTGGTGCAGCGGGCCCGCGAGCTGGGTCTCCAAGCCGTGCGCGGCAACCACGATGAGCACGTGCTGCGCTGGTACCAAGGCCACCAGAAGCCGGGCAAGAAGCTCAAGCCCGAGCACCAGCAGGTGCTGGACACCCTCACCCCCGAGGACTGGCGCTATCTGGACTTACTGCCGCTCTACTTGCGCCTGCCGGAGCTGAACGCCCTTGCCGTGCACGGGGGCGTGGTACCGGGCGTGCCTCTCAAGGAGCAGCGCCAGGAGCACCTGCTCAACCTGCGCAGCATCACCTCGGACGGAAAGCCCTCCAAGCGCATCTCGGACGGGGCGCCCTGGGCCAGCCTCTGGAAGGGCCCCGAGCTCATCCTCTTCGGACACGACGCGGTGAGAGGCCTCCAGCGCTACAAGCATGCTTACGGGCTGGACTCGGGCTGCGTCTATGGCGGCCGGCTCACCGCCTACGTGCTGCCCGAGGGCCGCTTCTACTCGGTGCCCGCCAAGCGCGCTTACCTGTATATGGCCGGCCCAGCCTGAGCCCAGGTCCCGGACTCACGGGTCCTGCTGGCGTTCCGCCAGCTCCTTGAGCCGGGCCAGCAGCTTCCACAGGTCGAACGGCTTCTGGAAGAAGTCCGCGCACGCCAGCGGCGCATCGCGCTCGAGGATGGCCTGCGGCACGGCGCTCATCAACACCACGGGGACGCGCTTCCACCGGGCCTCGTCCTGCATCTCCCGGAGCAGCTCGCGCCCGTCCATGATGGGCATCATCACGTCCACGAGCGCCACATCCGGCACGGCCTCCGCCAGCCGCGCGAGTGCCTCGCGGCCGTTGCTGGCCGTCACCACCCGGAAGCCCTCGTCTTCGAGAATGCCGGACAGCGCGTCGAGGATGGCGTGCTCGTCATCGACGAGGAGGACGGTCTTCACTTCCGTGCCCCTCGTTTTTTCTGGCCCCCGCCGCTCCGGGCGTTGCGGCGGACCGAGCTCGTCCCCCCCGAGTCGGTGAGCACGGAGCCCGCCCTGTTGAAGCGGCCCCCGAGGTGGATTCCCTGGTCGTCGATGATGAGCTCGCGCACGGACGGGTCATGCCCGCTCTCGCGCGTCTTGAGGATGGCCAGCACCTTCCGCAGCTCGCCCCGCAGTTCAATCTGGCGCAGGAAGATGTTGTTCTCCACCAGCGCCGACAGCCCCTTCACGGGCGTCTCCACCTCCGGGCCGAAGAGCACCCGCGTCTCCTCGGTGAAGATCGTCGTCACCTCCAGCGCGCGCAGCTCGTTGGTGAAGGCGGCGAAGAAGCGGTTGATGCGCTCGGTGTGGATGGTGGATTCCTTGAAGCCCACCAGCCCGTCGATGAGCAGCCGCTGGACGCCCCGGCGCTTGATGGCCGCGAGGATCTTCACCGCCAGCGCATCCAGCACCAGCTCTACGGGGGGCTGCCACAGCATCTCCAGCCGCCCCGCCTTCACGGCGCTGACCAGGTCCAGCCCAATGGCCTGCCCCTTGCCCACCAGCCGGGGGGGGGACTCGTAGAAGCCGAAGTACATACACGGCTCGCCCAGCTTCGTGCCCTGGGCCAGGAACTGCAGCCCCAGCAGCGTCTTGCCACTGCCCGAGGGCCCCATCACCAGCGTGGCGCTGCCGCGCTGCAGCCCGCCTCGCAGCATCTCGTCCAGGGCCGGGATGCCCATGGGCATGCGCGCCTTGTACTCGCCGGGCACGGAAATGGGGTCGGCCAGCATCGCCTCCGAGCGCGGGTAGACGGTGATGCCTTGCTGGGAAATCTGGAACACGTGCCGACCGCGCAGGTGCGCGCTGCCGCGGAACTTGCGGACGATGAGCTCGCGCGCGGCGCGCACGCCAATGAGCTCGTCCGTCAGCTCCAGCAGGCCGTCCACCATGGTGTGCTCGGGGTGGACGTCCTCGGGGGTGTGGCCGTTGGTGAGCAGGAAGGTGGTGCAGCCAATCACGCTCACCAGCGTGTTCAGCTCGTGGACGAACTCCTTGAAGGCCAGCTCGTTGGGCGCCGAGGCGCTGGCGCTCACCAGCCCGTCCAGCACCAGCATGGTGGCGCGGTGCTCGCGGATGAGCTGGCGCAGCAGCTCCAACAAGCCCTTGAGGCCCTCCTGGGTGAGCACGCGGTAGGCGCTCACATAGTGGAGCGCGGAGGCCAGCGGCTCCTCGGTGAAGAAGGCCAGGCCCCGTAGGTGCGCCAGCATTCGCCCGTGTGTCTCCGCCAACAGGGTGACGTAGACCACCCGCCCCCCCTGCGCCACGTGGTGGAAGCAGATCTGGTTGCCGAGGATGGTCTTCCCCGTCCCAGGCATGCCCGCAACGATGTAGGTGCCTCCCTGGAGGAACCCTCCGTCGAGCACGGCATCCAGCCCGAGGACACCGCTGGGGATGCGCTGAAGCGAGGGGGGGGCTACTGCCGTCATCGCGAAGAGCCTCGGTGCCCGGAGAGAGAGGGAGAGAGACTCGCCAGTCCAAGGAGGCGGACCGCCGGGGGCACGGCGGGGCGGGTCACCCGGGCCGGTGAGGGCCAAGATGCGCGCAAGCTAACATTGGAAACCGGACAGTGGGGCCACTGGAAACAGCGCGGGCCGGACGCGGGGGGAGCCGAGGGCATGGAGAGGGACGGGGCGAAAAGCACTTTGCCTCGCACGCGATCAGGCACCGACTCGCGGCGGAATGCACGGCATTCTCCAGACCATTGCCCAAAAGTCATAGGTCCCGGAGAAAAGCAGTCCACCAGCGGACATCGGGTGGCGCCAGCGCTCGGCGTCCGTTCAAGCGGCTCGCCGGGCGGATCCGTGCTTTGCTGGGGACGTATGAGACGAGCCCTCCCGCTGATCCTTGCCCTCGTGCTTCCCTCGGGCGCCGCGCTGGGCCAGGAGGCCCCGCAGAGCGCGCCCCCTCCTCCCGCCGAGCCTCCGCCCCCGCCTGCTGCGCAGGAGCCACCACCGCCCGAGGCCCCTTCCCTCCCGCAGGCGCCGCCCGCCCCCGCCCAGGAGTCCAAGCCGGGCATGGAGACGCTGATCTCCGGAGACGTCTCGTCGGGAGGATTCGGCGGGCCTGTGTTCATGTACAGCCGCGTTCAGGGGCGGGATGCCCTCTTCTTCGGCGGGCGCGGTGGGTGGCTCGCCAACCACCACTTCGTCCTTGGAGCGGGAGGCTTCGCCCTGGTGAGCCGCATCGCTCCGCCGGCGGGCGCGCCAGACGTGGGCGAGGACCTCCGCACCGAGTTCGCCTACGGTGGGCTCTGGCTCGAGTACATCCTGCTCCCCGACAAGCTCGTGCACGCTTCCATCGGCACGCTGCTGGGCGGTGGGGCCGCGAGCTACAGCCGGATCCGCCGCATGGAGCGGCAGGACCGGGAGGTGGAGAGCGACGTGGTCTTCACCGTCGAGCCGGTGATCTCCGTGGAGCTGAACCTCACCCGCTTCCTCCGGCTGTCGGCGGGAGCGGGCTATCGCCACGTCGCGAGCGTCGAGCTGACGGGCCTGCGCCAGGAGGACCTCAGCGGCTTCACCGGCTCGGTGATGCTCAAGTTCGGCCGGTTCTGAGCCCCGGAGGTCCTCCCTCTAGAGATCGCCGAAGGACACATGCTCCGCCAGCTCGGCGCGCTCGAGCTGCTTCTGCGCGTCGAACTGCAGGTGAACCTTCAGCATGTACGCGTCATCCATGCCCGCGTGCTCGCAAGAGACGAACTTCCGGCGGTCCGGAAACACCAGCGTGAAGTCGAGCGCGTTCTGGTGATTCTCCAGATAAGGCCCCAGGGTCCGGAAGCGCACGGTGAGCTCACGCTCGCCCGTCAGCGTGACGCTGGGGATGAGCGCCCGAACCTCCTCCGCCGTCTCACCCGCGAGCTGAGCCTGGGCGAAGTAGTCCGAGGACAGCTCGGCCCCCAAGTCCGTCCCTCGATCCCAGGTGATACGCATCAGCGAGCCCCCAGGAGCCGGCTCGAGCCCGGCCACGAGGCGCGGGTTCGTCATGTTCTCGCCCGCGCTGCACGAATCGCTACGAGGCTCATCGCCGCCACAGGCCAGCGTGGTGAGTGCGGCCAGCACGGCCACCTGGCACATTCTTCTCAGATGATGACGCATCAGTTGTCTCCTATTTCTTCCCGGATCCGCCAGTGCCCGTCTCCTGCTGCTCGCCCTTGATCTTGCCCATCTGGTCCAGCTCCTCGCGGTTGTTGACGGAGAAGCGCACCAGTGAGCGCAGCAGCCGGTTGCGCTTCACGTTGCCGAGCACCTGCCGCAGATCCTCATAGATGGTGGGGTCGGAGATCAGCCCGCCCACCGTGCCCTCGCCATTGGCCACGGTGGAGGTGATCTTCTTCAGGTCCGCGGCCACACTCCCCAGGTCCGCGAACATGCCCCGCGCATCCCCGTAGACGAGCTGGTGCACCGCGCCGTTGGGGCTCGCCTTGGCATCCTCGATGAGGCCCGCGAGCTGTCCGGCCGCCGAGCCCAGCTCGGCCAGAGCCTGGGCGCCCTCCTTGCCGTAGATGAGCGCGTGTGCGGTGCCGTCGCCCTTGCGCACCTCTTCGAGCAAGGCCTCCACATGGCCCACGGCCCCATCCACCCGCTCGGCGACCTGGGACGCATTCGCCAGCAGGCCTCGCACCTGCTTGCCGGCCTCCTTGTCATAGATGAGCGCGTGCAGCACGCCGTCGCCTTTCTCCACCTCCTCGAGCAACGTGCGAAGGCTGTGCAGGCTGGCCGACACGTCCTGCGCGAGCTTCGGGTCCGCGTAGGTCTCCACCGCCGTGCGCAGCGCGCCACTGATGGCGCGAGAGTCGTTCAACACCTGCCCGGCCGCCGTGAGCAGCGTGTTCAGGTCACCACTCGTGTCCGAGCGCAGCACGCCGCCATCCGCCACGTGCTGCGCCGTGGGGCCACCGAGGGTGAGGTCCACCGCCTTCTCGCCCAGCACGCCAAGGCTCGACAGCCGCACCACCGAGTCCTCGCGCACCCGGCCCGCATACTTCTGGGAGACGCGGAAGCGCACCTCGATGCCCTTGTCGGGCGCATCCTCGGGGAAGGTGATGGATTCCACCTGCCCCACCTCCAAGCCACCGAGCCACACCGGCGACTGATCGGTGAGGCCCTGCACGTTGGGGAAGTAGGTGCGGTAGGTGACATGCTTCTCGAAGAGCTGCGTCTCCTGGCCGATGAAGAAGACGACGATGCCCGCCAGCACGAGCCCGCCCGTCACGAAGAGGCCCGCGCGCCAGGCCATGCGCCGCTCGCGCGGCGTGGAGGTGAAGAGGCTCATGAGGCCACCTCCCGGGGAGCAAGCTCCTCCTGCCGGGCGTCCAGGAAGGCGCGGACCTCGGGAACCGTGGAGCGGCGCATCTCCTCGGGCGTGCCCACTTGGACGATGCGCCGGTTGGCCAGCATGGCGATGCGATCCGCCACGGCGAAGGCACTCGCCATGTCGTGCGTCACGACGATGGACGTACAGCCCAGCTTCTCTTTCATCGAGTTGATCATCGCGTTGATGCTCTGAGTGGTGATGGGATCCAGGCCTGTGGTGGGCTCGTCCCAGAGGATGACCTCCGGGTCGGTGGCGATGGCGCGCGCCAGTCCCACGCGCTTGCGCATGCCGCCGGACAGGTTCGCGGGCATCATTGCCTCGGTGCCCGGCAGGTTGACGAGGGCCAGCTTCTCGGCCACGCGGCGGGAGAGCTCCTCGGGAGTCATGTTGGGAAAGTGCTCGCGCAGCGGGTAGGCCACGTTCTCGCCCACGGTGAGCGAGTCGAAGAGGGCCGCGCCCTGGAAGACCATGGCCACGCGGCGGCGCACGGCGAGGAAGTCCTCTTCGTGGAAGCGCGTCACGTCCTGTCCCTGGAAGAGGATGCGTCCCGAGTCCGGGTAGAGCAGGCCGATGAGGCACTTGAGCAGCACGCTCTTGCCGGTGCCCGAGCCGCCGATGACGACCAGCGTCTCACCCGCGTTCACCGACAGCTCCAGGTCGTCGTAGACGCGCTTGGGACCGAAGGTTTTCTGCAGGTGCTCGAAGTGGATCAGCTCTTCACCGGGAGTGGGCTGGTGGAATTGCAAGGAGGCTCGGGGAGCGGACAGTCGCATGCGCTAGAGGTAGAGGGTGATCTTGGTGATGAAGAAGTCGGCCAGGCAGACGGTGACGGAGGTGATGGCCACGGACTGCGTGGTGGCGCGGCCCACGCCCTCGGTGCCGCCCTCGACGGTGAGGCCCTTGAAGCAGCCCACCAGCCCGATGATGACGCCGAAGATGGCGCCCTTGAGCACGCCGGAGGTGAAGTCGATCAGGAACACCGTGTCGAGCGCGCCCTGGAAGAACATGTCCAGGCTGATGCCGTATTGCGCGTTGACGACGAGCGCACCGGCGACGAGGCCGATGACATCGGCCATGACGGTGAGCGTGGGCAGCACGAGCAGACAGGCGAGCACGCGGGGCACCACGAGCTTGCGGATCGGATCCGCTCCGAGCGCGCGGATGGCATCCACCTGCTCGGTGACGGCCATGGCGCCGAGCTCGGCGGCGATGCCCGAACCAATGCGGGCGCCCACGGTGAGAGCGGTGAGCACGGGGGCCAGCTCGCGGAAGAGCGTGAGGATGACGACGCGGCCCACGGTGTACTGGACGCCGAAGCGGGCGAGGAAGAAGCCGAACTGGAGGGAGATGACGAGCCCGGCGAAGGTGGAGGTGAGCAGGGCGATGGGCAGAGAGCGCACGCCCAGGGACTCGGTGTGGTAGACGAGCGCGCCCCAGTCATAGGGGGGCCGCACGGCGCGGGAGAAGACCTTACCGGTCATCACCGCGAGCGCCCCGAGCGTCTCCAGGCGCAGCCGCAAGCGGGCGGCGAGCGAGGGTGTGGGCTCGGGAGGCGAGAGCTCGGCACTGGAGTCCGGGGTGTTTTCAAGCGTGGTGGTGCTCATCGGTCCCGCTCCGCGTGGAAGCCCGCGAGCAGTGCGTCGAAGTCCGGCATGCGGGCCTCGGCCTGGCCGGGGGGTGCGACGTAGGTGAAGTCGAAGACGCAGCCGTCCTTCTTGAGAACCACGAGCTCGAGCTCCACGGGGACGCCATCGAGCTTGGCGATGTGGCGCGAGCGCATGGCCTCGCGGCCGTCGAGCTGGACGAGCTGCTGGGAGAGTTCCTCGCGCTCGGTGAAGCCCATCAGGAGGTGACGGGTGAGGACGGGGAGGGGCGGATCATCATGGCCCTCGCAGGTGGAGTTGATGGAGATGGCGCGGCCGGTGTCCGTCTCCGAGAAGGCAAGGTCATTGCCTTCGACGAAGACGCGGTGCCAATGGTTGGACAGCTCGCCGATGCGGTAGCTCACCTGTTTCTTTTTGAGGACGGAGTCCTCGAAAGCGACCCGGCGGCAAGCCGAGGTGGCGGTCAGGATCAGCAGTGCGAGGATCAGTGGGAACCGCGTCATCACTCCGTCTCCGAGGAAACGGAAGCTAGGCACGGACCGTCAGGTGCCTAGGGGCAGACCGGTAAAGGGTTGACTGGAGGGCACGGCAACACCGCGCCGAGCCCCGGTCGCACGGTGGAGCCCACCCAATGGGGCGGAAGTTCGACCACCAGCGAACAGATGACCCACTGCGGCAAGAATGGACGCCCGCTGAGTTAGGGGGCGGACTCTGCCTGGCGCGTCAGCTCCGCGCCCAACAGCATTGGTAAGAACATGGGGTAGCGGTGGTGGGGGTAGCGCTGGTTCACCGTCTCCGTGGCCCGCGCGAGCGCCTCACGATGGGGCAGGCCCTCCTTCCGCGCGGACGCGACTGCGTCAATCACCGTGTGGAGGTACTCCGCCTGCTGCTCCAACAACTCGGGCCCGCCGGTCATGCCTCGCCCGGCGTGGATCCACTTCGGGTTCAACGCCCGCAGCTCGTCCAGGCGGTGGAGCCACTCCTCAGCGTTGCCGTGCTCGAACCAGCTGTGGGCGCCGCTCGAGATCAGGTCCCCGACGAACAAGTGTCCCTCCCACTCGATGACCAGATGCGCGGGGCTGCAGCCGCTTCCCAGCACGTGCACCTTCACGGTCAGCCCCGCGGCGCTGAACTCCCGGGTGCTGCTCCCCAGGCTGTCCGGTAGCGCCAGCGTCTGCGGGTAACCACCGTGCCTGTACTTCTCGAAGAAGACCGATGACCACTTCGCGTGGACATCTGGAATGGCCTCGCGGATCTGCTCCGACGTGACAACCGGCACCCCTTGCGATTGCAACCACGCCGTCCCATTGAAGCGATCCGGATTCGAATGCAGGACGATCGCCAGCTTTACATCCTTGCCCGTGTTCCACTTCGCGAAGCGGATCTTCTTCCTCAGCGCGGACGGAAGGAACTGCGTGTCGATCAGGATGAGCCCCTCGGGGCTCTCGATCCAGTACGACGACGTCTCGAACGACCAGTCAGAAGAGATGTACTCGCCGACCCGCCGGTCTCCCTGCTCCTGCGCAGTGTTCGAGTACCGATGCCCCTGCTCGGAAGCAAAGCAACTGAGGAGGACTCCGACCGACGCCACGAGCACCCATCTCATGGTGCCGAGTCTAACCCCCGCGCGCTCCTCGCCCTACCGGGCGTTGCGCCGCTCGCGAATCTGCTCGCGCAGCTTCTGCCGGCGCTCCGGCGGCATGCGTTGCAGCCGCTCCATCCGCTCCCGCGTGACCTGGATGAACTTCCCGAACCCGCCTCGCGGACCCGCGAAGCGCTCCCGGAACACCTTCGCACGCAGCAGGCGCAGCCGCTCGCCCCCGCGCACCTGATGCACCGTGCTCGCCATGGCCTGCGCCGAGCCTGGAGTGCCCTCGCTCTGGGCCACTTCCACCAGCCCCTCCTCCACATCCACGCGCGTCTCCTCGCCCTCCACCTCCACCTGGAACGTCGTGCCCCGCACACCCGCCACCGCCCGCTCCGTGGTGATGTCGAACTTCGCCGGAGCGCCCGCCACCGCCTTCTTCACCTTCGCCCAGACCGTCCCCACCAGCAGCCGCGCCGAGAAGGACTTGCGCTCCAGCCCCGCGAAAGTGGCCTCGTCCACCTTCAGCTTCGAGCCTCCCGCCAACACCAGCGTGCTCTCGTCCGTCAGCAGCAGCGCCAGGTTGCCCCCGGACTTCACCTCCAGCTCGTCTCCCACCTCAATGGCGCTCCCCGCCTCGAGCGCCTCGGCGGGGCCTCCGGCCGGCGTGCGCGTGGCCTCGCCCTCCAGCTGAGCCACCTTCCCCACCTCCGCGAACGCCGGAAGCGCCAAGCAACACATCAACCCCAGCACCCAGTAACGCACGGAAGCTCCTCCCGAGGACGTGAACCTCACTATCCCCCAACCCGCCACGAGCCCCCAAGTTGCGGGCTCGCGGCGGGCGCACCGGGTACCACGGCCAGACTCAGTCCCGCAGTGGGCCCTTCGTGCTCGCCGTGTCCGCGTTCCGGTTCAGCGTGTGCGGCAGCAGCCGCTTCTGCCGGCGCTGCTCCTCCAGCACCTTCTGCAGCGCGTCGCGCACGTCCTGGGACAGCGGCGCCTTGGACAACGCGCTGCACCGGTTGTGGGTCTCCAGCGGATCCTCGCTCAGGTCGTAGCACTCGTACTCGCGAGGGATGAACCGCGCCGTGGCCACCCCGTCCGTGTTGCCCGCGTTCCCCACGTAGAACCGCGGGTTGTCCGAGTAGCAGCTGTACTTCCACAGCGTGTCCCCGGTCAGCTCGGGCAGCCGGGTGATGATCGTCTCGATGTGCTTGGGTTGGATGACGGCGCTGTACGCCTGGCCCGTCAGGTTGTTCGCCATCTGCAGCCCGGACTCCACGGCGTCGTCCGTCATGAAGTAGATGGGCTCGTGCTGGGGCTCCTCCTTGCCGAGCACCAGGCCCGACAAGTTCCGCCCCACCAGGGGCTGGGCCTCGGTGTGGTCCGCCGCCAGCTCCCGCCGCACCGCCTCCGCATCAATGTCCGCCAGCCCCAGCAGCGTGGGCAGCAGGTCCACGTGCGACGTCACGAGCTGCGTGGTCCGCCCCTCGGGGAACAGCTGCGGATTGGAGATGACGAACGGGACGTGCAGCGTCTCCTGATAGGCGTTGTACCACTTCTGCATCATCCCCCCGTGCGAGCCCAGCATCTCCCCGTGGTCCGAGGTGAACACGACGACGGTGTTCTCGAAGAAGGAGGTGTCCTTGAGGTGGTTGTACACGCGGCGGATGTGCTGACTCACCTCGGCCATCAGGAAGTAATAGAACTGCCGGTAGCTCTCCGTGTCCCGCTGCGGCAGGTACATGCGCGGGTACGTGTACACGTAGTCCTTCTGGCACCGCGGCTTGTCCTCGAGCGACTCGGTGGCCGTGGGAGAGGCCGTCACGTTGGGCAGCTTCCCGGCCTGCTGCAGCTCGGTGAACTTCGTGAACCACGGGATGCCCGAGAAGACGATGTCATGCGGGTTCACGAACGAGGAGACGATGACCCACGGCGTCTCCGCCTCGGCCCCCGAGCGTTGGTCCAGCTCCGTCAGCAGGCGGCACACCTGCTCCGCGAAGCCTGGGTCTCGCACCGTGCCGTCGTTGGCCTGCGCCGAGCCATGCGGCTCCGGGCCGATCCACCCCGAGAAGCCGTACTTCTCCAGGCGCTGGGCTTCCTCGTAGAGCGCGATGCGCTCGGGATACGGGGTGCCGCTCGTGTCATTGCTCATGACGGGCGTCTGCGTGCCGGGCACCAGCAGGTCCTCGTCCGAGAGGTGCCACTTGCCCCGGTAGTGCGTCTGGTACCCGCCCTTGCGGAAGTACTCGCCGAGCGTGGGCACCGTGTTGGGCTCCAGCCAGTACATGTCCGGATCAAAGGACGACTTGCCAATGCCCGGCGTCTGGCTCACGCCGTGGAGCGAGGGGTACTGCCCCGTGTAGATGGTGGTCCGGCTGGGCGCGCACGCGGTGGCCGCGGCATGGTGGCGGAGGAACTCGAGGCCGTTGCGCCGAAGCTCCTGGCCGACTGCGTCCGTCTCGAGACGGAACTTCCGGGCCTCCTCGTTCTCGTAAGGAGGTGGGAAGCGCTCCTCGTCGGTGGTGATGATGAGGAAGTTGGGCCGCTTGCCGTTGATCTTCATGCAGGACTCTCCATTGTGAGAAAGCGCCTTCACCCGCACGAGGAGTGTAAGCCACGGCAGGAGGGGACGATCCATGGCAGTGGCGTCCGGGCTGCCGCCAGCATATGCCCGCTCCCGCCCCGCCATGCTTCGTCCCCGCCTCTACCTCCTCGCCGCTGCCCTGCTCTGGTCCACCGCGGGTGCGGCCGTCAAGCTGTCCACCCTGAGCGCGTATCAGATTGCCTCGGGCCGCTCGTTGATCGCCGCGCTGGTGCTGTGGCTCGCCTTCCCGGCCGGGCGTAAGCGGCCCTCACTGCGCGCGCTGGGGGTGGCAGTGGCGTACGCGGCCACCGTGGTGCTCTTCATCATCGCCAACAAGCTCACCACCGCAGCCAACGCCATCTTCCTGCAAGACACGGCGCCCCTGTACGTGCTGCTGCTGTCCCCGCTCCTGCTCCGCGAGAAGCCCTCTCGCGGCGAGCTGATGGCGGCGCCCATCTTCCTGCTGGGCCTGAGCCTGTTCTTCCTGGATCAACTCCAGCCCGGCCAGCTCTTGGGCAATGGCATCGCGCTGGCCTCGGGCGTGGCCTTCGCGCTCACGATTCTGGGGCTGCGCGCCGCGAGCAGCGAGGGCCAGGTGGTGCTGGTGTGGGGCAACCTCCTGGCGGGCGTGAGCGTGCTGTTGCCCGCGCTGGGTGGCCCCACGCCGACAGTGCTGGATGTGGGGCTGTTGGTATTTCTGGGCGTGTTCCAGCTCGGGCTGGCGTACACGCTCTTCAACCTGGGTATCCGTGAGACACCCGCCGTAGAGGCCTCGCTGCTCATCCTGCTGGAGCCGGTGCTCAACCCGGTGTGGACCTTCATCCTCGCCGGAGAACGTCCGGGCCCGTGGGCGCTGGTGGGCGGCAGTATCATCCTCCTCGCCACGGCGTGGCGCACGGTGCTGGGTGCGCGGAGCGCGGGGTCGCCCGCGCAGAGGACCACCGCCGAGCAGTAAGCCCCGCGACGGCAGAGCCCTGCTCCTCGCGAGAAGCGCGTGAACTCCTCGTCCGCGCTGCCCGGATGGAGCTCTTTGCGCTTCTTGGGGCCCGCCTCACGTCACCCAGGCTCCGCCCGTGCCCTGGGACCGGGACGCGCGGCCACCGGAGTGAACCGCTGCGCCCCCAGCGCGGCGCCCCCCACGCGGAAGAACGCAATGAGCTGCTGCAACGACTCCGCCTGGGAAGCGAGCTCCTCCGCCGTAGAGGCGAGGTCCTCCGCTGCGGAGGCATTGGCCTGCATCGTCCGGTTGATCTGCATCATCGCCCGGTTCACCTGGGTCACGTTCTGCGCCTGCTCGCCCGACGTGACCGAGACCTCCTTCACCAGCGCTTCGGTCTTCTGGAGGGCCGGCAAGAGCCGGGCGATCGCCTGGCCCGACGCATCGGCCGTGGCGACGCTCGACGTGGCTCTCTCGCTGATCTCCTTCGCCGCAGCCTGGCTGCGGACCGAGAGCTTCCGGACCTCGGTCGCGACCACCGCGAAGCCTCTTCCATATTCGCCCGCGCGGGCCGCCTCGATGGCCGCGTTCAGCGCGAGCAGGTTCGTCTGGTAGGTGATCTCCTCGATGATGGAGATCTTGCTGGTGATGTCCCTCATCGCTTCGATGGTGCGAGCCACCGCCTGCCCGCCGTGCTTGGCCTCGGCCCCAGACTGGACCGCCATGGACGCCATTCCCTGAGCGTTCTGAGCGTTCTGGGTGATGGACGTGTTCATCTGCTCGAGGCTCGAGGAGCTCTCCTCCACCATCGCAGCCTGCTCGGAGGTGCCCTGGGAGACGCGCGTCGAGGAGGCAGCCACCTGCGACGCCGCGGCGCTGACCGAGCCCGCCGCGCCGCGGATCTCCCCCATCGTGACCTGGAGCTTCTCGACCATCTGGCGCAGCGCGAAGAGCAGACTGCTCGAGTCCTGCGCCTTCGTGGCGATGCGGACCTCGAGGTCTCCCTCCGCGACGCGCTTCATCATCTCCGCGGCGTAGCCCGGCTCGCCTCCAAGCTGGCGGTTGATGACCATCGTGATGAAGAAGCCCACGAGCACGGCCACGCCCAGCACCCCTGAGAGGATGATGAGCACCGCCTGGGTGACTCCGGCCGCCGTGCTCCGGGCCTGCTGCGCGAACTGCTTCATGCCGTCGAACTCACCGGTCTCCAGGCTGGTGAGCTGCCGCTCGACCTCGTTCTCGACGGCGCGCACCCTCTTCACGCCAGCGTCGGTGTTCAGATCGGTGCTCAGCTTCGCGAGCTCGAGGAGCCGCCCGTTCATCGCCAGCTCGTAGACGCGCTTACGCTTCTCCTGGAGCTGCTCGTACAGTTCATTGATGTCGTCGACCCGACGCAAGGCGCGGGCATCGGTGTGATCGAGCGTGTCGCGATAGGCCTTCATCGCCTCGATGAATCGAGCGTCACTCTCGCGGATCTCCTCCATCCGTGTCGTGAGGAGCTCCGTATCGAGGTCGAGGACGATGTTCCGGATCGCACGCGACGCGTGGAGCATTGCGATGTCCGCTTCCCTCAGCCGGGCCACGCCCAGAGCATGGCGCTCGTAGAGCGTCCCCAGGCTCTGCTCAATCAAGTCCATCCCTTTGAGCCCCTGCAATCCGATGAGCAAGGCCAGCAGAGCAACGAGCCCAAAGCCCATAGAGAGCTTGGTGGCGATCTTCAGGTTGAAAAACCAGGACATCTCTCACCTCATCCCCGCCTGGGTGTACCGCTGCGACCCAGGGCTGTCCAACCCACAGCCGTGGCGGGCAATGGCGAGAGCCTCGAGCCGCGCAGCCCTTGGCTGCTGATCAGGGAGCCAGAGCGCCGGGCGCTCAAGCTGGCGACACGCAGCTCTTTGCCACAAGCGCGTGAGCCATCCCCTGTTTCGGGGTATCATCGGACGCATTCTCACTTCGTTTGCACTCACAGCGCTCGTGGCCCTCGGGCCCGGCCAGCTCGACAAGGCGCCCAGCGCGGGGCAGCGACCGGCCGGTCAGCCGGCCCTCGCAGCTTCGGCTTCGGGCCCCATCCCCGCGGGTCTACCCGCGCGCCTGCTCGTGGGACTGTTCGAGGACACCGGGCAGACATGGATGAAGGACAGCGGCGTTCCCTGGGACGTGCGCTACCGCTACTTCGTCAAAGGCTGGATCGACAACTGGGGCTATGGCCCGGGTAACGGCCAGTGGGGCCTGCAGTTCCTGAAGGAGTGCCAGGCCCAGGGCTTCCTGCCCGCCATCCAGTACTACCAGCTCAACGGTGAGCCCGGCGGTGGCGAGGACCAGCTGCTCGCCAAGGTCCGCAACACCGCCACCATGCGGAGCTACTTCTCCGACTTCAAGGCGCTCATGCAGCGGGCCAAGGAGTTCGGCAAGCCCGTGCTCGTGCTCGTGGAGGCGGATGGCTTCGGGCTGCTGCAGAAGCAGACGCAGAACGATCCCCACGCCTCCGCCGCTGTCGCCTCCACGGGGCTGCCCGAGCTGAAAGGGCTTCCCAACACGGTGGCGGGCTGGGGGCTCGCCTTTCTCCAGCTGCGCAAGGCGGTAGGGGCCAGCAACGTCATCCTCGGTATCCACATCTCCGCCTGGGCGGGAGACGGAGACCTGGCCCACTTCTCCGTCACCCTGCCCCTCCAGGCGGAAGTGACGAAGGTGCACGCGTTCCTCCAGCCGTTCGGGCTGGCGCCCAACGTCACGGGCAGCACGTGGGATGTGCTGGTGGGAGACCCACTGGACCGGGACGCGGAGTTCTACCGGCGCACCTCGAAGCAGGACCGGTGGTGGGACGTCAGCGACTCGGCGCCCATCACCTCCAAGAGCTTCAACCGGTATGCGGAGTGGCTGCGCCTGTGGAACGCCACCTCCGGCAAGCGCTGGGTGCTGTGGCAGATTCCCCTGGGGAACTCGAACCACCTCAACGTGGACAACACGCGCAACGCTCCACGCGAGGGCTACCAGGACAACCGCCCCGAGTACTTCTTCGGTCCCAACGGCGCCGCGCATCGGGAGAGGTTCGCTCGCAGCGGCGTCATCGCCCTGCTCTTCGGCAAGGGCGAGGGTCGGCAGAGCTCGTACACCAATGATGTGTACAAGGATGGGCAGCTCTTCATGAAGAGCCGCGCGGGCGCCTTCCTGAAGGCGGGCGGTCTCGCCATTCCCGCCTCGGGGTCTCCTGCGACAGGTGGAGGAGTGACGGCCCCGCCGCCCCCGGTTGCCATGCCGACCCCTGCTCCTGCGCCCACGCCTGCTCCCGCGCCTGCTCCCGCGCCTCCCCAGGCGGCGGAGTTCCAGTTCGAGAGCGGCATCCAGGGATGGAAGAGCTGGGGCCCGCTCATCCCCGGCGTCTCCACCACCACCACCCGGGCCTTCGCAGGCAGCCGCTCGCTCGAGGTGAAGGTGGCGGGCGCCCCCAAGGGCATGTCCAAGGTCTACGTGCCAGGGGCCTCCGTGCCCGCAGGCAGGACCGTGTCCTTCCGCGTGTGGATCCCCACCGGCCACCGCCTCAGCGCCTTCCAGCCCTTCGTGCTGCAAGGGGAGGCAGGCGGGTGGAAGTGGTCCGGCTCGTGGATCGCGGCCACTTCCTTGAAGGCGGGGACCTGGAACACCCTCACCCTCCAGATGCCCGCAGGCGCGGTGTCGCCCTTCCAGGAACTGGGCCTGGAGATCTTCACCGAGGCCTCGTGGAAGGGCTCGGTCTTCGTCGACTCCGTGAGCTGGTAGCCAGCTAGCCCCCACCGTGTGAGCGGCCGAACTTCCGGTCCACGCTCCAGATGCCCGCGCCGCGGCAGGCAAAGAAGAGGAACAGGAAGGAGTACAGCAGCGCCAGCTCCCCCGTGTTGACCGCGGGGACCAGCTGCGCGCCGAGCTGGAACTTCCAATGAAACTGGATGTAGGCCACCGCCATGGTCCCGCTCGCCAGGAAGGCCGCCCAGGTCGTCCGGACACCCGCCGCGATGGCCAGGCCCGTCCCAAGCTCGATGACCCCACCGAGCCAGCGCTGGGTTCCGAACGCCACCGGCGCCTTCTCCGTGAAGACCCCGAAGAGCTTCTGCATGCCATGGACGCTGAACATGAGCCCCGCGACGATCCTCAGAAGGGCGTAGGCGATATCAACTCTGGGACCAAGGAAACGAGCGAGCATGATGAGTCGTTGGGTCTGCTGACCCTGTGTGAAGTGGAAGTGGGCTTGTTATCAGCCGACTGCGCCGTGTGCCCGTCAACCGTAACGGCGCTAGGCTCTGCCTCCATGACCTACCAGCGAAATCCGGTAAAAGCTCCCCGTGTCTCGGGGCTGGCGCTCAAGGCGCTCGTCAACACCATGGAGAGCAGCCTCGGAGCCGTGGTGCTGGACAAGTTGGTGAAGGACAGCGGCATCGAGCGCTGGCGCGAGCTGTCTCCCGGAGACGCCCCTCCCCTTCAGCACCCCCTGCCTCATGGCGCTCCCGCCGCCGAGCCCCAGCCCGCCACCGAGCAGGCCACACGAGCGATCGCCGCATCCCCGCCGCCCCCGGAGCGTGAGACGGTGTCCGCCTATCTCCGCGCCTATCGCGAGGGCGGCCTGGAGCCCGTCACAGTGGTGCGGCGGCTCCATGTGGCCATCGAGCGGCTCGACAGCGGAAAGGACCGCCTGGGCCTCTTCGTCGCTCGCAAGCCCGAGGAGGTGCTTCGCGCCGCCGAGGCCTCGGGCGAGCGGCTGCGCTCAGGCAAGCCGCTGAGCGTGCTCGACGGCATCCCCGTGGTCCTGAAGGACGAGGTGGACCTGGCCGGCTTCCCCACCACGCTGGGCACCAAGTTCCGAACCCATGCGGCCACAGCCGACTCGACGGTGGCCTCGCGCCTCAAGGCCGCTGGCGCCGTCATCCTCGGCAAGGTCAACATGAACGAGATTGGCATCAACCCCATCGGGTTGAACCCGCACCACGGCGCCGCGCGCAACCCGTGGAACCGGGGCCACATGACGGGCGGCAGCTCGAGCGCCTCGGGCGCCGCCGTGGCCGCGGGCCTGTGCCCCTTGAGCATCGGCGCGGACGGAGGTGGCTCCATCCGCATCCCCGCGGCCCTGTGCGGCATCGTCGGCCTCAAGGCCACCTGGGGACGCATCCCTGAAACAGGAGTTCCCCCGCTCTGCTGGAACGTGGGCCATGTGGGGCCCATGGGCCTCACCGTGGATGACGTGGCCGCCCTGTACGCGCTCCTGGCCGGGCCTGATGGCCAGGACCTCGTCGCGCAGATGCAGCCTCCCCACCACCTGTCGGGCTACGAGAACATGAACCTGCAAGGTGTCCGGCTCGGCATCTGCTGGCCCTACTTCGAGGACGCCGCCCCCGAGGTGGTGGCTCGCTGCAAGGAGGCCGTGAAGGCCCTCACCCACGCGGGCGCCACGGTGGTCGAGCTGCCACCGCCCGACTTGAACACCGTGCTGTGGACACACAGCTGCATCATCCTCAGCGAGATGGCGGCCTCCATGCGGCAGGAGGTGGAAGAGCGCGCCTCGGACTTCGGCCTGGACTCGCGCACCAACCTCGCCATTGGCCGGCACTTCCGGGCGATAGACCTCGTGCATGCGCTGCGGCACCGGCACCGGCTCACGCGCGAGCTGCTCGCGACCATGGCGAATGTGGACGTCATCATCACGCCGACGACAGCCACCACGGCTCCAGCCATCCCCGAGGCCGCGCTGCCCGATGGCGAGTCGAACCTTCCCGTGGTGGACGCGCTGATGCGCTTCATCCGCCTGGCCAACCTGACGGGCTGCCCCGCGCTCTCCGTGCCTGCGGGCTTCGACAGGGCGGGCCTGCCGGTGGGACTCCACCTCATGGGCCGGCCCTACGAGGAGCACCTGCTGCTGCGCCTGGGCCGCGTGGTGGAGCGCGCCACCGAGCACCGCAAGCCGCCCACCCACGTGAGCGTCCTGCGCTGAGCCCGCCTCGGGCCTCGTCTCTCAGCGAGGATGGGGCGGAGTCGCGTGAGGCTCGCACGTTCCGGTGCGGCCCGCCCACCACACGCACAGCGGCAGGGCCACGGCACACAGGAGCGCGAGCACGCACCCGCTCGCCCAGCCCAGTGGCGGTTGCCACTCGGCGCTCGAGAAGAAGAGCCAGGGCCCCTCGTTGCCCACCGCCGAGCGGCGCGCGTTGGAGTACCACGCCACCGCATGCAGGAACCCGGCGCCTCCCGCCAACCACACCCAAGGGAAGCGCTGGCCTTGTGCCTGCTCCTCGCGCTCTGCGGACAAAGCCCCCGCACCGAAGAGCAGCGGCAGGGCACACGTGAGCGGCAAGACGTAGCGCCCCTGGAGCCAGAACTCGGAGTTGCGGACGAGCATCGCGTAGAGCCCCAGAGGCACGGCGAGGATGCCCACCGCCACCACGCCCGCGCGCCACCGCCACCCGGCCGATAGCCGAGGCCAGCATCCCACCCCCAACGCGAGGAGCAGCACGCCCCAGGCCGGATACGCCCACGCGGGCATCTCCGCGTCCAGGTACTGGAAGACGCCCACCTGCTCGCGAAGCCACACCGGGTAGTGCTTGAAGGCCTCGCGCCATGCCCTCAATGACGGGAGCAAGGTCACGGGGACAGTAGCTCCATGGAGTCTCTCCCAGAGGCGGCTCAAGAGCAGCGCGCCCAGCAGCAGCCCCCCTCCCAGCAGCACCCGGGAGCGCTGGTGCCGCGCGAGCTGCACCACGCCTGCCCTCCCGAGCAGGACGAGGAAGCTGCCCACCAACAGCACCACCCACGCCACTCCCAGCGCTCGCGCGATGCCGAGGGCCACACCTCCCACAAGACACGCGGCCCAGGCCCATGGCCCTCCTCGCGGCTGAGAGGCCAGCCGATAGAGTCCCGCAGCGAAAGTGAGCGCCCCGGCGACCTCCGGGCCACTGGGGCTGAGCGCCGCCATCGTGCCCAGGCCCATGGGCGTCAGCGCCACCGCGAAGGCTGTCAGCGCGGGCGCGGGCTCTGGAGTCTCGGCAAGCGCCCGCAGTGCCAGCCCCAGCAGCACCCCGCACACGAGCAGGTTGGCCAGCCGCGCCAGCGGCAGCGCGGAGCTGGGGCTGTGAGCCGGAAGCATGGCCACGGCCGGAAGCAGGTAGAAGGCCGGTGGGTACGCGCCCGTGACGGTGACCTCCCTTCGAGCCTCCGGGTACGCACCCGCCTGGGCCAGACAGCCGGCGGACTGCTCCGCCACGAACGCGTTACAGCCATACCCCCGAGGCGCCATGCCCGCGGGAACGTCGATGAAGCGCGACGTCTGCCGCAGGAAGGCCTGCTGCGCAGGGGTGAACCCTGGAAAGTCGAAGTCCTCGGGGAGCCGGTCACCGATCCACCGTCCCTCGCGAATTCCCACGGTGCGCAGGTAGTGGGCCCACTCATCCGCCCCCGAGAACAGGGGCGTCGCCATGGACCACGCGACGAGCCACAGGCCATAGCACCCTGCCATCAGCCATGCGGGCCAGGCCTTGCTCCGCGAGTCCGGGGACATGGCGCGGAACAAAGCACACCTGTCCCGAGGCACAAGCCTGGGATGCACGGCCCTCACCCAGAGCCAGTGGACAACGCAGCCGCGCTGCTCGATGAGCGTCCCTTCTCACCCAAGGACGTCTCTCGACATGCACTCTTCCCGATTCCTCGCAGTCCTTTCCGCCGCGCTGCTCCTCGCCGCCGTGCCCACCCAGGCCGAGGCACAGACAGCGCCCCCTCCGCGCGTGTGTGTGCGCCATGACGTGGCCGTGTCACTGATCCCCGGCACGCTGGCCACCGAGCGCGTCGCCACCTGGCTGTGCGCGCGGGGCTCGCTCTCCTCGAACCGCACCGTGCAAGTGCTGCTCTCCGGCAACACCTACGGCAGCGCGTACTGGGACTTCCCCTACCAGCCCGAGCGCTACTCCTACGTGAACTGGATGACCGACGCCGGCTACGTCACGCTGAGCGTGGACCGCATCGGCATCGGCCAGAGCAGCCGCCCGCTCTCCACGTTCGTGAACATGGGCTCCAACGCGTGGGTCGTCGAGCAGATCGCCGCCCGGCTCGCTAACGGCACGCTCGCGGGCGTGGCCTTCTCCAAGATTGTCCTCGTCGGCCACTCCTACGGCTCGGCCGTGGGGATGCTCGCCGCCAGCCGCTCGGCCGCCGTGGACGGCCTCATCGTGAGCGGCATGCTCCACGGCGTCGGCTACGGACTCCTCCTCAACGCCGCCGCGATGTACCCCGCGCAGCTCGACGCCCGCTTCGCGGGCCAGTCCATCCCGCTCGGCTACCTCACCACGCAGCCCGGCCTGCGCGGCGTGTTCTACTCCGCGCAGAACACCGACCCTCAAGTGATCGCGGCCGACAACGCGGCCAAGGAGACGATGACCGCCGAGGAGGCCATCACGCAGGAGCTCGGCGTCCTCGCGTCGCTGGCGCTGAAAGTCCCCGTGCTGTCCGTGGTCGGTGACGATGACGCCACCTTCTGCGGCGTGCCGACCTGCTCGCAGCCGGGCAGCGCGGCCTCGCTCGAGCCGCTCTACTATCCGCCCGCCGCCCAGCTGGAGCTGCAGGTGGTCCCCAACGCCGGGCACAACCTGAACCTCCACCTCAACGCGCACACCTGGTTCGCCATCGCGCAGGAGTGGCTGGACCGGCGCTTCGGCCCGTAGCCCTGCTCCGCCCCGCCGCCCTCCGGGCAGGCACAGCCCGCCGCTTGCTCTCGTGCCGTGCCTGTTTGTCCCAGGATGGCGATGTTTCTTCCTGGACTCTCAACCTGGAGGAACACCCCATGGACGGAGGATTGGCCCTCTTCGGCTTTGGTCTCTTCCTGCTGTCGATCGCTGGCCTGTATGTCCGCACGTCATTCGGCCTGGCGTGGTTTCTGCTCGCCACGGGTCTCGTGTCGATGGGCATGGCCTTCAGTGAGTCCAAGCGCCTGCGTGAGGTCTCGCTGGGCCTGGGCGTCGCGCTGCTCGGCGCCTCGGTGGTAAGCCTCATCATGGGCGCCGTGTGGTGGATGGTGCTCGGCGCTTTCCTCTTCGCTGCGGCTTACGTCGTGCTCTGGGCGGAGTTCCGCTTCGCCACCTTCGGCCACATCACCCCAGAGCAGATGCCCCACCATGAGCGTGGCTGGTGGCGCCCCCACTGGCCCCGGCGCGCTCACCGCTAGGCGCTCCCGGCCCGAGCGAGCGGGCCAACAGCCAGTCCATCCGCGTGGAGATGGTGAGCTTCAGCTCGGGCAGCGCGGGCACCATGTGCAGCCGAGGCTCGCGCCACCCCACCAGCTCGAGCAGCGCCGCCTCGCCCACGCGCCCCGCGACCGTCGCATGCACGGGCTCTCCCGCCAGCACGTGAATGGTTCCACTGCGGCGGCCCAAGCCCACCTCCAACATGCACGTCCTGCGCTCTCTCGCCAGCAGTTGCAGGAACCCAAAGAGCGTCACTCCCTCGAGACACTCCTGCTCCTGAATTCGCAGCCGCTCGCGCACCCGCTGAAGCAGCAGCTGGGGGTTGATCATCTTCGGGAGACAGGGCACCTGCGGCTCCAGCCCCAGGCCTCGCAGGCCATCCCACGGCGCGTGGCTGCTCAGCACCATCACCGGTACCAGCGGATGGTGGTTCATCAAGTGCACGAGGAGCTGGAAGCCATCCACCACCGGCATCCATAGATCCGTGATCACCAGCTCCACCCGCCGCTCGTCGACGAGCTTCGCTGCCTCGTCAGCGTGGGAAGCCTCCAGCACCGAGAACTCGTCGCGCCGAGCCATGAGCGCGCTCTTCACCCGGGCCCTCACGTACTTGTCGTCGTCCACTACGAGGATGGTCTTCATGTACCTCTCCACGCATGGGACGCGCTACCGCCGCGCCCGTTTCTCGGCTGCGTGCGTGAGAGGCAAAGCAACACCAGTGCCGTCTCCCGAGGAGCGGCAAACCCTTGGAACCCTTGGAGATGCCCCGGCACCCCGGCGGGCGCCGCGCAGGCTTTGCGTCTGGCTCCCGGCCGCGTGCGTCCCGTCCGGAAGCGTGGCGCGTCACTGACCCTTCAGGAGCACATCCAGGTTGTGACGGCAGTCCACACTGTCCGGCTGGGTGGAGAGACAGGCGCGGAACTCTTCTTTGGCCTCCTCCAACCGTCCCGCCCGCGCGTAGGCCACGCCCCGGTTGAAGCGGTAGCCTGGGTGGTCCGGCACGAGCAGCACGGCGGCATCGAAGCGCTCGAGGGCCTCTTTCAGGTCTCCAGCCTCCAGGCGCAGAACGCCCAGCAGGTTCTGGGCATCCGCGTTGGACGCATCCACGGCGAGCAGCTGCCGCAGGTGCCGCTCCGCCTCCTCGGGCTTCTTCTGGGCGATATACGCCTTGGCCAGGTTGAAGCGCGCCTCGTGGTAGTCCGGGTTCACCTTCAGCGCGCGGAGGAAGCGCTCCTCCGCGGTGCCAGCGTCCCCATCCTCCAGCTCCAGCGCGCCCAGGTTGTTGTAGGCCTGCGCGGACTCGTTGTTCAGGCGCAGCGCCTTCACGAAGAACCCACGCGCGGCCTTCGTGTCGCGGTCGCACCGCATGGCGATGAGGCCCTTGTTGACGAGCGCGTCCGGGTAGTCCGGGCTGAACTCGAGCGCGTGGTCACAGTGGGCCGTGGCGGCCTGGCAGTCCCCGGCGTTGAGGGCCACCGTGCACGCTGTGTTGTGGTCGACGGCGATCGGGTTGATCGCCGCGTGCGGCAGGCACGAGGCGGCAAGGAAGGCGGCGGAGAGCAGGGGCAGGGCGCGCATCGCCCCCGACTGTAGCTCAGGCAGGCGCTTCCACGAGCCGAGGCGTCACCTGTCCCGCGTGCACGTCCACCCAGAGCGTGTCCGCGGCCGCCGCGCCTCGCACCAGCGAGGCATCCGTGGTGGTCAGGAACACCTGCGCCCCGCTGCCGGCCAGGTAGCTCATGAGGTAAGCATTGCGCTCCGGATCCAGCTCGCTCGACACGTCGTCCAGCATCAGCAGCGGCAGGAAGCCCGTCGCCACGTGGAGGTTTTCGATCTCGGCGATCTTCCAGCCGAGCACGAGCGCGCGCTGCTGTCCCTGGCTCGCATAGGCCCGAGCGCTGCGGCCGCCCAGCGTCACCGTCACGTCGTCCACGTGCGGCCCCACCGAGGTGAAGCCTCGCTCCAAGTCTCTCCTCCGCCGCCCGGCCAGCGCCTCCAGCAGCGCGTCCTGGAGCCGAGGCTCATCCGCCTCGGAGAAGTCCTGCCCCAGGTGCGAGGGGTGGTAGCCATACGCCGCAGGCTCTGGCGTGCGGCCAATCGAGGCGAACGTGGCCTGCGCGCGCGGCGACAACTCCGCCATCAGCGCTCGCCTGCGCACGTACACCCGGGCCCCCGCGCGCGCGAGCGTCTCGTCATACGCATCCAGGTACGCCGCATCCGCCGCTGGGCCCTCGCGCAGCAGCCGGTTGCGGTTCTTCAGCGCGCGGGCGTAGTCCCGGCTCTCCTTGAGGAAGGCTGGGAAGCGGTTGAACACCGCCCGGTCCAGGAAGGTGCGCCGCGAGTCCGGCCCGCCCTTCACCACCTCCAGGTCATCCGGCGTGAAGGCCACCACGGAGACACCGCCGAAGTACTCCTCCAGGCTGGCCGCCTTCTTCCCATCCACCATGGCCTGGCGCACCCCGCCGCTCACCTCCACGGAGATTTCCCGCTCCGCCCCCTTGAGGAGGAAGCGGCCCGTCACACGCGCGCCCTGCGCGCCCCAGCGCACCAGCTCAGAGAGCCGGCCCGCGCGCAGCGGCTTGAGCGTGGCGAGGAAGTAGAGCGCCTCCAGCAGGTTCGTCTTCCCCTGGCCGTTCTGCCCCACGGCGATGGTGGCGTGCGGGCTCGGCACCAGGGAGACCTGGTGCAGGTTGCGGAAGTCCTGAACTTGAAGCGCGAGCAGGCGCACGGTGCGAGGCTCAGACCAGCGGACGAGGGTGGTAGCTCCTCGTCATAACGCGGACTTGGCGGCAGTGGGGGCACAAGGTGAAGAGAGCCTTCCTGGCCAGCGGACAGACAGGGGCCCCAGAGGGCCGGTTCACGGCCCCGGGCGGGCCACGGAGCGCGCAGCCTGGGCGAGCCCTGGCAGGTCCTTCATGTCCCCAGCCACCTCGCTCGGAGGCAGTGCCGCACGGGCCGGAGAGAACAGCCGCGCCGGCGTCCGGGCCTGGCCCCGGAGGCGAATGAAGAGCTGCAGCGCCTCGCGCACGCGGTCCACATCCGGGCCCGTCTCGTCCTTGGCGCGGACTGCCGCGGCTCCCAGCCGAGCCCAAGCCAGCTCCTCGTTCCACACGCCCGTGGGCCGGGCCTGAGACAGCCGCGTCAGCTCGGCGGCCAGCTCGAAGAGGCCCGCGCGCCCCTCGCTCATGCTGCCACGGGCCACCAGCCGTGCCTCCGGCGACGGCTCACCTGCGGCGAGCCACACCAGCAGCTCGGGCACCTCTTCTTCGCGAGCCACCACCGGAGAGAGCCGCGCCTCCAGCAGCTCGCCGAGCCGCGCGCGAGACACGTCGTGCCAAAAAGCCGCGTGCAGCATCAGCTCCGGTCCGCTGCGAGGCACCCGCACCGGTGCTCGGCGCACGCGGCGCTGGAGGAAGACCCGCACCCGGCCCTCTTCATCGAAGCGCCCCAGCCGCTCCCACAGCGCGCGCAGCGCCGCGTCGGCCAGGGGCAGCGCGCGGCAGAGCTCGTCCGCCTCCGCCACGTTGAAGGGCAGAGCGCCCTCGGGAGTGGGACGCTTGAAGAGGCGCTCGAAGACCTCGGCGGCGGCACAGGCGGCGCGCAGCTCCGGCAAGTTGCGGGGAAGAATCTCCACGGCCCGGCCCCACGCGCGGCGTCCCAGCAGCGGACCGGTGGCGAGCACCTGCTCCTCCAGCTGCAACATCGCCGCGCTCAGCGAGTCCACGGGCTCACCGGGCCCCAGCCGCCGCTCCACCGCGCGTGCCACCTCCTCGCGCAGGTGCCGCACCTCCTCCAGCAGCTTCACCGGGGCCAGCTCCCGAGGCCACCCTTCAGCGGCGGCGCGGCGTCCCACGGCGGCCAGCGTGGCATCCACTTCGGGCTGGGCCAGGGCCACCTCGCGCAGCAGCTCGAGGTTGGCCCGGAGCCTGTCCCTCCAGAAGAAGGCGTTCAGCAGCCCTCGGAGCGCGCGGTAGCGCAGGCGCGTGGCCTCCAGGAGGTCCGCTCGGTCCTCCAGCCTCGCTCGCAGGGTGTCGGGATGAGTCGCCACGTTCCCCGCACTATAAGGAGGACTCCGGCGGTCGGCAGGCCTCACCTCCCGAGCGGGCGTTGGGGAACGAACCATCAGATGGCCCCTTGGCAGGAACCTCTGGATCCAGCGATGTTGACTGTCTTGAAACGAGGCCCCCCATGAAGCACCTGCCGCCTGCCGTCGCCGCCTTCACCCTCGCCCTCCTGGCCGCGCCGCCCGCGCTCGCCATGGACCAGCGGCAGGCGGATGCCCTCTGCGCCACGTGGAAGCTGGACTGTCCCTCGGGAGCTGCCGCCACCTCCACGGGCCCGGGCAAGGGCACCGGCGCGCTGGAGTGCAAGGTGAAGGGGCGCCCGGTCAAGGAAGGCCCGGCGGTGACGTGCAAGGCCGGTCAGGCGCTGGCCTGGGGAGACTGGAAGGCGGGCAAGAAGCACGGCTTGCACGTGACGATGCGGCCCAACGGCTCGTGGACGGAGGAGCGCTTCGAGGATGGCAAGCTGGAGGGGCGCTCGGTGGAGTACAGCGCCGCGGGCCAGTTGCTGAAGGACACGTCCTTCCAGGCGGGCAAGAAGCACGGCATGGAGCGGAGCTATTCGGCGGACGGAAAGCTGACCTCCGAGGAGGTCTGGGCCAAGGGCGTGAAGGGCAAGGCCCCGCCTCTTCCCTCCAAGGCTGACACGAAGGCCGCTCCGGGAGGCGCCCCAGCGGTGCCCGAGCTCGAGGAAGCCGACGAGGTGCCTGCCGTCCCCGAGCCCAAGCCCGCCGAGCAGAAAGCACAAGCCCCCGCGGACAGCGAGGGCGGCTCCCAAGCGAACACGCCGCAGCCGTAGCGCCCGCTCCAGTTCGAGCGAGCGCGGCCACGCGGTCCGGGCTCAGACGCGCATGGGCATGACGACGGCGGTGAAGCTGCGGTCGCCAGGGGCGTGAATGACGCCGGGGCTGTGCTCATCACCGAGCTCGAAGGAGATCTCCTCCGTCTCCAGCACGGAGAGCACGTCGGTGAGGTAGCGGGCGTTGAAGCCGATGGTGATGTCGCCGCCGCGGTAGGCCACCTCGAGCACGTCCTTGGCCTCGCCCAGGTCCGGGTTGTTGGCGGTGATGAGGAGCTTGTTCTGCTCCAGGCCGATGCGCACGGCGTAGCTCTTGTCCGCCGAGAGCAGCGCGATGCGCTTGAGGCTCTCGAGGAAGCGCACCTTGGACACCATCACCACCTTCTCGCCTTCCTTGGGGATGACGCGCTGGTACTCGGGGAACTGGCCGTCAATGAGGCGCATCACCATGGTGAGGCCCGGCTTCTTGAACAGCGCCGAGTTCTCCGCGAAGCCCAGCTGGCACTCGGCATCCGGGGCCTCGTCCAGCAGGCGCTTGAGCTCCATCAAGCCCTTGCGAGGGATGATGACGCCGCCCTTGAGCTTGAAGTCGCCGGTGAGCTCACGCTCGATGAGCGAGAGCCGGTGGCCGTCGGTGGCGACCATGCGCACCTTGCCGCTGGCCTGGGGCTCGAAGAACACACCGTTGAGGATGTAGCGCGTCTCGTCCGAGGAGATGGCGAACTGGGTCTTCTTGATCATCTCCAGCAGGGTGTTGCCAGAGATCTGCACCAGCGGGGCGTTCTCTTCCTTGGGAAGCTTGGGGTACTCCTCGGCGGCCATGCCGACGATCTTGAAGTGCGCCGAGCCGCTGGAGATGTCCACGTAGTTGTTGGCGAGCTTCTTGAGCGTCACCTGCGCGTCCGGGAGGTTCTGGACGATGTCGAAGACATACTTGGCGCTGAGGGTGACGGCGCCGGGCTTGGCGACCTCGGCGGGGTGCTCGGAGACGACGCCAATGTCCAGGTCGAACGCGGTGACGGTGACGCCGCCCTTGGTGGCGTTGACCAGGACGTTCGCGAGGATGGGCATCGTCGTCTTGCGCTCCACGATGCCCTGGGCGCGGTAGAGGGCCTTCTTCAGCTCGTCGGTGGCGATGCGGAATTCCATCGGTGGGCTTCCTCGGTCCTCATCAAACGGCTTCGACCTTGAGGGGGTGTAGCCTGGGGGAAGGGGTGCGTCAACGAACCGGCCGCGGGGTTTGTGAACTGTCCTCCGAGCCTGGCCGAGCAGTACCCGGGTACGGACTCACCTGACCAGGGGTTCAGGTGGGATACGACTGGCCGCGAGTGGTATCCAGGGGGAGCTATACGGCGTCCCACCTCCCACGTCACCTGATTTCTGCACGCCCTGGCAGGTAGGAGGCAGCGCGGCTCACCCCGCCGCCTGCCGAGCGCGCTGAAACCCGAACCGGGGGCCCTGCATATAAGGAGCAACAGAGGAGACCCCACCATGGAGATGCCGTCCAGCGCACCCACACCCGTCACCCAGACAGACGAGGAGTGGAAGAAGCAGCTCAACCCGGAGCAGTACCGCATCCTCCGCAAGAAGGGGACCGAGCGGGCCTTCACGGGCGCGTACTGGGACCACCACGAGGCTGGGGTGTACCGGTGCGCGGGGTGCGGCAACGCGCTATTCGCCTCGGAGACGAAGTTCGACTCGGGCACGGGCTGGCCGAGCTTCTGGGCTCCCGTGGCCTCGGGCATGGTGGCCGAGCACGATGACTCCTCCTTCTTCATGCGGCGCACGGAGGTGGTGTGCAGCCGCTGCCAGGGACACCTGGGGCACGTGTTCCCGGATGGCCCGAGGCCCACGGGGCAGCGCTACTGCATCAACTCGGCGGCGCTGACGTTCGACAAGAAGCGGTAGCGGGCCTTCCTCGGACTGGCCTGCGGGGCGCAGAGGACCGAGACTGAGGGCCCTTTTCGAGGGCCCCTATGAACTTCCGTCCCCTGACGCTGTGCGCACTGCTCCTCGGCCTGACGGCCGGGTGCTCCAAGCCGATTACCCAGGACCCCATGCCCGATAACTCGAAGCCCACCCAGCCCGAGACGCCCACCACTGGCGCGGGCCAGGGCCAGCAGGCGGTGTACACGATTCGCAACAGCGGCATCCGCTGCTTCGCCCCGCCCTGCCCCACGCATCTGGCGCAGCCCGCGAGCGACCCGACGGGGGACGCGATTCAGATTCACGAGATCGACTTCCAGGACATCAACCCGTCGGAGCAGCAGCGAGAGGCGCTGATGCGCAAGGCGGACGAGAGCCCCGAGGGCCTCAAGGTGGAGGCCGTGCTGGAGAAGAAGCTGAAGGCGGGCCCCTCTGGGGACGCCACGGTGCTGCGCGTGAAGAAGGTTCTTCAGTAACGCGCGGAGCCCGAGTGGCACAGAAGCCCGGGGGCCTCATGGCCTCCGGGCTTTTTCATGCGTGAACGCAGCTTCAGGCCACACTGTCGGTGGCCCAGCGTGGCTGCGGAAGCCCAGCCACATCCCACCGCTGCAGGAGGGGCATCCCATGATGCCCCTCCTGGATGGGAACTACGGGTTGGGCACAACCCCGAACGAGCCGGGGCCCACAGCCCAATCACTGGCCGTGTTGGTGTCGCTCGCGGAGACCCTGCGCACGGTCGTCGCGGTGGTGTTGGTCACGCCATCCCAGAGGACCGAAACCTGGGCCGCTGTCGGCGTCGACGTCGTCGAGCACAGCGCGCCACCGCAGTCGGCGGGCAGCCACAGCCCCTCAGCCTGGATCGCCTGGAGTTGGGCCGGGAAGCCCCCGGGCTGAGACCCCGAGGTGCTCGCGAATGGGACGGCATCCTGCGTGACACCCTGCGCGTTCTTCACCCGGATGATCCGGCTCGAGAAGGTGATAGGCGTCGTGGTGCCGTGGAAGTCCCAGGCATCGTCGTAGTTGGCGCTGTACGTGGCCTTCGGGTACTGGTTCTTGGCCGTCGTCTCCGAGCCAGGGCCATCCGCCGAGCCCCCCGGAGTGGAGTGGACGACGATGATGTCCCCCGTGGCCACGTGCACCGCAGGGAACGTGGCCAGCACGGTGGTGCTGTCCTGTACCAGGGTGAAGCCGGACACGGTGCCTCCCTGCAACACGACCAGCTCGACGAGATCCTTCGCAAGGGCGATGTTGGGAGCCACCTCGGTGATGCGCAGCACCGCAGGGGCCAGATAGCCCGTGAAGGTGGCCGTGTTCGCCGTCGAACTCACCCCCGTCCCCAGGGTGTCCGTGACACTCGCGCTCACCGTCACCGTGTAGGACTGCCCCCCCGTCTGAGCGACCGTGTTCAACAGCACCTCGCGGTCTTGGACCGTGGCACCCGTCGCCGACAAGCCATTGTTGAAGGTGAACTGGCTTCCATTGGCCTGCACGCTGGCCGGAGCAATGCGCCGATCGAACTGCACCACCACCGTCGTGGCATTCTGGACCACCGCGGACACCACCTTGGGCGCTGGGCAGCCCAGGATGGAGATGTCCCCGAGCACCCAGGCCGACGGTTGGGCATTCGCGTTGAATCGCCAGAGCGGTGCGTTGACCGTGACGCTGCAGTCTTTCACCAGCTCGAACTGATCCTGCAACTGCTGCTGCAGCGTGGTGGGCAGGCGGAACTGAAGCGCGGAGCCACTCGGATAACCAACCGTGAGCATGTTCGAGGACACATGCCCCGTGCCTGAGGCCACGAAGTTGGTGCTCAGCGTGCCACTGATGGAGATGAGCTCGCTGTCATAGCTGGCCAGGTTGGTGGGCACGTCCACCGTGGTCACGTCCGCACGGAGGGACTCCACCGGCTCACCACTGCTTGCCCGGGTGAAGCCAGAGATCGCCGTCGCGCGCGGCATGCCGGAGGTCGTGCCCTTGGTGGTCACCGTCAGCGAGACCCGGTCACCCACGGAGGGAACAGGTGTGAGCGAGGCGGGATCCACCGCAACGAAGATGGCGGGTCCGGTCTGCTCGGCCTGGAGGAAGAAGCCCGCAGGGTCCGACGTGGCCGAGCCAACCAGCGGCTTGATGTACGTGACCAGTGCCTGAGTGATAGTCAGGTTCAACCCCGAGCCATTGGTTGCGGTGCGCACCGCCGCGATCTGCGCCGAGGTGTTCGCCGACGTGCTGCCGATGGAGTACTGCTGGGTCTTCACGGTCTCGGCGTTGCCAGCCGCGTCCACCGCGTAGAACTTCAGCGTGGTGGTGACGGAGATGGCGATCGGCGCGGTGTACCGCGGAGAGCCCGTGTTCGGCGTGCTGCCGTCTACCGTGTAGTAGATGGATGCGCACCCGGAGCCCGAACCGTCGTTGCAGGTCAGCGTCACACTCTGCGCCGTGGTGTACGTGCCACCCGCAGGGCTGGCCGTGGTGGTGGGCGGCGTCGTGTCGAGGTTGATGACGTACGTCTCCGTCCGCACCGCGCTGCTGTTGCCCGCGTTGTCGATGCCGATGAACTTCAGCGCCGTGTTCGCATTGATGGCGATGGGGGTGCTGTAGGCCGGAGACGAGGCCGTCGGCGTGCTGCCATCCGTGGTGTACCGGATCGAGGCACAGCCCGTGCCCGTCCCATCGTTGCAGCTCAGAGTCACCGTCTGCGCGCTGGTGTACGTGCCACCCGCCGGACTGGCCGTCACCGTGGGAGCCACGGTGTCGATGACGTACGTCTCCGTGCTCACGGTGCTGGTGTTGCCCGCGTTGTCGATGCCGATGAACTTCAGCGTCGTGTTGGCCGAGATCGAGACAGGCGTGCTGTAGGCCGGAGAAGAAGCCGTCGGCGTGCTGCCGTCCGTCGTGTAACGGATCGAGGCACACCCGCTTCCCGAACCGTCATTGCAGCTCAGGGTCACGCTCTGCGCCGTGGTGTACGTGCCACCCGCGGGATTGGCCGTGACGGTAGGAGGCGTGGTGTCGAGATTGATGACGTATGTCTCGGTGCCCACCGCGCTGGTGTTGCCCGCGTTATCGATACCGATGAACTTCAGCGTCGTGTTCGCGCTGATAGAAATCGGCGTGGAGTAGGCCGGAGAAGAAGCGGTCGGTGTGCTGCCATCCGTGGTGTACCGAGTCGAGGCACAGCCAGTGCCCGTCCCATCGCTGCAGCTCAGCGTCACGCTCTGCGCCGTGGTGTACGTGCCACCGGCCGGATTGGCTGCCACGGTCGGAGCTACCGTATCAATGACGTACGTCTCGGTGCGCACCGTGCTGGTGTTGCCTGCGTTATCGATGCCAATGAACTTGAGCGTCGTGTTCGCGCTCACGGAGATGGGCGCGGTGTACGTCGCAGACGCCGCCGTCGGCGTGCTGCCATCCGTGGTGTAGTGGACCGAGGCGCACCCTGTCCCCGAGCCATCATTGCAGCTGAGCGTCACGCTCTGCGCCGTGGTGTACGTGCCACCCGCCGGGCTCGCCGTCACGGTGGGCGGCGTGGTGTCGATGTTGATGACGTACGTCTCGGTGCGGACGCTGCTGATGTTGCCCGCGTTGTCGATGCCGATGAACTTCAGCGTCGTGTTCGCGGCAATCGAGATCGGCGCGGAGTAGGCCGGAGACGAAGCCGTCGGCGTGCTGCCATCCGTGGTGTACCGAATCGAAGCGCAGCCCGTACCCGAGCCGTCGGCACAGCTCAGGGTCACGCTCTGGGCAGAGGTGTAGCTCCCGCCCGCAGGGTTGGCCGCCACTGTCGGGGCCGCCGTGTCGATGACATACGTCTCGGTGCCCACCGCACTGGTATTGCCCGCGTTATCAATGCCGATGAACTTCAGCGTCGTGTTCGCATTGATGGCAATCGGCGCGGAGTAGGCCGGGGAAGAAGCGGTCGGCGTGCTGCCATCCGTCGTGTAGCGAATCGAAGCGCAGCCCGTACCCGAGCCGTCGTTGCAGGTCAGCGTCACGCTCTGCGCCGTGGTGTACGTGCCACCGGCCGGACTGGCCGCCACCGTCGGAGCCGCCGTATCAATGACGTACGTCTCCGTGCTCACCGCGCTGGTGTTGCCCGCGTTGTCGATACCGATGAACTTCAGCGTCGTGTTCGCGGCAATCGAGATCGGCGCGGAGTAGGCCGGAGACGAAGCCGTCGGCGCGCTGTCATCCGTGGTGTAGTGGATCGAAGCGCAGCCACTGCCCGAGCCGTCAGCGCACGTGAGCGTCACCGTCTGCGCGGTGTTGTACGTGCCACCCGCCGGGCTGGCCGTCACCGTGGGCGCCGCCGTGTCCAGGTTGATGACGTACGTCTCGGTGCTCACCGCGCTGGTGTTGCCCGCGTTGTCGATACCGATGAACTTCAGCGTCGTGTTCGCACCGATGGCGATCGGCGCGCTGTACGCGGTGGAAGACGCCGTCGGGGCAGTGCCATCCGTGGTGTAGCGAATCGAGGCGCAGCCGCTGCCCGTGCCATCGTCACAGCTCAGGGTCACGCTCTGCGCGGCGGTGTACGTCCCACCCGTCGGGCTCGCCGTCACCGTCGGCGCCGTGGTGTCGGCGTTGCCGATGTTGAAGGTATAGGTCTCCGTCTTCACCGACTCCTTGTTCCCCGCTCCGTCCACGGAGAAGAACTTGAGGGTGGTGTTGGACGACAGGGCGATGGGCGCGCTGTAGCTCGGGGAGCTGTCCGTCGGAGTCGAGCCATCGGTGGTGTAGTGCGTGGCCGAACAGCCGCTGCTGCCCGAGTCCGTACACGTCAACGTCACCGAGATCGCCTCGGTAAATGTCCCGCCGGCCGGCTGGACCCGCGTCGTCGGCGCCGCGGTGTCCTCCTGGGGAGGCGGCTTGTCCCCACCTCCGCAGGCACTGATCACTTGCAGGAGGAACAACGCCGCGACCGCTTTGAGAGACCCACCAGGTTTCCACATCATGCACAACTCCCAACACAGAAGAGGCGCGCAGAGTCTCACTCGCGCGAAAGCGTCGGCAAGCGACCACGAGGACATTCCTCCCCCACTCGTGATGCTTCGCGGGGATGTCTCGAATCCAGCGTCTCCCCCGCTTTGCGAAGCGATGCGACATGGGCCTCCGCAGCCCCAGAATCAGAAGCCTGGGAGTTTCCTGGCGGTCCGTGCTTCCGCTGGTTTCGACGATATGGGACCGTCGCTCCTGCTCCTTCCCCTCGCATTCGCGTGCCACTGGAACTGCCCCGATGACTCGCACTTTGGAGGACGAATGGCTGTGGGGCTGGGACCCTACGCCCGGCATCGTCTCCGTCTGGGCCGAGCCCGATGGCCGAGCCTTCGTCTGGCGGCGTGTCCCCAAGGCAGGCGAGCTCATCCGCGAGGAGCCGCGCTTCCGTCCGTGGCTGCTCCTCGCCTCGCTGGAAGACCTCTCGCATCTGGGCGAGCGCCTCCGCCCCGAGCAGGAAGCCCCCGGTCCACAAGCAGTGACCTGGCAGGAGCTGGAGGGCCCTGGTGCGCTTCGCTACCTGGTGCGAGCGGATGACGGACGCGCGCTGACCGCAGCCGTGCTGCACGGGGCCTCGCGGCGCCTCGGGCGCTCCATCGGGCACGTGCGCGAGCTGGGCGCCGACACGGTGCTCTCGCTGCCTCCCGAGGAGCAGTACCTCATCGCCTCGGGGCGCACGTACTTCCGGGAGCTGGACTTCGACGAGCTGCACCGCACGCAATTCGATCTCGAGACCACGGGCCTGGACCCCACACGGGATCGGATCTTCCTCGTGGCGCTGAGAGACCCTCAAGGCCGGGCGGAGACACTCGAAGCTCACGGCGACGATGACGCCGCCGAGGCCGACCTCCTCCACCGTCTGGTGGAGCGCGTGCGTGCCTTCGACCCAGACGTCATCGAGAACCACAACCTGCACGGCTTCGATCTGCCGTTCCTCGCCCGCCGCGCGCAGGCGCTCAACGTACCGCTCGCGCTGGGGCGCACCGGCTCACCCGGTCTGCGGCAGCGTCCCGCCTCCCGAGGCGCCTCGCTGGAGCGGACTGCCCAGGCGCGCCACCGCGACGCCATGCGCCACGTGCGCTACACCGTGCCCGGGCGCGAGCTGATCGACACCATGGACGCCGTCCTGCGGCACGACTTCGCGGCTCGAGACCTACCCGGCCACGGGCTCAAGGCCGTCGCGCGGCACCTGGGCATCGCGGGGCCGGATCGCGAGCACATCCCGGGCGCCCGCGTGCATGAGTTCTTCCGCAAAGACCCCGAGCGCGTGCGCCGCTACGCCCGCGACGACGTGACGGAGGCTGCCGGCCTCGCGCGCATGATGGGAGGCGCGGCCTTCGCGCTCGCCCGCATGGCCCCGCGCCGCTACGAGCGCCTCGCGGACGCCGGTCCAGCCACCGGTGTCATCGACCCGCTGCTGGTGCGAGCCTATCTCCACTCGGGAGCCGCGCTGCCCGCCCACGAAGGCGGCGACGGCACGCCCCACAGCGGCGCGGGGCTCCACCTGTTCGCCACGGGCGTGGCGCGCCACATCGTGAAGGCCGACGTCGCGAGCCTGTACCCCTCGCTGATGCGCCAGTACCAGATTGGCCCGAAGCGGGACCGGCTCGGCGTGCTGCTCGCCCTGGTGGATCGGCTCGTGGAGCAGCGGCTGGCGGCCAAAGCCCAGGCCAAGGCCTCGCCCCCCGGCTCACCCGAGCGCCACAGCCACGAGGCGCTCTCCGCGGCGATGAAGATCGTCGTCAACTCGGCCTACGGCTACTTGGGCGCGGGGGGCCTCACGCGCTTCTCGGACGTGCACGCCGCCAACGAGGTGACGCGGCGCGGGCGCGAAGTGCTGGGGCTCCTGTGCGACGAGCTGGCCCAGCGCGGCGTCACGCTGCTGGAGGCCGACACGGATGGCGTCTACTTCTCCGTGCCGGACGGCTGGACCGAGACCGATGAGCGCCGCGTGGTCTCCGAGGTCGCCGCGCTGCTGCCTCCCAAGGTGCGCCTCGAGTTCGACGGGCGCTATGCCGCGATGCTCTCGCACGAGCCGAAGAACTACGTCCTGCAGTCTTATAAGGAGGGCCCGCTCATCCTCCGCGGTGTGGCCTTCCGCTCCAGCCGGGCAGAGCCGTTCGGCGAGAACTTCCTGCGCCGCGCGCTGAGCTGCCTCCTCGCGGGGGATCTCCCGGGCGTGCGCGAGGCCTATGTCTCCACCGTCACGGCGCTGCGCCGCAGGGCCCTCACCACCTTCGAGGTGACAGCCCAGGTCAAGCTGACGAAGAGCCCAGAGCAGTACCTCGCCCTCCGCGAGCGCAGGCGCGAGCTCCCCTACGAGGCCATGCTCGCGAGCGGCCGCACCCGGTGGACTCCCGGTGACTCTGTTCGCGTCTACCGAGCGGTGGGAGGCCAGGCCGGGCTGCTCCCGTCCTCCGAGGACCCTGAGCCGAACGACCCCCGGGACTATGATGTGGACTATTATGTCCGCCTGTTGCGCGACACGTTCGCGGCCCGGCTGGTGCGTGCGCTGACCCCCGAGGACTTCTCCGCGGTGTTCGCCGATCCCCAGCAGCTCACCCTCTTCGCACCCTCGCTGGCACACTCCCGGCCCGTGCTCACGGTGCTGATGGATCCGCGCAACCAGCCCCTCCGCGGCGAGTGAGCTCCCGAGCGCAGTGACAATTTTCGCGCGCGAAGTGACGCAAATTGCCCCTTGCCCTCCCTCTCGGTGCTCTTAAAACCGACATCCACGGGGGCTGGCCCACGCCATGCACCTCTTGGGCGGCGAACTGCGACGAAAGGTCTTCTGATGTCCCGCAGCCTCTTGCTCCTCCTCGTGGTGCTCGCGGCCACTCCCGCCGCCGCGGCCCCCGCTGAAGACGACGGGTATGAGACCGAGGAGAAGCCTCGAGACGAGCTCGAAGGCACCAGCCGCTTCTCGCTCATGACCGGCTGGAGGTATGCGCCCAACGGCCGCTTCTTCGATATGTACTACCTGGACCCGGACAACCGGGGCTTGAAGCGCTCCCGAGGCGCCATGGGGGGGCCCCTGCTGACGGGAAGCTTCGCGTACTCGCCGATCAACTGGTTCGAAGTGGGACTCGATCTCTTCGCCACCTATGAGCGCATGGCGCTCACCGGCAAGCCGGGGCTCAACGCCGTCACCTACGGAGCGCTCTTCGGCCTGCGCTTCCAGCACAAGTTCGACATCGGGTCCCACGGACTCGTCCCTTCGGCGGGATTTCTGATTGGGCCGATGCTCGTGGCCTCGTACTTCGATGGCGGCAAAGCGTTGGAGAACTTCACGCAGTCCATCGGCGTCACCGCGGGAGCCACCTGGTACCTCTCTGAAGCCTGGGGTCTGCGCTTCGAGTACCGGCTGCTCACCGGCCGGGGCGATGTGGAGGATGTCGGCTCCTACGAAGGCGCCGGAAGCTGGTTCTCCGTGGGCTTCAACTACCAGTTTCCCCCGAAGCCCGACCGGCCCATGGGCCGGATGTACTGAGCGGCTCCCGTGAGCGCGGCCTCCCTCCCCGACAGCGTCACGTACCTCGATCCGCAGCCGGCCCGCTCCGAGCTGCCAGCGCGACTCGCGAGCCCGTTCTCTCCTGACCCGCCCCACCCTCTGGCCCACCGCGCCGCCGAGGAGCTGCAGCGGCGCTTGCGCCATGGCGCTCTCCCGGGCGGGGTGGCGCTCTCCGGCCTCGACGAGCCGGGCCGCGGCAAGATGTTCGGGGTCCTGGTCGTCGAGGCGCCGGATGGCCGCATTGGCTACCTGCGCGCGTTCTCGGGGATGCTCGGAGACCGCTGGCATGTCGAAGGGTTCGCTCCGCCGCTCTTTGATCCGGCCGTGCGTGACGCCTTCTGGCCCGCGGGCGAGGCCGAGCTGCGCGCGCTCGACATCCGCCATACCGAGCTGCTCGAGGGCCCCGAGCCCACTGCCCTTCGCGCAAGCCTCGCCGAGCTGACCACGCGCCACTCTGCCGCGGCCGCCGAGCTGAAGGCCCGCCACGAAGCCCAGCGCCGGCTCCGGCACGAAGCACGGCAGCGCCTGGCGGACAGCGCCGCCGGAGAAGCAGAGCGGCGCGCGGCCCTCCACGCGCTCGGGCAGGAGAGCCGCGCGGATGACCTGGAGCGCCGACGGCTGGACACGGCCCACCACCAGGAGCGCGAGCACGTGGTCTCCGCGCTGCGAGCCCTCGACGCCCGCCGCGCCGAGCTCGAGCACCTGCGCGCCGAGCGCTCCCGGCAGCTCTGGCAGCAGATGGCGCAGGCCTATGTGATTCCGAACGCGCGCGGAGCGCAGACGCCAGTGGGCGCGCTGTTCGCTCCCGAGCCGCCTCCGGGCGGAGCGGGTGACTGCGCCGCGCCCAAGCTCCTCGCCTTCGCCTACCGCCACCACTTGAAGCCGCTCGCGCTCGCCGAGTTCTGGTGGGGTGCTCCGCCCCTCACGGGAGACCGTCGCGCGGGCAAGTTCTACCCGGCATGTCAGAGCAAGTGCGGACAGGTCCTCCCCTTCATGCTCGAAGGGTTGAACGTGGAGCCCGCGCCGCGCCTCGGCCCGGAGCCCATCGCGGAGGATGAGCCGAAGCCCGTCTATGAGGATGCGTGGGTGCTCGTCGTGAACAAGCCCTGTGGCCTCCTCTCGGTGCCCGGCCGGCACGATTCGCAGCGCGACTCGGTGCTCGTCCGGCTCCGGCGGCGCTACCCGGAAGCCTCCGGGCCGCTCATCGTGCACCCGCTCGATCTCGAAGTGTCCGGGCTGCTGCTCGCCGCGAAGGACCCAGAGACCCACGCGGCGCTCCAGCGCCAGTTTGCCCGGCGAGAGGCCGACAAGCGCTACACCGCGTGGCTTGAAGGCGCTGTCACCGGCGACCAAGGCCTCATCGAGTTGCACCTCCGGGCCGGCAGCGTGGATCCGGTCCACGGCAAGCATGCCGTCACCGAGTGGCATGTGACGCAGCGCACCGGCACGAGGACCCGCGTGGCCCTCTTCCCACGCACCGGCCGCCCGCACCAGCTCCGCATCCACGCCGCACACCCCCTGGGCCTGGGTGCCCCCATCGTCGGAGACCCCCTGTATGGCCAGGACGGGCCGCGCCTCCTGCTTCACGCCGAGGCCCTGGCCTTCCTCCACCCGCGAACGGGCGAGCGTATCGCCTTGGATTGCCCCGCCCTCTTCTAAACAGTGGGTCGCCCTGCGAGTACGCGGGCAGGGCGTTATGACTGGCCTTGCCGTCCCCGGTCTGGGAGAGTGTAGGGCGGGCTCCCCCTCCAACCGAGCGAGCGAGCACTTGGAGACCCTTCCCTACGCGGAAGGCTCCTGTCAGGCTCGGAACGCGAGGAGGGCGGGCTGCCGCACATCCCAGTTGGGCCCCCTGTCGTCCCGAGCGGGCCTGTCCCATCTTCACGGGGCGGGCCTCATGTCCCTTTCCAAGGAGGCGTCACATCATTCGCGATCAGAGAAGCAGCCGCGGCGGCAGCCGCGACCAGAGAACCAACCGCCGTATCCGCGCCCGAGAGCTCCGGGTGGTGGGGTCTGACGGCTCGCAGCTTGGCGTCATGCCGCTCGAGGCGGCGCTGGAGCGGGCCCGGAGCGAGGGGCTCGACCTGGTCGAGATCAGCCCCATGGCCAGTCCACCGGTCTGTAAGATCATGGACTACGGCAAGTTCAAGTACGAAGAGAAGAAGAAGGCCGCCGAGTCCCGTCGCGCACAGGTCACCGTGCAGCTCAAGGAAGTGAAGCTCCGTCCGAAGACGGAGGAGCACGACTACGAGTTCAAGGTGCGCAACATGCGCCGCTTCATCGAGGACGGGAACAAGGCGAAGGTCGTCATCCAGTTCCGCGGCCGCGAAATCACCTACAAGAACCAGGGCAGCGCCATCCTGGATGACGTCGTCCAGGACCTGAAGGACATCGCGGTGGTGGAGCAGCCGCCGCGCATGGAGGGGCGCCTGATGTTCATGGTGCTCGCGCCCACGCCCAAGGTGGCACAGAAGGCCCGCGAGGCTGCCAAGCAGGCCGCCAACAAGAAGGGCCACGGCGAGAAGCCCGCGGCCGCCAGTGGGGGCGAAGGCGCTCCGAAGGCCGCCGCCGAGCGTCCGAGCGAGAAGCCCCCCGAGGACGCTGCGCGGGAAGAGCCGGCTCCGGCTCCGGCTCCGGCTCCGGCTTCGTAAGCGAAGCGGCCCACACGCGGTGGAAGTGCCCGCCGCGTGTGGTGCCCTCGCGGTAGCTCAGTAGTTGATGTCCATGCACACCTTGAGGACCGTGCCCTCGGGGAGGGCCGGCGTGGTGCGCAGGTGCAGCGACAGCGTGGTGCGGGCCCACAGGTTCGTCTTCAGCGTGAACCGCACGCGCTGGCCCGGCTGCAGCTCGGTGAACTCGGCGCCGCCGCCGTCGCTGGAGTGGATGTGGCCGGCGATGAGCGTGCCCGGCACGGGGGCCTCGATCCACGCGCTGCAGTCCAGGGTGAAGCCGGAGCAGTAGCGCTTCACCGAGAGGTTGGCGAGACCACCAGGCCCCAGCTTCACCTCGAAGGCCATGCTCGTGCGGGCGTTGGCGTGGAGCCCCGGGACGCCCAGCAGCTGGCAGCGCTTGTCCGACATGCGGGCCATGGCCTGCGCGTAGAGCTCATCCGAAATCCCAGCCATTGCATCGGTGAAGGACAGTGTTGTCTCCATGGCGCACCTCTTCTCACCCTCTCATCGTGCGGGGTGGTCGAGCGGTGAGGATTGCAACGGCAAGGCCAACATGGATTCAGCGGGAAACACTGGGCTTTGCCTCTCCGCAGGCCCTGGAGGTCTGAAAAAGTTTCAGGGCCTACTCAGGGTACGGACTGCAAAGTTCGGCGGTTCACGGTGTGGAGCCCTTGTGGGCGAGCGGGAGCGGCGAGAGGACAGGTACCGCTCAGCGTCCACTTTGGAGTCCCCTGCGTCACCCCGTGACGCATGCCTAACGCATTGCGTGTGCGCTCGAGAGGCGTAGATAGTCAGCGTCCCTTCTCGGAGCACCTCGAATGATTCGCTTGGTCGTCACAGACATGGACGGCACGCTGTACTCGTGGATCGACTACATCGTCCCCGCCGTGGAAGCGCTCGTCAGTTCCGTTGAGCGTTCCACGGGATGGCCACGTATCAAGATCGTGCAGACGCTCAAGAAGGTCTACGCCAAGTACGAATCCAACGAATATCCCTTCGTGCTCCAGGAGTCGGAGATCTTTGAGGCGTTCCCCGAGTTCGGCTCCTTCGACAAGCTGATCATCGAACCGGCCCGGATCGCCTTCAAGGACGCGCGTCAAAAGTACCTCCAGCCCTTCCCCGGCGTCATGGAGACACTTCAGACGCTGAAGCAGCGCGGCCTCCCCGTTGTGGCTCTGACGGACGCACCGCGAAACCCCGTGGAACTCAGGGCCAAGATGCTCGGCTTTGATCAGTATTTGGATGCCATCTATTGCCTGCCGGGATTCCTCTTCCCCCAGACGGAGGATGGCGGGAAAAAGATCGCCAAGCGCATCGAGCAAAACGATCAGCAGGGCAAATATCGAGCGGCCTGCAGGGTCGTCGAGCTGCCACGAGAGTATGAGAAACCCAATCCTCTCGGGTTGCGGCGCATCTGCGAGGAAATGGGTGTGCCGCCGAGCGAAACTCTCGTCGTGGGAGATGCGCTCAAGAAGGATGTGGCCGTCGCAAGAGAGGTCGGCGCGCTGGATTGTTGGGCCGAGTACGGCACCTACGTCTCCTTGGAGTACCGGGAGCGGCTGGAGATCATCTCGGCTCCCGCCATCACCAAGCGCCATGCGGCGAGCATCCTGGACGGAGATATCTCCAAGCGCGCCCCATATACCCACCGTCTCTCCAACTTTTCGCAACTCCTAGAGATCATCGATAACACCGCATCATGAAGCCCTGGGAAATCCTCGCCCAAGCGCCTGCCCCTGACGGCGGCGAGTTCGTGCTGCACCACCGCGATGGCGAGTTCGTGATCCGCGTGCGCGGACAGGAGCTCATGTCCTCCCGCGTCCACGGCTCCGAAGAGGAGATGGCCCGGCTGGCCTCCGCGGCTCTCGGTGGCGTTCCGAATCCCCGTGTCCTCATCGGAGGCCTGGGGCTGGGCTACACGCTGCGCGCCACTCTGGATGCCTTGGGCCCAAGCGCTGAGGTCGTCGTCGCCGAGCTGGCCGCGGCCATCGTCGAATGGAACCGAGGGCCTCTGGCGCCCCTCGCGGGCCGCCCGCTGGAGGACCCTCGCGCCCGTGTGGAAGTTGCGGACGTCCGGCGCGTCATGCGCAGCGGTGCACCCTGGAACGCCATTCTGCTCGATGTGGACAATGGGCCCGCCGCGCTCACGCGCGCTTCCAATGCGAGCCTCTACGACGAGCCGGGGCTCACCACCGCCCACTCCGCCCTCGCTCCCAAGGGCGTGCTCGTGGTCTGGAGCGCGGGCCCCGATGAGCGCTTCACCTCCCGGCTCGCGCAGGTGGGCTTCAGCGCCGAGACCCACCAGGTGCGCGCCGGCAAAGGCCGGGGCACGCGCCACACGCTCTTCGTCGCACGCCGCCGCAAGTAGTCCGGCTCAGAGCCGCACGCCGAGCTGCACTCCCGGCCAGTACTGCATCGAGTTCTCCTCGTCGAACTGGTGCGTGCGCACCGGCAGCGTCGTCACCTTGCGCGCGTCCTCCGGGTTGAATGCGAAGTAGGCGTTGTACGTGGGCCCGCCGAACACCGCGAAGTGCTTCGCCACCTGGAAGCCGAACATCGCCCGCGTCTGCGCCAGCAGGTTCTCCCCGCGGAACGGCCGCTTCACCGCGTGCACCGTGCTCCCCGCCAAGTCCAGGTCCAGCCAGAGCCGGGGCATCAGCGGAATGTGCACCCCGAACCCCAACCCCAGGCTGTACCGGTCCAGCCGGTCATCCGGGCCGATGCCCGCCAGCAGCGCCGTGTACACGTACCGCCCGCCGAACTTCACCGCCAGGTTCGTCAGCTGCACGTCGCTCGAGTACACCTCCAGGTGCCGCTGCCCCTTCTCCTCGAAGGTCAGCAGCCCCAGCGGCACGCCCCGCACCTCCTCGGCCACGTTGAGCAGCCCCACCTGCGCCCCCGTCACCACCTTGCCCACGTTGATCAACCCCACCTGCGCCCCTGTCACGTCCCCGCTCACGTTCAGCACCGCCATCTGAACGCCCGCAACGCTCTCCGCCCGGTTGAAGCCCGCTGTCGCCTGAAAGCCCGTCATCGCCCCGCCCACCCAGTTCACCCCCGCCGAGCCCTGGAAGCCACTGAACGCCGCCCGCGCCACGTTCACCCCTGCCGTCGCCTGCATGCCCCGCACCGCGCCCCCCGCCACGTTCAGCCCCCCGGACATCTGCGCCCCGGACACCGCGCCCCCCGCCACGTTCAGCCCCGCCGCGAACTGCCCCACCCGCACGCTCCCTCCCGCCACGTTCACGCCCGCAGTCATCTGCACGCCGTTCAGGTCCTCGCCCGCCACGTTCAGCGCCGTGGCCAGCTGCCCGCCTCGCACCGGCCCGCCCGCCGTGTTCACCGCCACCGCCATCGCGACGCCGCGAACCTCCTCCTCATACATGTTGGACACCAGCCCCAGCGCCAGTCCGCCCACCAGCGCCGTGCCGTCGTTCATCACGCCCACCGCCGCACGGTTCTCCACCGGCCCTCCCCCCGCAGCCGCCGCGTTCACGCTCACCCCCGGCAGCAAGCCCAGATTGAAGGGCACCACCTTCCGAGTCCCCGCGCTCGCCCCCACCTCCGCCGCGCTCACACCCGCCCTCGCCTCCAGCACCGGCTCCGCCCCCCCGCGCGACACCGTCGCCTCGCGCAGCACCGAGGTGAAGCTCCCCGGCGCCAGCGGCGTGCGCTTGCCGTCGGCCAGCACGAAGGCCGCCTCGGACACGCCGCCGTCCAGCTCGCGCCGCACCGTGTAGTTGCCCGGCGCCAGCCCCAGCTCCGTCGGGCGCCCCGGCAGCTTCATCAGCTCCACCACCAGCACCCCCGCCTCGTCCCGGACGAAGAAGCGGCCCTCCAGCGTCTCCGTCAGCACCAGCCCCGCCGTCGTCGCCCGGAGATCCGTCATCACCAGATCCCCCGTGCCTGCCAGCTCGATGTCATAGGCCGGGTGCTGCGCACCGCGCTGCGTGCGCTCGGTGCGCGCCAGCGTCTCGTGGAAGGCGAACTGGTAGGCCTCGTTCAGCGTCACCCGCCCGTCCCGCGTCACGTCCGCCGCACCCCGCAGCCCCGACACCAGGTGGTGCGTGAAGAACGAGCCGCCCAGCCGGTCCGACTCCTGCGAGGCCTCGTCCTCGCTCGACGAGGTGAGGATGGCCTGCCCCTTCACCTGGCTGCCCGTATCCACCAGGAACGCCGGCCGCGAGGTGCCGCCCTTGCGCCGCGCGAACGCCCCCGACGCACACGAGTCCAGCACCGCAATGCGCACGTCCGCCGGCAGCCCGCTCAGCGCCCGGCGCAGCTCGCCGTAGTCCACGCGCTCGCCCTGGAGCAGCAGGCCCTCGTCGTCCGAGTGACCCGAGTAATAGAGGAGCACCTCCACCCGGTTCGCCCCCGAGGCCCGCGCCGACTCCGTCAGCGCCTTCATCTTCGAGAAGCCCTCCAGCAGCCCCGCGCGGCCCGTGTCCAGCAGCAGCACCCGGTCCGACGGCGCCACCCCGCCCAGCTCGCCCAGCACCTTGGCGAAGGCCTGCGCGTCCGTGGTGGCATAGCGGAGCTTGTCGCGCCCCGGCCCGCCGTCATTCACCCCCACCAGCAGCGCCAGCCGGCGCACCGGGACGGGAGCCTCCGCGGAAGCCAGCCCCGCCACCAACAGCGTCATCAGCACGAACAGTCGAGTCATGGCGAGACCTTCTCCAGCGTGAAGGACACCTGCGTGAAGCCCTCCGGCAGTGCCAGCGGCGCGGTGCGCACGTCCGCCGAGCCCGCCAGCGCACGGGCCGCGGCCAGCACTGGATCCAATGCGAAGGGGATGTCCGAAGTAATGAAAAGGAAGCGCTCGAAAGCAGGCGCATCGTCCAGCTCGTAGGCCCGGGGCAGCGCGTGGGTCCCCGAGGCCGCGAGCGCCACGGACTGCGCGCCCGTCTCCGGCACGTGCACCGTCACCGTGCCGCGCCCGTCCACCGAGAGGATGATCCCGTACGCGTGGCCCGCGGCGATATAGGAGAGCTGCACCACATCACCCGCGGCGGCGGCGGCTCCATCGGTGAGGCGCTCCGGCTCGGCGGCGCCTTGGCGGTGGACGAGAAGCTGCGGCAGCAGGCCCTTGGCGCGCGTCACTTCGAGCCCGTCCACCCTGTCTCCCACGGGAGGCTCTACCGGGCGGACCACCACGAAGAGCGCCACGACGGCCAGCGCAGGCACCAGCGCGAGCGCCGGAGCCCAGCGGCGCAAAGGGCGCGTCTGCTCCCGGGCCACCTCCAGCCGGCGAGCGGCGGCCGAGCGCAGCTCCACCTCGCGAGCCACGGTGGCGGGCGGCAGCTTCTCCAGGGTGGCGCGGCTGTCGGCCTCGAGCGCGGCGAGGCGGGCCTCGCCATCAGGCTCCTGGGCCAGCCGGGCGCGAGCGGCGGCCAGCTCCTCCGGAGGCAGCTCGCCCAGGGCGATGCGCTCCAGCAACCAGTCCGGGGTACGGCTTGGCGAAGTCATGCGGCCTCCAGCTCTTGCAGCGCGGAAGAGAGCGCCCGCAGGCGCTTGCGCACCCCGGACACGGACAGGCCCACCTCGCGGGCTGTCTCCTCCAGCGTCATTCCATCCACCAGGTGCAGCACGGCGATGTCCCGGCTCGACGCGGGCACCCGGCCAAAGAGCCGATCCAACAGCCCCCGAGCGGCAGTGCGGGCCTCGGTGTCCTCGGCGGCGGCGATGCGCAGCACCAGCTCGTCGTCCTTGTCCTCGGGACGGCGGCGGGCGCCGCGCAGCCGGTTGAGGCACACCCGCGTGGCAATCTGGTGCAGCAGGCTGGAGGGCGCTGAGTTCTTCAGTCCGCCCTGGTAGCGCAACAGCTGCACGAACACGTCGTGCATGGCATCCACGGCCTTCTCCTCGTCTCGGAGGAGGAAGCGGCAGCGCCGGAGCACCTGAGGCCCATAACGGCGATAGTAGGCCTCCACGTCGATTGCCACCGGACTTGCGCCTCCTCTTTCAGCCGCCTGGAACACCGGTGCCGGGAGGAACTGTCACCGGCCTCCGCACTTTTTTCCGCGAGCGCTCCCTATCAGCTTCCGGCCAGGGCTTCCCGCCCCCCTTCCTCAATGTTCTCGCGGGCTTGGGAGTAGGCAGGCAACCGGGCTAAAGAGTCCCCCTCTATGGCGGAGACCCCAAAGGAGCGCTTCCTGCGCGAGGTGCGGGAGATGGATGCCGCAGTGCGTGAGGTGCTCTCCCAGGGACTCGGGGACGAGGCGCTGCGGGAGGCCCTGGAGGCCCTGGCGCTCAAGCCCTGGTTCCGCGAGTTCTCCTGGCTGTGGGGTCCGGAGCTCGCCCAGCGCAGCCGGGTGCTGTTCCGGCCCTTCCTCCTCAACCAGCTCTCACCGTGGTCGCTCGACGCGAAGGGCAAGGCCTTCGAGGCTTGGAAGAAGCCCGAGGTGACCGCGAAGCTCCAGCCCTGGCTGGACGAGGCCGATCGCCGCGACGACGTGGAGTTGTTCCGCAAGCTCTACCTGTGGAAGCTGCGGCAGCAGGTCGACTGGAAGAAGGTGGAGGAGCAGTGGCGCCAGGAGCTGCTCGCCCGCGCCCGCTCCGCCCAGGGCCGTGCGGCGTTCAACACCGCGCTCACGAAGATGGACGTGGCCGCCTACTCGCTCGACGAGCCCACCGCCACTGCACTCTGGGAGCTGAACCCAGCGGGTGCCCGCACGTTCATCCTCCGCCACCTGCCGAGCGAGTGGGCGTTCCAACGAGAAGATCCGAAGCGCCACTGGACCACGCTGCTGGAGCACACAGAGGAAGCCAAGGACCTGGAGCTGTACTTCCCGCTCTACCAACGGCTGGTGCCGCTCAAGGTGTGGCACGCGGACGCGCTCGCCCTCTGCCGGGCCGTGGAGGAGCCCGCGGCGCTCGTCGAGGAGCTGGAGCTGCGGCACCCGCACGGCTTCCGCGTCGACCCGAAGCAGATGGCCGCCACCTTCCTCGCGCTGGCCCAGGCGCGTGGCCGAGACGTGGTGCCCTATCTCTTGAAGCACGCCCGCTCCATCTTCCCCCGCTGGCGCTTCTGGGGCGGCCAAGCAGACGCGAAGGGGCTGGTCCCGCTGCTGGAGCTGTCACGCCGCAAGGGCTGGCTCGATGTCTGGGCCACGCTGCTGCGCACCAGCGCCACCCCCGAGACGTGGAACGCGGAGGTGCAACGGCTCGTGGCGGATCGCCAGAGCCCCGAGGCGGACGTGCGCCATCATCTGCTGCTGCTCGCGGGCGTGGGCAGCGAGTACAACGGGCCGGGCTTCTCCATCGCCCAGGTGCATCCTTTAGAGGACGCGGTGGCCGTCGCGCTCTACGAGCGCTTCCCGGACCTGATGCGCGGGCCTTACCGGATGCACGCCTCGGCGTGGTGGCACCAGGGCTATCCGAAGCTCTCGGCGCGCGTCCTCGAGCGCCAGGACGAGCTGCTCATCGACTACCTGGCGAGCCGCTCCGCGCTGCAGCCCCTGCACGTGGCCCGGCCGCAGTCCCAGTGGCAGCAGACGGTGGACGCCCTCAGCCAGTACTTCGAGGCGCTCCCGGAGAAGGATGGCACCTTCGCCCGCCGGGCCTCCAACGCCCTGTCGATGATGCCGGCGTACTCGATGTCCTACACCTATGACGTGTTGCTGAAGTCCAACCGGCTCGCGCGGCTGCTCTTCGAGCGCTCCACGGACTTCTACCTCTCGGACAGTCAGTCGGTGCGGGACCTGCTGGAGTCGCCGCAGATCCACGTGCAGGCGCTGGCCTTCCGAGTGCTCGGGCGTGACGACTCGCGGGCACGCACGCTGGCAGCCCAGAATGTGGATCTGCTCCAGGCCACGCTGCTGCGGCCACTGCACCGGCGCACGCGGATGATGGCCTTCGCGGCGGTGCGGAACGCGGCCCTGGCGGATGAAGCCGCTGCGCGGCGGCTGCTGGCGCGGATGAAGGAGACCCTGACCCTGCCGGACCGGCGCTATCCCAAGGAGCAGCTCGTGGGGCTGATGGCGGAGGTGCTGCACCACTGGCCCTCGCTGCGAGGGCCGTCGGAGCGCCCGCGCATCTATGGGGAGGCCACGCCATGACGATGCTGGCCCTCAACTACGCGACGCCCAGTGTCTTCGAGTCCACGCGGGAGCGGGCCCTGCTGGGGCTGGCCGCGGATCAGCACCGTCCTGTGCGCTTCCACGCGCGGGTGAAGGAGCACCTGCTCTCGCTGCGGCTGGCGCTCCAGGCGCTCGGCTCCGTCATCTGGCGCCAGGACGAGTGGATGAGCGCGGGCGAGTACGCGAGCTTCTTCCTGGACCCGGTCATCACCATCCACCCGGACCGGGTCTTCTTCGAGGCGTTCAGCCAGGACCAGAGCACCTACGGGCTGGTAGTGGCGGACCGGGCGCTCTTCGAGCCCTCGGGGGAGGTGCGGTGCGGCACCACGAACGTGGACTTCACCGCGTGGCTGTGGGCGGCGCTGGCGGAGATGCGCTCGAGCCGGGAGACGTTCTTCCGCGTGGGACCCGAGGGCTTCGAGGTGACGACAGCAGGTGCCGGGGGCCGCTTCGAGCAGAAGGTGGACATCCCGGACCCGTGGGTGCGCGGCTTCCTCCAGCTGCAGGGCGCCATGGCACTGCCGGGGACGAAGCTGACAGTGCGGCCGGTGGATCTGCTGGCGGCGCTGCGCTTCCTGCGCTTCACCAAGGCGAAGATGTCACCGCGCGCGCTGCGCTATGAAATGGAGCCCGGCGAGGATGCGGCGCTGCTGCTAGAGCCCTGGGAGGAGCGCATCCCCCTGAAAGGCGCCAGCCACACCTATGCAGAGAAGCGCACGATCCGCACGTGGGGCCGGCGGAGGCTGCAGCTGTTGGATCCGCTGCTGCCCTACGCGGACAACGTGGACGTGTACCTCAAGGGCCGGGCGCTCCCCTCCTTCTATGCGGTGAAGCTGCCGGGAGTGACGTTCCTGCTCGGACTGTCCGGGTGGACATCGAACCAGTGGACGGGGACGGGCGGGCTCGACCTGCTGGTGCCTCCTATTAAAGGAGAGGGCCTGACGGAGCGGGTACTCGGGCTGCTGCGAGAGAAGTACGCCCTGAGCGTCGAGGAGGCGAGCACCCTGCTCGGAGCGGAGCGGCCGGCGGTGTCCCGAGCGCTGGCCTCGCTGTGCTCGGAGGGCCGAGCCATCTTCGACGTGGAGCGCCGCGAGTTCCGCCACCGGGAGCTGTTCTCGAAGCCGGTGGACCTGGAGCGGGTCTACCCGCCGGACCCGAGGCGCGAGGAGGCCGAGAAGATGGTCGCCCGAGGCCAGGTGACGATCCAGAGCTCCGAGGCGCGCGAGACGCGGAAGAAGAAGCGCCTGAAGGGGCCCGATGGAGTCCTCTACCGCGAGGTGGTGCTGCGCGACTGGGTGGTGTCGGGAAGGGTGGCGACGCAGGGGAGCGTGGAGGTGGTGCTCAACGACGAGGACCGGCTCATCTTCGGCCGCTGCGGCTGCGAGTTCTTCCAGGAGCACCTGCTGAACCAGGGCCCGTGCGTGCACCTGCTCGCGCTGATGTCGGTGGCGAAGCCCCAGAGGCAGGACCAGGCCACATCTCGGCCGGTGGACAAGGAGTCCTTGCAGAATCCCGTCCTGGCCCATAGCCCGGAGGAGCCCGAGGCACAGGAGAACGGCAGCGAGTCCGATGAGGCGGCGCTTGACGAGGACGGGGACGATGACGATAACCGCTGACGCTCCCGAGGGGGTCCGGGCCTCGCAGACGAGCCGTTCGTGCCGCGGTGTTTCGCCGCGGCGGCTTCTTGTCCCCATCACATCGCCACGGTCCCAGCGTACGCAACGCTGGGATCCCCGAGTCCAGGGCCTCGCAAGTCGTCCCCGCCCGGTCCCCTTCGGAGCACCATGAGCCTCTTCCCAAAGCTGCTCACCTGGGTGAAGACGGTGTTTGGCCAGGGGCCGCGCACGCGCCAGGTGACGCGCCTGTCCTCGGCGAACGGAGGGCCGGTGGACGCCTCGGGCCGGCCGGTGGATGTCGTCACCGAGGAGGTGGTGCTGAAGGGGCCGCTGAAGGAGAAGCATCGGCGGCTCGTGAAGCGGGACCCGCGGCTGCTGCCCAAGCCGCCTCGGAAGAGCCACTGGGAGAAGCGCAAGAAGGTGATGTCCGCGGAGGAGGCCAACCGCCTCTTCTCGGGCACCCTGCGCACGCGCAACCGGAACCTGCGCGACCTGCTCCCAGACGAGGCCCAGCTGGAGCGTTACGGGCTGCCCGTGTGGAGAAGCGAGCAGGACGTGGCCACGGCGCTGGGAATCACGGTGCGGCAGCTGCGGCACTTCTCAGTGCACCGGCAGCGAGACCGGGTGAGCCACTACGTCACCTTCGCGCTGCCGAAGCGCTCGGGAGGGCAGCGGCTCATCCACGCGCCAAAGAAGGGGCTGAAGGCGGTGCAGCGCAAGCTGCTCTCGCTGCTGGTGGAGAAGCTGCCGGTGAGCCCTCTCGCGCACGGCTTCGTGAAGGGGCGCTCGGTGCGCACGGGGGCAGAGGGGCACGTCGGCAAGGCGGTGGTGCTCCGCGTGGACCTGAAGGACTTCTTCCCCTCGGTGAGCTACGCACGGGTGCGAGGGCTGCTCATCGCACTGGGCTACGGCTATCCGGTGGCGGCCACGCTGGCCGTGCTGATGACGGAGTCCGAGCGCCAGCCCGTGGAGGTGGACGGTCAGGTGTTCTTTGTCCCGATAGGCCCGCGCGTCTGCGTGCAGGGAGCACCGACGAGCCCAGGGCTGTGCAACGCGGTGGTGCTGAGGATGGACCGGCGGCTCGCGGGGCTGGCGCGCAAGCACGGCTTCACATACTCGCGCTACGCGGATGACCTGAGCTTCTCGGGCCCGGAGCAGAAGACCGCGGAGAAGCTGCGCGCGCTGGCGGGAAAGATCATCGCGGAGGAGGGCTTCCAGGTGAACGCACCCAAGACGCGGCTGCAGCGCCGGGGCGGGCGGCAGACGGTGACGGGGGTGACGGTGAACCAGGTGCTCGGCCTGTCTCGCAAGGAACGCCGGAAGATGCGCGCGATGATCCACCAGGAGGCCTCGCGGCCTGCGGACGCGGAGAACTCCGCGCGCATCGACGGCAAGCTGGCCTACCTATCCATGCTGAACCCACGGCAGGCCGAGGCGCTCCGGACCCGCCGCAAGGGGCGCACGCGCTGAGTCAGTTGACCTGAACGCTGCCACCTTTGATGCGATTGACGCCGCTGGCGTGCGTCTCGACGTAGGTGCCCCGGAGGATGAGCTTGCCGTTGCGGCGCAGGGTGATGCTCGCCTCTCCGCACTTCAGGACGATCTCGTCCGCGCCTTCGATGGTGACGCGCTTGCCGTCCACATGGGCTTCCATGGGGGGCTCGGAGGGCGGCTGGGGCTGAGGCTCGGAGAGCATCGCATCCAGCATCGGCGTGGGGCTGCCCTGCACGAGCCCGACGATCAGCGGCAGGCGCGCATCCCCATTCTCGAACATCAACACCACACCCGGGCGGGTACTGGCCGCGCCCTGGAGCACCTCGGGCTGAAGTGGCACTGTCCTCCGGGCCACGAGCGGTCCGGCCCGGTTGCCCGGGAAGTCCACCAGCGGGAGCCCTGCGGCATCAGTGCCCACGAGCCAGCCCATCCGAGCGCCCCAGAGCGGCTCGCCGGACTCGGTGCTCGGTGCACCGGCATTCGCTGAAGCAGCAGGCAAGGTCATGTCGAGGCTCCCGAGTGGGAGCGGCGGTCTGCCGCTCGGAGGCCCAGCGTAGCCGAAGCCACCCCGCAGAGGGGCCAGGCTCCGTCCGCTGGGGCTGAGCCGGCGGCTCAAGACGCGGGGTTGCGCACCAGCACCACGGGCCGATCGCAGCGCGTCATCACCGCCTGGGCCACCGAGCCCATCACCGCCCGCATCATCCCCGTGCGGCCGTGAGTGGCCATGCAGATGAGGTCCGCGCCGTGGCGCTCGGCGGCTTGGGCGATGACACCCGCCACGTCGCTCCCGGCCGTCACCTCCAGTTCCACCTTCCGCCCCCCCTGCACCGCCGCGCGAGGCACTCGCTCCTCGAGCTGCTTCCGGAGCGCGCTCAGCTGCTCCGGGCCCGTCTGCGGCGGGGCGACATGCAGCAGGTGCACCGTGCCGCCCTGAGGCGCCAGCGCGCACGCTTGGGCGATGGCCCGGTCTCCCAGCTCGGAGAAGTCCGTGGTCACCAGCACCGTGCGCACCTGAGGCAGCTCCACGTCCGCTCCCTGCACCGCCGCGCGAGACGGCACGCACACCACCGTCATCTTCGCCAGCCGCAGCGCGTGCTGAGACACGCTCCACAGCTTCCCGAGCGCCCTGCGGTGGTGCGAGCCCACCACCAGCACGTCCACGCCCTCCTCCGCGGCCAGCGCGACGAGGTGGTCCGCGATGCGGCCCAGGCCCACCTCCAGGCGCACCCGGACGGGCTTGCCGCCCTCGGACAGCGGCTCCACCAGCACCGCGGCTTCCTTCTCCAGAGCCTGGCGCAGCGCCGGCGTCACGTCCGCGAAGCCCAGCGGGCTCTCCAGCCCCAGGCGCACGGCCTCCTCCTGGGCCCAGAAGACGCGGCCGCCCACCAGTTCGATGGGCCCCAGCTTGCGCAGCCCCTTCACCCAGTCGCGCGCCGCCGAGAAGGGCAGCGAGCGATCCACCCCCAGCATCACCTTGAGCGGCCGCTCCCCGCGCCCCCACGCCTCCAGCGACTCCACGTTCCGGGCGACGACCAGCGGCACCTCCACCGTCTGCGCCAGCCGGTCCACCGTGCCGCCCAGGCCCAGGAAGGGCGTCTCCTGGCTCGGCGCCGCCGTCACCACCATCGTGGCGCCCTGCTTCTTGGCGAACTCCTGCACCGCCGCGGCCGGCTCGCCCGTGAGCACCGTGTGCTGCACCTGGGCGCCGAGCTTCTGCATCCGCTTCGCCTCGTCGGCCAGCGCCGCCTCGGCCGCCTCCATCAGCGGCTTACCGAAGGCCCTCGCGGAGTCCTGCGGCAGCACGTGGACGAGCCACAACGGCACACCGGCCTTCCGGGCAAGCAGCGCGGCGGCATCACACGCGCGGCGGGCGGCATCGGAGAAGTTGGTGGCGCAGACGACAGGCATGGTGCCTCCGCGAAGATGGGCCCAAGGGCCAGTGGAACGAAACCTCTTCTACCTTGTTCAAGCCCCGCGCCAGAGGACTATCGCGCGGGTGTCCGTAGGACTTGTTCGGCCTTCACCTCATGGGCGAGCGGCTCGCCCCGCTCGAAGGCCTGGAGGCTGCCCAGCGTGGTGTCCGCGATGTTGCCCAGCGCCTCCCGGGTGAGGAAGGCCTGGTGGGAGGTGACCAGCACGTTCGGGAAGGTGAGCAAGCGCGCCAGCACGTCGTCCTGGAGCACCTTGCCGCTCAGGTCCTGGAAGAAGATGCCCTCCTCTTCCTCGTAGACGTCCAGCCCCGCGGCGCCCATGTGGCCACGCTTGAGGGCCTCGATGAGCGCCCGGCTGTCGATGAGCGCGCCCCGGCCCGTGTTGATCAGCATGACGCCACGCTTCATCTTCCCCAGCGCCTCGGCGCTCACCAGGTGGTGGGTGCCCGGCGTGAGCGGCACGTGCAGGGTGATGATGTCCGCGTCGCGGTACAGGGTGTCCAGCGGCACATACTGGGCTCCCAGCTCGAGCTCCACCTCCGGGTCCGGCACCACGTCGAAGCACAGCAGCCGGCAGCCGAAGCCACGGAAGATGCGCGCCGCCGCCCGGCCAATGCGCCCAGTCCCCACCACCCCCACCGTCTTCCCGTGCAGGTCGAAGCCCACCAGCCCGTCCAGGGAGAAGTTCCAGTCGCGCACCCGCGCATACGCTTGATGGATGCGGCGGTTGAGCGCCAGCACCAGCGCCACCGCATGCTCCGCCACGGCATAGGGCGAGTACTCGGGAACGCGCACCACCCGGATGCCCAGCCGCGCCGCGGCCACGAGGTCCACGTGGTTGTAGCCCGCCGAGCGCAGCGCCACCACGCGCGTGCCGCCAGCGGCCAGCACCTCCAGGGCCGCGGCGTCCACCTTGTCATTGACGAACGAGCACACCCCCGGAAAGCCCTGGGCCAGCTGCGCCGTCTGCGCGGTGAGCCGCGGCTCGAAGAACACGAGCGCGTGGCCAAACCGGGCGTTGGACGCTTCCAGCGCCTCCCGGTCGTAGCGATGCGTGTCGAAGACCGCCACCTTCATGAGACCCTCCGTTTCAAGGTGTTGCCCAGCCCCCCGTGCGCCATCCGCCGCAGGGGCATGCTCTCACTGCTGGAGAGCGGCCAGGCACCCAGTGGCTGTGCAGGTCCGCCGTCCCTCGCCAGATTCGCCTCCGCGGTTCCAAAATCCAAGGAGTTGCGTGAGTCAGCCCCTGTACTCCCGGTGGGGGCAGACGGGCGTCTTCTGTGGGCCGCTTTATCTTGTGGGGAAAGAGGCCTCGGAGGTTGCCCATGTACCGCTGTCCTACCTGTGGTGCTTTCAACCGTGTCCCTGCCACCCGTCCCTCGGGACTTCCCGCGTGTGGCCGCTGCCACGGCGCGCTCGATACTTCGGGAAAACCCCAATCGGTGGATGGAGAGGGGCTCGCGCGGGCGGTGGCCTCGTCGCCGGTGCCCGTGCTGGTGGACGTATGGGCGCCCTGGTGCGGGCCATGCCGGATGGTGGCTCCCGTGTTGGAAGCAGTGGGGCAGTCGCAGGCGGGGCGGCTCATCGTTCTGAAATTGAACTCGGAAGAACATCCGGAGGCCGCCTCGCGGCTGAGCGTGAGGGGCATCCCTACTTTTGTCCTCTACGCCCACGGGCGTGAGGTGGCGCGGCGCAGCGGGGCCATGCCGCGCGCGGAGCTGGAGCGCTGGCTCCATGAGGCCTGGGGCAGCTCGGAGGAAGTGCGCATGTAGCGGGGAGTGGAGAACCCGAACGGTTGAGGGCGCGGGAGGTGCCTCGGCCAGCGAGCGAAGGATGCAGGTGGGGAATGAGGCGGACCATGGATGAGAGCGCAGCGCTGTTCACCGACTTGTACGAGTTCACCATGGTGGACGGCTACCTCCAGGAGGACATGCACGACGAAGCGGTGTTCAGCCTCTTCGTCCGCCGCCTCCCCGCGCGACGCAACTTCCTGATGGCCTGTGGGCTCGAGGATGCGCTGCGCTACCTGGAGACGCTGCGCTTCACCCCCGCGCAGCTCGACTACCTGGCCTCGCTCCAGCTCTTCTCGGATCGGCTGCTGCGCTACCTGGAGCGCTTCCGCTTCTCGGGCGAGGTGTGCGCCGTCCCTGAGGGCACGCCCCTCTTCGGCGAGGAACCCCTCCTGGAGGTCATCGCGCCGCTGCCCGAGGCCCAGCTGTTGGAGACGTACCTGCTCAACCAGGTCCACCTGCAGACGCTGGCGGCCTCCAAGGCCACCCGGGTCATCGGTGCGGCGGCAGGGCGCCCGGTGGTGGAGTTCTGCCTGCGGCGCAGCCATGGCATGGACGCCGGGCTGAAGGTGGCGCGCGCGGCCTTCATCGCGGGGTTGGATGCCACCTCCAACATGCTGGCCGGGCAGCGCTACGGCATCCCTGTGAAGGGAACCATGGCGCACAGCTTCGTGCAGGCCCATGAGGGCGAGCTGGAGGCCTTCCGCACCTTCACGCGCTACTTCCCGGACAGCACCCTGCTGGTAGACACCTACGACACACTGCGCGGCGTTCAGCACGTCATCCGTCTGGCACGCGAGCTGGGAGAGGGCTTCCACGTGCGCGCAGTGCGGCTGGATTCGGGAGACATGCTGGCGCTGTCGCGCGCGACACGGCAGATGCTGGACGAGGCGGGGCTGCAGCGCGTGAACATCATTGCCAGCGGCAACCTGGACGAGGACTCCATCGCGCGGCTGGTGGCCGAGGAAGCGCCCATCGATTGTTTCGGCGTGGGGACGTCGCTCGGGACGTCCTCGGACGTGCCGTGCCTGGACATGGTCTACAAGCTGGTGGCGTACGCGGGGAAGGATCGCATCAAGCTGTCCACCGCGAAGGCCCTCCTCCCGGGCCGCAAGCAGGTGTTCCGCGAGGAAGAGAACGGCGTGGCGCGCCGGGACGTGCTGGCCCGTCACGGAGAGCAGCTGAAGGGCCGCCCACTGCTGCACCCGGTGATGCGGGGCGGCAAGCGGATGGAAGGAGCGTCGCCTTCACTCACGGAGGTCCGCGCCTACGCGCGGCGCGAGCTGGAGCGGCTGCCTCCCGAGCTGCGGCAGTTGGAGCCCATCTCTCCTCCCTACCGGGTGGAGGCGAGCCCGGTGCTGGCCTGGACGCGCGAACAGCTGACGGAGGCGTGGGAAGCGAGCCCCTGAGCTCGCGCCCCTCCGCCTGACGGGAAAAGTCGGCCTCCGCGTGCCACCCCCGTGGACACGCGGAGACCTACCCCTTTCCTCGGGCCGCGGGTCTTCGCCTGCGGGCCCTCGGACTTCCCGGGTGAGCGCTCCTGGAGCAATGCGCGTGCCGGGGCCGCTCTCCCTCGGGAGCCGCTCTTCACGACGCTGGAGCAGCGCAAGGACTGCGTCCGCGCCAGATGTCAGGCGCAAAGCATGCGGGCCTGGGGGGGCCTTCCCCCCTTGAAAGGGCTCTGGAATGAAGGCTGCTACACGGGAGCACTCTCATGGGAGGTTTCCGGCACGTGTTGGACTGGAGAGCGCGGTACGCGGACAAGGTGGTGACGGCGGAGGAGGCCATCCGGAGCATGGCTCCGGGGCGGCGCATCCTCATCGGCTCGGGGGCCGCGGAGCCCGTCACCTTGGTGAAGGCGATGGTGGAGCAAGGCACCCACCTGGCTGACAACGAGGTGGTCCACCTGCTGACCCTGGGCCCGGCCCCTTACGTGGAGCCCGAGCACTCGGATCGCTTCCGGCACATCGCCTTCTTCATCGGCTCCAACGTGCGCAAGGCGGTACAGGAGGGGCGCGCGGACTTCATGCCGGTGTTCCTGTCGGAGATCCCCGAGCTGATCCGCAGCCGGCGGGTCCGCGTGGACGTGGCGATGATCCAGGTGAGCCCGCCGGACGCGCACGGGTACGTGAGCCTGGGCGTGTCGGTGGACATCGTCCGCAGCGCGGTGGACTCGGCCACGCTCATTATTGCCGAGGTCAACCCGCGCATGCCGCGCACGCACGGGGACTCGTTCTTCCCCGTCAGCCGGTTCCACAAGCTGGTGCCGGTGGACGTGCCGCTGCTGGAGCGCGAGGCCGAGCCGCTGGACGCGGTGGCCCAGAGCATTGGCCAGCACATCGCCGCGCTCATTCCTGACGGGGCCACGCTGCAAACGGGCATTGGAAAGATTCCGGACGCGGTGATGGCGCAGCTGGGCAATCACCACGACCTGGGCGTGCACACGGAGATGTTCTCGGACGGGGTGATGCGGCTGGTGGAGGCGGGCGTCATCACCGGGCGGAAGAAGACGCTGCTCCAGGGCAAGCTCGTCACCTCCTTCATCATGGGCAGCCAGGAGCTCTACGCGTGGGCCCACGAGAACCCGGCCATCGAGATGCGCCCAAGTGACTTCACCAATGATCCGGGGACCATCGCTCGCAATGACCGGATGATCGCCATCAACGGGGCGCTGGCGGTGGACCTGACGGGCCAGGTGGCCTCGGACACGCTGGGTGGGAACTTCTTCTCGGGCATCGGCGGGCAGGTGGACTTCATCCGCGGGGCGCGGCGCAGCCGGGGCGGCAAGCCCATCATCGCCCTGCCCTCCACGGCCAAGGGCGGCAAGGTCAGCCGCATCCAGGCGGCGCTGGAGCCGGGCACGGGCGTGGTGACGAGCCGCGGGGACGTGCACTACGTGGTGACGGAGTTCGGGGTGGCGGACCTGTGGGGGAAGAACATCCGCGAGCGGACGCTGGCGCTCATCGACATCGCCCACCCGGACTTTCGCGGCGAGCTGATGGCGGTGGCCAAGGGGCGGAAGTTCGTGCTGCCGGATCAAGTGGTGCCCCGGGCGCGCTACCCGTGGACGGAGGAGAAGCACGAGCGGACACTCTCGGGCACGGAGCTGGTCATCCGCCCTGCGCGCATCACCGACGAGCGGGCGCTGCAGGAGCTGATGTACAGCCTGTCCAACGACAGCTGCTACCGGCGCTTCATGAGCTACAAGAAGGTGCACCCGCACGAGGAGATGCAGGACCTGGTGAACCTGGACTACGAGCAGAACATGGCGCTGGTGGCCTGCGTGCCGGGGACCGAGGAGATCATCGGCGTGGTGCGCTACGACGTGGAGCCGGCGACGCGGCTGGCGGACGTGGCCTTCGTGGTGCGGGACGACTGGCAGGGCAAGGGCGTGGGGACGCTGCTGATGAGGCGCATCCGCGAGGCCGCCGCGGCGCGGGGGCTCCCGGGCTTCCAGGCGGACGTGCTGGCGACGAACAAGCCCATGCTGGACGTGTTCCACGAGAGCGGGCTCACCGTGCACGCCACCCTGGAGCAGGACACCTACCACGTGAAGATGTTCTTCCCAGAGACGCACCCGCGCGAGCCCGCGCGGCCCGTGGGTCCGGGGTAGGCGCCCAGGTGAGCCTGCGCAGAAATTGCGGCCCGTGGAGGCGTCACCGCAGCCACTGCGCCCTGGCGCCCTGAAGCCCGAGGGAGGTGCCCTGGCACGATTCATGGAGTGAGAGAGGGGGCATGGAGGGTGCAATGCGCAGAATCCTCGTGGCAGTGGATGGCACACAGGCCTCGCGGGAGGCCGCCCGGACGGCGCTGGAGTACGCCAGCGGGATGAGCAGCCGGGTGACCTTCGTCCACGTCCTGCCGGAGCGCGTGGCCGAGGAGGCGGGCGAAGCTCCCGAGTTCGCTGACTTCGAGCGCGCCTGCGAACAGTACGCCGAGGCACTCCTCAAGGAGACGTGCGCCAACACCCAGAGCCGGCACCCAGGAGCCAACACGCTGGTGGCACATGGAGAGCCCGCGGCCGTGCTCAGTGAGTTGGCGGAGGAAGAGGATGTGGTGCTGGTCATCGTCGGCGCGAGGGCGCGAGGCTCGCTGGCGCGCACGCTGCTCGGGAGCGTCTCGGGAGAGCTGATGTGCCGGTGTCCCAAGCCGGTGCTGGTGGTTCCCGAGCGCGCGGCCCTCGGCCTGCTGCCCCGTGTCCCAGGTGAAGAGCCCCCTGTCTGCTGATCCCCGGCCCCGCGCGGGTGTGAAGCGCGTGCTCAGGGACGCCAAGTCAATGCATCGCGCCGTCCGGAGTCCACGTGGGCGAAGACGCCGGCAGTGTGCTCGTGGGCTGAACCGAGGGCACGAGCGGCAGGCGGACCTGGAACATGGAGCCCTGGCCCGGATGGCTGTCCACCTCGATGCGTCCTCCATGCGCCTCGACGATGCGCCGGGCCACGGAGAGCCCCAGGCCCGCGCCCTGCGCGTGCGCGCGTGCACCGTGGGTGCGCTGGAACGGAGCGAAGAGGTGGCGCTGCTCGTCCTCGGAGATGCCGATGCCCTGGTCGGAGACACAGAAGAGGGCTTCCTCGCCCTCGCTCAGCACGGTGACCTCCACGCGCGTACCCGAGGGTGAGTACTTCAAGGCGTTGCTCACGAGGTTGTTGAGCACCTGCTCGATGCGGGCGCCATCGCAGCGCAGGTGCACCGGGGCGTCGGGCAGGGAGAGGATGAGCTCATGGCTCGGCCCGGTGGCCTGGTACAGCTCCACCACGCCGCGAGCCAGCTCGCGGGCATCGCGCTCCTCGAGCTGAAGCTCCAGCTTGCCCGCCTCGATGCGGGTGGCGTCGAGCAAGTCCCCCACCATGCGGTCCAGGCGCGCCACCTGCCGGCGCATCAGGGCGAGCATCTTCTGGAGACGCTCGGGCGAGGCATCGGCCCGGCCCGGGTCGGCGAGGGCAGTGGACATCTTCAACGCGGAGAGCGGGTTGCGCAGATCATGGGCCACACCGGCCAGGAAGGTGAGCTGATCCTCCTGCTGCCGGGAGAGCGAGGAGGCCATCTCATTGAAGGTGCGGGCCATCTCGCGCAGCTCCGCGGGCCCTGTCTCGGGGGCTCGCGTGCGCTTGTGCCCCGAGCCGAAGCGGCGCATGGCGCGGCTGATCTGGATGACCGGAACGAGCACGGAGCGCCGGACCCAGAAGAGGACCACGGCCATCACCGCGAGCAACAGCACCGCGAGCGTGATGCCCCAGACGCTGACCCACTCGTCCCAGCGGTTGGCCTTCGCCTGCGCTACGCGGGCCTCCTGCACGTTGAAGTCGACGAGCTGCTCCAGAAGGGACAGCGCTTCATCGAGCCGGGGTGCCACCTTGCCTGCCACCTGTGTGGGAGCCACTCCTTGGGTCTCTTCACGGGCGGCCAGGTAGGCGCTCACCTTCTCGTCAATCTCCTGGAGCATCGCCCGCTCCTCGGTCGTGACGGCCAGAGGTCTCATCTCGGCGAGCAGCGTTTGGAGCCGCGCTTCGCTGACGGCGAGCGGCCCGGGCGGAGCCTCCAGGCCAGGGGAGAGCCGCACCTCGGCCTGACGGGAGTGGGTGAGCAGCTCCACCTCCAGTTCCTCCGCGAGACGGACCTCGTCAATGGAGGAGCTGAGGTGAGAAGTCACCTGATGCAGGTACCCGGTGAGGACGATGAGCGAGCCAACGGCCGCCAGCACGAGCACTCCCAGCACGGTGAGGATGGCGGTCAGGACGGCCTTGATACTCATGGGGTGGGTCGCTCCCCTCCTGAGTACGGAACAGGCGCGCGGCAGGAATTCCTTTCACGCGCCTGTCCGGAGAGGGAGCGAGGGGCTCAGCGCCCGAAGCCACCCAGCGCCGTGCGGCTGAAGCTGGCCGCGCCCTGGCTGACGCGGACGGCCGACTGGCTGAACACCTGGAACGCCTGGCGGATCTCCTGCGCGCTCTGGCCGGGCGTGAGGATCCACTTGTCGTCGATGCCCATGTCCTTGAAGACCTTGCGGAAGTCCGTGGAGCCGTCGCTGATGCCCATGGCCGCGACGATGTGGTTCTCCGCGCGCTGCAGGTCCTTCACGAGCGCGGCCACCTCCTTGGCCCGGGCGTTCTGCGAGTGGCAGTCCCCACCGTCGGTGATGATGAGGGTGACGGTGCGGGCGGACACGCCGTTGCGTGTGAACTCCTGGGACTTGGCCAGCACCGTGCCCAGCAGCACCACGGTCTGGTCATAGAGCGGCGTGCCGAGGCTCGGGTTGTAGTTCTTGTCGTGCATCCGCACGACGTCCTCGAGCGGCCGGTACGGGTTGAGCACGAAGCCGTTGAGGTAGCGCGTGTGGAACAGCACGGTGTCGCTCTGCTTGCTGGCCAGGAGCGCATCGAGCACCTGGTTGTGCCCGTCGCACACGAGCCGGGCGTTGTTGGCGTGCTGGATGCTGCCGGAGTCATCCGGCATCACGGTGACGAGGACCACTTCGCTGGCCTGGACGTCGTCCACGCTGACGCCGAGGCCGGCCTGGATCTGCGCCCCGAGGTCCACCACCGTGAGGGCCTGGAGGCCCGCAGGGCTGAGGACGCCCTCCGCGTGCGCATTCTGGAACAGCTGCGAGACCTGGGTGCCATTGCTGGTGCTCATGACAGTTCTCCTGAAGTTCTTCGGGTCAGTGCTCGCGCATCAGCCGATGCGCAGGTCGGGCCAGCTGGCCAGCGGGTCGGTGCTCTTCACCAGGTGCATGCCCGCGTCGGCGAAGCGCTTGAGGGCGGCCTCGGCCTGCGGGGTGAAGTCGGCGGCGAAGCCCCCCTTGCCATCGGGCACCGTCACGGCCGACATGCAGTCGGTGAGCAGGTACACCTTGCGAGCGAGCGCGGCGTCCTGGGCGACGATCTCGCTGAGCAAGTCGTCGATGGAGCTCTTCACGCAGTGGCTGGCGGCCTGGCCGGCGATGACGACGGCGTCGGCGGTGAGCAGCGTCTTGAGGAACTGGGTGTTGCGCTGGGCGAGCGGCTGGCCGTCGTGGCGGCTGAGCACCTCGGGGCGCAGCACCGAGTAGTTCTCCGTGAGCGGGTTGCCGCCCTTCACCTCGCACCACGACTGGGCGCCGCGGGCGAAGGCGTGGAAGAGGCGAGCCTCCTGCACGACACCGGCCAGGGCGTGCCCGTCGCCGCCGAGCAGGCAGTGCGGGGGCCACAGGTAGAGGGTGTACTTGCCGGCGCGCTCGAGCTCCTCGCAGTAGTACTTCACCTGCTTGAGGAGCCAGGGGTAGTTGCCGCCGCAGAGCCACTTGGCGACGGCGGGGTTGGGGCGCACCTGGCCGCGCTCGATCTGCTCGCGGGTCACCTCGCGGTACGGGGTGAGCGGCTGGTCGTTCTGGTCCACCCAGAACGAAGGGAAGAAGATCTGGTAGGCGAAGTGCGTGTCGAGCGTGGTGGTGACGTTCGTCAGGGCGCCGAGGTTCTTGTAGACGAACTCGGCGATGCGGCGGCTGTCTTCGATGGCGCCCTTGCCGCTGCGGCCGGCCACGTAGAGCGAGCCCTCGGGGAAGCAGAAGTCCTTCTGCACGTCGATGAGGAGCAGGTGCAGGTTGAACTTGTCCGTGGCCGAGGGAGCCAGGTCATGCGCCGCGCGCCACGTGGCGGCCTCCACCTGGATCTTTCCGGCGTTGGGGCCGTAGCCGTACGAGCCTGCGTTGTCCGGCCGGTAGAACGACGGAAGCGGAAGCTCCTTCACCTGGGTCTTCATGGCCTTCTCCTCTCTGGGCCGCCTCGTTGCGACCCCCTTCGTGTATCGACAACACCAACATAGTGTCCGAGTTACACCATGTCAAGGCGATCGGATCCGTTTCCTGGGTGGACCCAGGCAAGGGCTTGGTTTTGCTGGGGAATACGGAGACTGGCGGAGGACTACGTGCGAGACGCCCTAGGGGGAAATAACGGCCCTCACATCCCGCTGGGTGCTCCAAGAACTCGTTCCACCCAATCACGAGTCTCACCGGTCTCTCGCATGAGAGCGTTGAAGGCTCCTGCACGAATCAACTCGACCAACCGCTCGTCTCGCCCGATGAACTGGGGGATCTCCCAGGGGAAGGTGAGAGCAACCTCGCCCTCCTTCCGAAACCCTGGGATGGCGCAGAGCGCCTCCAAGTAGCGCGCGTAGGTGTCAAAGAAGCGGTCCACACTCGAGGCAATCGGCAGCGCCGAGGGCACCTCATAGGTGTCTACCTCGACGACGGGCTGGCACCCCTGGGAGTCAGCCAGCGATGGGACCGTGGCGTAGGAATAGGCCATCCCCGGCGTGCCCCCGAAAGCGAAGAGCTTCAGCGACAACGGTTTGAGCCGCCCCTCGCTCCACTGCACATTGTCCCTGATCAGCTCATTGCCGTTGTCATCACACCGGGCCAAGACGACCCCAGCAACGTCCGTGGCAAAGGAGGCCTGCCCCCATCGCGAGTAGACAGCTGAGAGCATTGGATCGAGTGGATGCCCCTGGATGAGCATTCCCGGTTGGGGAGGAGCATGCCCAGGTGGTTCTGTCAGCACCGTGAGACCCAGACGCTGGCATGTGGTCATCAGCCGCTCGAGACCCGGTAGCTCCATGGTCGTCACGCATCATCCTCCCTAGGGTGAGCCTCTGAGAAACAGCCGCTCCACCTCCTTGAGCGCTGCTGTCTCAGCCTCCCCCAGCGTCCTGGTCACTCCCAGCGGGTCCCTTATCTGGTCGTACCAAGGAGAAAACTGAGCATCAATGGCCCTGGCCGCATCACGCACCTCTTGGGCCGTTGGCTCGGGCCGCAGTTGCCGAAAACGGTCCCATGCTCGGTTGATGTGCTCGTGTACCTTGTACTGAACCAAGGCGAGATTCTCTGCGGCATTCACGTTCTCATCTGGAAACAGATGGGCGTGTTCCAACTGACGCCGATGGTGGATCGGGTAGTCCCTGCCGCCTTTCTCGATGATGTCCTTCAATTCAGGGCGCAGGCTCTTATAGGAACTGCGGGCTTCAGCTCGGATTCTCCGTTTGGCGCTTTCATCCAGGCGTGTGTGGGCGAGTTGCTCAATGCGCTCCATCAGCCCTCGCAGAGACGCCCTCTCCTCGGCCGTGAGGGCGCGTTCGCCCTCCAGCTGCACCTTGGCCCACAGCCACTCGAACTCCCGCTTCTTGTCCCCAGGCAAGCGCAACAGCGCGGTTCGCAGCCAACCCGTCGCCGCCTCGCCGCCACGTACCAGCGCCCGGCGCATGGCGGACCCAGCCCAGCGGGCCAAGTAGCCGCCCCCCTTCAGCAGCACACCCCCGGCGTACCAGAGCGCCAGCTCTTCAGTTCCGCGACGGGCCGCCCACTCAGCGCCCTCGCGGACTTCGTAACGCCATCTCCAGAGGATGGACTCATGCATCGCCCGGTATTCGGCGACGAAGGCGGCATTGATCTCCGGTGCTAGCGGCGGGCGCTCCACTCTCGCGGACTCCACCCAGCCCACAGCCTCGGACTCCTGAGCTCGGTGGAGCAGCCTCAGACGCACGATGACGGTGCGAGGTCCCATCCCCAAGGTGAACGGAAGGAGAACTTGCACCGCCTGCGAGGCCACCAGCGAAGAGATGGGCCGCAGCCGCCCTCCTCCACGCTCAACCTGAAAGAGGCGCGGGCGCCAGCCCTCGATATGGCCGTCTTCCAGGTGCACCTCGACTTCGGCCCAGGCCTCACCCTCCGCAGGCACCTCCATGGAGGCCAGCAGCTTGTGCAACTGCTCGGTGCTGTCACGCACCAGCTCTGCTGGGAACTCCCTCAGCAGTACCGGCAGCACACGCGCCTCGGGGGGACGTCGCTCAGCGGAGACCGCGTACCCCACCGCCCATTGCGTCTGCTCCCGCCGAAGAGTGAGGGTGGTCTGCCCGGTGTGGCGCTGGGAGTATTCGGAAAATACGGTGGCCAGCGTGTCGCGTGTTTTCTCATCATCCAGCGGAGCGGCGGCAGGCCCATTCAGCCCTTGTGCCGAGAAGTCCGTCAGCGAGAGCGCCCCACGCTCGTTCCAGAAGGTAAAGGAGAGGCGCACACCTTGCGCGTAGGGAGTCTTGGACACGGCACTTATCTGCGCTGCGAGCAGAGCGGCTTCCGACTCGGCGGCTTGCTCCAGTTCCTGCATGCGCTCTCCGGGAGGGAGACTTGTGCCGGCGGTTCCTCCGCCTCCCAGTTCACCCGGCGTTGCACATCCAGTGGCCGCCAACGTGAGCCACCCGACCAGCAGGCATAAAGCGCACCGCCGCAAGGCCCCCCACACGTTCGCCGCCACTCAGCACCTCCTTGGGTCTTCCGCGGGCACATCGACGAGTGAAGATGCCCCGTTGGCGCTGAAGTCTTAGCTCAGGCCATGCGCAGGCCGGAGATGTCCTGGCGGCGCACGACGGTGAGGCCGTTGCGCGTCATGAAGAGTCGGCAGCCAGCATCCACGAAGGCCTCGGCATCCGGGAACTCACGCACCGCCTCGAGGCGCCCCTGGCGCAGTTCCACGCGCGTCAGCCCTGTGTCTGTAGCGGCGAAGAGCACATCCCCCACCGCGCACTTGCCGCGCAGCGTGCCGAGCCATGAGCCGTCGCCCGCCTCCGCATGGGCGCTCGCGCGCACCGTTCCATCCGCACCCACCACCACGCAGTGGTGCACCGTGCGCCCGTTGCTCTCTTCCGCCAGGAGCAACCACGCGTTCTGGCCCTCGAAGAGGCAGTCCACGTCCACGAGCTTTCCCGAGGGCCAGGGCAGTGTCAGCCCATCCTTGATCCCCGGACGCGAGGCATCGAACACGAAGGCCCCTCGCAGGCTTCCTGCGCGGTGGAAGCCCAGGCCGAAGCGCGGCCCCACGAAGAGCCGCGTCTGTCCCTGCAGCACATCACCGATGCGCTCAGGCCCGAACGCTCCATCGCGCCACAGCCCTCCCGCGTGTGCCCAGTACCGGTGGCTTGCGTTGGCCGCGAAGGCCGGGCGGCCCTCGGGAGAATCCACGCCCAGCTTCTCAGGCGCACGGCCCGACGTGAGCACCGCCAGCTCGCCTCCCCGCCCCACCAGTGTCATGTCACCCTGGAGCACCCAGTGGAGCGACGGATCCAATGGACCGTGCAGCACCGGCCGCCCGTCCTCGCGCCGGTAGGCTCCATCCTCGTAGTAGAGCCAGCGCAGCACTCCGTCCTCGGCCGAGGCGTGGACGATGACGCCTCGCGTGGAGAAGAGCCGCATCGCAGACACCTGTCCCCGAACCGAAGTGACGGGAGTCGAAGCCGCTGCCGCATGCGGGCTGCACGTCGGGCACGCCAGGCGCGCGTGCTCCACCCCACACGAGGGGCACACCGTGAAGCGCAGCGCGTCCAGCAGACGCGTCGGGAAGGGACCGCGCAAATCCTCGACGAAGATCCGGTGGAGCTGATGCAACAGGTCATCCGGCAGCGTAGTTAGCGGCAGCGCGGGCTTCGGGTACTGCACGTCACTGTGGAAGACCGTGAGGCGCTGGTGAACCCGGACCGCAGGCGTGGCGCGCGGCGTGGGCGGCTGCGGACGGTGGACACCTCCATATGGCCCCACGCACAGCAGGCTCTGCATCAGCGCCACCGCGTACGCATACCAGTCACTGTCTTGCGACGCCGGGCGCCCCGGGCTCAGCGCCGTGGCCGACGTGCCCGTGAGCCGCAGGGGGTCCAGGAACCGCTCGGTGAAGACCGCTGACAAGAACTGAGCAAATTGGAAGCTGTCCGCGTCAATCAGGTAAGCGTCCGAGCCGGACACCAGCACGTTGAGGTCATTGAAGTCCCCCACCACCACGCCACTGTTGTGCACGGCCTCCAGTGTGCGGTGCAGGCCTCGCATCACCTCGGTGACGTGCGCGGAGGTGGCTCCCGCTCGGCGGTAGGCCGGATCGCTGAAGCGGCGCAGCGGCTCGATGGAGTCCAGCTTGCGCATCGCGTAGCCCAGCACCAATTGCCCGCGCCGATCCGTGGCCAGCGTCTGCGGCACCACCACCCGCGCCGGCATCACCTTCGGGAACGCCTTCAGCTTGCTCTGGTGCTCGTCCAGGCGCGCTCGCGCCGCAGCCTGCTCCTCGGGCAAGCCCTGGTAGTCCGGGTGCTCGGGTGGCTTGAACACCTTGAGCGCCCGGCCGTCGCCCAGGTCGAACACGTCCGCCTCGCCGCCCTTCCCGAGCGCCTTCGTCGGGTCCAGCCGGATCTTCTTCCCCTCAAGATAGACGTCCATGGCATCAGGCCCTCCCCATGCGACGGCGCAGGACGATCAGCGTGGTGTCATCCGCCAGCAGCGACGGCGTGCGCACCAGCCGGTGCGCCGTGAAGTCCGCTCGCACGGACTCGCGGCCCAGCAGCGCGAGCCGCCGCCGCAGCGCATCCGGGTTCTGGAAGTAGCGCTCGTCCGTCCAGTACTGCGACAGCGGTCCCACCGGCTCGTCCCGCTCCGGCACCTTCGTCTCCGCGAGCTTCGACAGGTCCCCCGCGCCATCCGTGCCCAGCATCAGCGCCATCACGTCCGAGGTCGGAACCAGCGCCTGGCGCTCCAGCGGCACCGCCCCCGGCGACAGCAGCCCATAGGCCAGGTATGGCGGCGCGTTGTTCGGGAAGGGCCCCAGCGAATGCACCTCCCCATTCAGCGCCCACAGCCCATCCCCCGCGGAGAACACCAGCGTGTGCACGGGCGTCACCACCGTCCCCACCACCGTGAACAAGAGGTGCTCGCCCACCAGCGAGCCTCCGAACTGCTCGTTGAGGCCCGTCAGGAACTTCAACACCCGGGCTCGCACGGCCTCGAGGAACTCAGGCGACTCCACGGATACGCCCTCGGCCACCACCGCGAGCACGGCCTGCGCCACGCACCGCGCTCCCAGCTGCGCCCCCACCTCGCTGTGCGCCCCGCTGCCGCACCCGTCCGCCACCACCGCCGCGAGCACCTCGCCCTGCGCCAGCAGGCTGAACGCATCCTGGTTGTTGCGGCCCGCACGCGCGTGCTCACGGCCAATCACGGAGGCAGCAGCGATATCGAACGGAGGAAGCATGGGCACACCTCTCCCGTGCCCTCTTCAGGGCCACGGCACTGCGGGTGAATGCGGCGCTTACAGCTCGAAGTTGAAGCCAGCCTTCTCGAGCTGCTTGTACTTCTTGTGGTCGAACCGATAGAGGCGCGCGGCCCGGTGCGAGACGTCCTGCTCCACCTCGTCGAGCTCCTCCAGCAAATCCATCGCGAGGATCTTCTTGCGGAAGTTCCGCTTATCCAGCTGCCGCTCCAGGATGATCTCGTACAGGCGCTGGAGCTGCGTCAGGGTGAACTTGGGCGGCAGCAGCTCGAAGCCGATGGGCTGGTAGCGCACCTTGCCCTTGAGCCGCTGCAGCGCCGTGCCCAGCACGTCCGCGTGATCGAACGCCAGCTTCGGCGTGTCCCAGACGGAGAACCAGGCCGCCTCGCTCGCGTCCGTCGAGGCCTCGACCCGGTGGTCGGTCAACTTCACCAGGGCGAAGTACGCCACGGTGACGACGCGACCCCGCGGGTCTCTCCCGGGCTCTCCGAAGGAGTAGAGCTGCTCCAGGTGGTTGGGGCGGATGCCGGCCTCCTCCTCCAACTCCCGGCGCGCGGCGGCCTCCAGCGACTCCTCCATCCGCACGAAACCGCCAGGCAGGGCCCACTTCCCCGCGAACGGCTCCTGCCCACGCTTGATGAGCAGCACCTTCAGGTCCTCCTCATCCATCCCGAACACCACGCAGTCCACCGTCAAGGCGGGCCGGGGGTACTCGTAGGTGTAGCTCACGCGCTCTCTCCTTCGTGTCCCTTCGACACAAACATAGTGTCCGTATGACACCAAGTCAAGCAGACCTGCTCTGTGGAGGGGCAGCCTACACGGCAGGGCGCGGGGGAGGAGGCGGTTGTGGGGACTTTCGGCGGCTCAGGCGTGCACGAGCGCCGACAGCCGGTGCCAGTCCACGAGCTGGACGCTCTCCTCGGCCAGCTCGAACTCCACCGAGCGGCGCATCCCGAGCACGTCCCCAGCGATTTGAAACGGCACCTCGCGGTCGAAGTCCATGCGCACCCGCTCCACGAGGAAGTCGTGCATCTTGGGAATGGGGTGCTCACCGCGCCACAGCTTGAACATGTTGCGCGTGGCCTCGAGCACTCCGGCGCCGTACACGCGCACCGAGAGCCGGTGCGGCATGGCCTGCGCGAACGGGAAGGACTTGAAGCCAAAGCCCCACTCGGGCGAGGTGGCGGCCCCTGCGACGCCAAAGGGGCCTCGGTACAGCAGAGCTCCCGTATCGCCGCCGGGCAGCGGGCGGATGGCTCGCTGGGCGTCCACCGTGAGCACCGGCGCCCCGAGGTTGTACACGGACACCTCCGGGCCCTTCCCGCCAAGCACGTGCCGGGGAATGGTGCGCGTGAACATGGCCCCGAGGTAGCCGCGCAGGCCCGACTGAGTGCCGCGCAGCGGACCCGCGGAGGCCAGCTGGCTCTTGAAGTCCTGGATCATCTCCGCGTCCCAGCCGGTGCCCGCGAAGGGCGCCAGGCGGCCCTCGACGCGGACAAGGCTGAAGGGACGCAGCGGCGGCAGGCGCTCACCGTACGCGGCGAGCTGCTGGAGAGCCTTGGCGGGACGGGGCGCGCCGGTGACATGGGCCCACGCATTGCCCGTGCCCATCGGCAGCACGCCGATCGCCGGGAGCGCCAAGCCCTGCGCGCGCAGCTCGTTCAACAGGCCGGTGATGGTGCCGTCCCCTCCGCCCGCGAGCAGCAGCGAGGGCATGTTGGGGCGCAGCTGCTGGTCGATCCAGTCGCGGGCCTCATCCACGGAGCGGGTGAGGGCCACGCGGGCCCGGGGGAGGAAGCGCTGCACGAGGCCCCCCATGACTTCGGAGCCCCGGCGTGAACGAAGGTTGACGAGAACGGCGACGTTCATAGGTGGGCTCGACTCTCCCTAGGGCGTGTCATGGCACTGTCACGACAGGCATCAAGGGGTGTGGCATTCCCAACGCTTGGCAAAGCCGGCGCGATCACGTGCCGAGCACACTCCGCGGTTCCGTTGCCCAAGATGGCGACGATGGGCATGGGCGCACTTCGTCACGGGATGCCGCTCAGGGGGCAAGCAGGGGGGCAGGCCATCGCCCGCTCTGTCAGGAGAGCGCGAGGAGTCCACGGCGGGAGACGGTAGGACCCGGGAGCGGTCCTCCGTAACGGGTCGGATGCCTTCCGGAAACGTCCGACTCCCCGGGTCGGCGGGACGATTCTAACCCATTGAAAGCACAGGGCTTCCGCGCCTAGGTGGGAGACCGGTTGTAGCGTTCGGGGAACGGCTGCTATCTCGGGCTCGGCCTGACTGTGCTCGCCGGAATACTCCCTGCAAAGCAGGACGGCTCCATGCTCTCCACCTCCATGAACAAGATCTGGGTTTGCGCCGGTTTCATCCTCTCTCTCACCGTCCAGGCGGCACCGCGGCGGCTGGTGGTCGCCAGCGGTGAATGCAAGGACGCCGAGCTCACCAGTCACGCCCGCGCGTTCCTTGGCGCCCTCAAGGCCCGCCAGGACCAGGAGGTCATGACGCCCGAGGCCTTCGCCGAGCGCCTCTTCCCCTCCTCGAAAGGAAGCTTCGAGGACCTTCAGCGACAGCTCGACGCTGCGCAGGACCACTTCTATGAGGCCCGCTACGCCCGCGCCGAGCAGGCCGTGAACGACGCCCTCCGGGAGATCTCCCGCCTGCCCGCGGGCGAGGCGCACTGGAAGCTGTACACCCACGCCCAGCTGCTCCACGGCCTCAACTACCGCTCCATGGGCAAGGTGAAGGAGAGCGATGCCGCGTTCCGCAACGTGCTGCGCCTCCAGCCGGACTACAAGCTCGACCCGGCCCTCTACGCTCCCTCCATCCGTCAGGCCTTCGAGAAGGTGCGCGGCGAAGTCACCAAGGGCAAGAAGGTGAAGCTCTCGGTGAAGTCCACCCTGTCCGCCTCGGAGGTCTTCCTCGATGGCTTCAAGGTGGGGCAGACCCCGCTCACCACTGATGTCCCCGCCGGCACCTACGACATCACCGTGGTGAATGGCTCCGCCGTCAGCTTCCCCCGGCAGCTTCAGGCTCAGGGGACCGACACCTCGGTGCTCATCGACCTCGCCTACGAGGGCTCTGTCTCGGCCAGCCCGTTCCCGTGCCTCGCCTCCAGCCACAAGGCGGCTGACAACACGCTCAACTATGCCGTTCGCCTCGGTGGCGCGCTCGGAGTCGAGGAAGTCATTGTCGTGCGCCTCGAGACGCCCACCAGTGGCCCCAAGTGGTTCGCCGCCACCGTGCTCAATGTCGAGGGCGGCCAGAAAGTCCGCGAGGGCGGCTTCAAGACCCAAGGTCTGGATGCGCCTCCGGACTCGCTCTCGGCGCTCGTGGACTTCGTCACCACCGGTAAGGCTCAGCCCAACCTCGTCGTGCCCAGCACCAACGGCAAGGCGCCTTGGGCCAAGTCGAACACGGGCGATGCGCCCGTGGCCTCGTCGCTCTCGCCGGATGTCTCGGCGCCCGGCCGGCTCCCCGAGGGTGTCTCCGCGTCCTCGTCGCGCTCCACTCCGGGCTTGCGCACTGCCTCGTATGTGGCGCTGGGCGCGGGCGCCGCGGGCCTCGTGGGCGCTGGCGTCGTGCGGCTCATGGCCGAGAAGGATCTCGATGCTCTCGATCCACACCTCGTCAACGGCCGCATCCCCCGGGACGACGCAGAGGCCCTCCAGCTTCGGGACTCGCTCGCCTCCAAGGGCAACCTGATGACCGGGCTCCTCATCGGCTCGGGGGCCGCGATCGCCACGGGCACCGTGCTCTTCTTCATGTCCCCGTCCCACACTCCGCCGCCGGTGAGCCTGGGCGTCTCGGCCGGGGCCGAGGGTGCATCAGCCTCGGTGTCCGGTTCGTTCTGAGCGTAGAGTGCGGCGCCATGCGCTTCCTGCTCGCCTTGCTGGTGGCCACCAGCGCCTCCGCCGCCACTCCCCGCACCTTCCGCGTCGACTACTTCCACACCGGTAACGCCTCCGAGGAGCGCTTCAGCCTCGACCGGCTCGTCCTCGAGCCGCTGCCGTGGCCCGGCAACCCCTCGCGCCCCATCGACGAGACCAACCTCGGCAAGTACCTCTTCGAGGTGAGGGACATCGCCACCAACCGGCTGCTGTACTCGCGTGGCTTCGCCTCCATCTATGGCGAGTGGGAGACCACTCCCGAGGCCAAGGACTCGAACCGCACCTTCCACGAGTCCTTCCGCTTCCCCGCCCCCGAGAAGCCCGTCCAGGTGCTCCTCAAGAAGCGCGACGCGCAGAACGTGTTCCACGAGCGCTGGTCCCTCACCGTGGACCCCAGGGACATGTTCGTGGATCCGTCCTCGCCGCCCTCGCCCGGAGCGCTGCTCCCCATCCTCAAGAGCGGGCCGTCCGAGCAGAAGGTGGACCTGCTCATCCTCGGCGATGGCTACACCGCGCAGGAGCGCCCCAAGTTCGAGAAGGACGCCCGGCGGCTCGCGGACATCCTCTTCACCTTCTCGCCCTTCAAGGAGCGCAAGGGCGACTTCAACGTCTGGGGCCTCATGCCCCCCTCCGCCGAGTCCGGCATCTCCCGGCCCTCCACCGGCCTCCACCGCCGCTCGCCCGTGGGCGCCACCTATGACGCGTTCGGCAGCGAGCGCTACGTCCTCACGTTCGACAACCGCGCGTTCCGCGACATCGCCTCGTTCGCGCCTTACGACGTGGTGGAGATTCTGGTGAACGGGAACACCTACGGAGGCGGCGGCATCTTCAACCTCTATGGCACCGTGGCCGCCGACAGCCTCTGGTCCCCCTACGTCTTCGTCCACGAGTTCGGCCACCACTTCGCGGGCCTCGCGGACGAGTACTACACCTCCGAGTCCGCCTACCTGCCCGCCGAGGACCGCCCCGAGCCCTGGGAGCGCAACGTCACCGCGCTCAAGGACCCCGCCCAGCTGAAGTGGAAGGCGCTGGTGCAGGCCAGCACGCCCCTGCCCACGCCGTGGGACAAGGACGCCTACGAGACGCACGCGCGCCAGGTGCAGCAGCAGCGCAAGCAGATCCGCTCCGAGCGCCGCCCCGAGTCCGAGATGGATGCCCTCTTCACCTCACAGCGCGACTGGGAGGAGAAGTTCCTCGGCTCGCAGAAGTTCGCCGGCAAGGTGGGCGCCTTCGAGGGCGCCATGTACGAGGCCCGTGGCTACTACCGCCCCCAGGTGGACTGCGTGATGTTCACTCGGGATCGCGTGCCTTTCTGCTCCGTGTGCCAGCAGGCGCTCTCCGAAGTCATCGACTTGTACGCCGGAAAACCCGGCAGGTCCGGCGCGCCCAGTCCCTGAAAACCGGCCTTGCTGGTTTCTCAGCGTGACAACGTGATGACGCGCCGCCCCGGCCCATAGACGGACCTTTCCAGGCGGGTGTAGAGGAAATGACACCCCAGTTAAACCCTTGGAGAGGTGTTCATGTTGAAGCGCAACTGGCTCCACGCGCTCGCCGTCATGGCGTGCGCGCTGACACTCACCGCATGTGGCGGCAGTGACGACAACGAGTGCACGACCACATCGGACTGTAAGGGGACCCCGCCCTCAGGCCAGGTGTATCAGTGCATCAATAACACCTGTCAGCTGAGACCCGTCCCGACGCCGACGTGCTCGCCCGAGTGCGCCAGCAACGAAGTATGTGACGGCAGCTCCGGCACGGGCGTATGTAAAACGTGCACGGCGACCCAGGGATGTACCTCGCCGCTGGTCTGCGACACGGCGGCCAACGGCGGCAAGGGCGTGTGCCGTGCCTGCTCGGACACCTCGAACAATGGGACGGACCAGGGCTGCTCGGCGGCCGCTCCTGTGTGTGACCCGGCGGGTAACAACGGCGTGGGCGTGTGCAAGGCCTGCCAGGACACCGCCAGCGGCGGCGCCGTGGACTCGGGCTGTTCGGTGAGCACTCCCATGTGCAACCCGGCGGCCAACAATGGCGCGGGCCTCTGCACGGCCTGCGTGGACTCGGCGGAGGGCAACGGGCAGGACCTGGGCTGCTCCACGAGCTCTCCGGTGTGCGACCCCACCTCGGCCAGCGGCGTGGGCGCGTGCAAGACGTGCCTGGACTCGGCCACCGGCACCGACACCGACACCGGCTGCACCGCCGCGGCGCCCCTGTGCAACACCTCGGCGAACGGCGGCAGGGGCGTGTGCACCGCCTGCCGTGACACCGCGACGGGCACCGGCACCGACTCGGGCTGCGCCGACACGGCCCCCATCTGTGACCCAACGGCCAACAATGGCGCGGGCGCGTGCAAGTCCTGCGTGGACTCGGCCACCGGCACCGGCACCGACACGGGCTGCGGCGCCACCACGCCGCTGTGCGACGCGACGGGCAACAACGGCGCGGGCGCCTGCAAGGCCTGCCTCGACAACGCGACGGGCACGGGCACGGACCTGGGCTGCACGAGCTTGGCGGCGCTGTGTGACCCCGCGGCGGCCAGCGGCGTGGGCGCGTGCCGGGCGTGCTTGAACACCTCGAGCAGCTCCGCGGACCTGGGCTGCTCGGCGCCGACCGACATCTGCGACACGGCGGCCAACAACAGCGTGGGCGCGTGCAAGGTGTGCCTGGGCGACAACGAGGGCTGCTCGGGCAACCAGACGTGCAACGCCGCAGGCACCGCCTGCGAGGGCTGCGCGGACGACAGCGAGTGCTCCAACCCCTCCACGCCCGTCTGCAAGCCGCCTCCTCCGGTGTCCATCTGCGTCGAGTGCACCACCAACGCGAACTGCGCGGCGACCCGGCCCGTGTGTGACTCGGCGACCAATTTCTGTGGCTGCACCTCGGACGAGCAGTGCGCCTCGGCCCCGGGCAACACGGACTACTGCGACACCACGGTGAACAACAGCCGCGGCCAGTGCACGGAGTGCCTCACGGACGCCCACTGCGCCGGGAATCCCTCCCGCAAGTTCTGTGACAACCGCATGGCGTGCATCCAGTGCCGCGGCAACGCGGACTGCTCGGTGGGCCAGGTGTGCAACGCATCCAAGTCCTGCCAGGCCGATCCGGCCGTGGATCCGGCCGCGACCAGCGCGCAGATCCAGGCGTTCCTCGACGCGCCCGTCGGCACGCTCACCCCGCCCCTCACCATCTCGAACGGCTTCGTGACCTACATCAAGCCGCTGGTGGGCACGGATGATGCGGGCTTCTTCGTCCAGGCGCAGCCGGACGGCCCGGCGATGTTCGTGGCAGTGGACGCGACGACGCACCAGCTGCAGGTGGGTGACCGCATCACCTTCTCGGTGGGCGCTGTCACAGCGCTCAGCGGTGGCCTGGAGGCGGCGACCTCCATCACCAACCTCACCATTGGCAGCCGGGGCCACCCGGTGCAGAACCTGAACACCGCGACGCCTGCGGGCCTGGCGGCGGACCGCTCCAGCGCCAGTGACCTGCAGACCAACGTGATCGCCGGGTACGAGAGCGAGCTCGTCCGGCTGACGGGCACCATCGCCTCGGCCCTCAACGCGTCGGGCACGGGGCATGTGGGCTACAACATCACCACCGCGGGGATGACGACGGCGGCCGGCACCTTCCGGCTCCGCGTGCCGGACACGTTCCCGGATGCCTTGGACATCGTGCAGACGTGCAACTTCACGCTCAAGGCGGGCCCGGTGTGGCGCTTCACCAGCGGCACCACGCCCGTCAACCAGTCCCAGCCGTCCGCGTACTACGTGTCGGATCTGACCTTCTTCGGCTGCCCAGCTCCGAAGGTGCTGACGGCGGCGGCTCGCTCGCTCACACAGGTGGTGCTGACGTTCGACCGGCGCATCGACCCCTCGACGGTGCTGAGCAACGGGTCTCAGTTCACCTTCTCGAACGGGCTCACGGCGAGCGCGGTCCAGGTCACCGCGCGGCAAATCTCCCTGACGACGAGCGAGCAGACGGCCGGCGCGGACTACACGGTCACCGTGGCGGACACCGTCAAGGATCTGAACGGCACGGGCGTGGCGGCACCGACGAACACGGCCACCTTCCGCGGCTACCGGGTTCCGGCCACCCTGCGCATCTCCGAGGTCGGTCCCACCATGGCGAGCAACGCAGACATGGTGGAGCTGGTGGCGGTCACCGCGGGCACGGTGGATGGCTTCCTGCTGCAGCAGGACATCAACTCGCCGGTGACGCTGTCCACCTTCCCCAACGCGAGCGTGGCCGCCGGTGACATCATCGTCGTGCACATCGCCCCGCCGGCGGGCTACGCGAGCGAGACGACCGGGAAGGCGCAGTTCCCCGCCAGCGCCACCCCCATCAACTACGACACGGCGTGGGACTTCGCGGGAGGGACCACGGGCATCACCTACTCGAGCCGGTTGATCGTGCTCAAGGACTCGGCGGGCACCATCCAGGATGCCGTCCCGTTCGCGAACACCACGGGCACGCCGCCCGCGGCGTTCGTCGGCAACCTCCAGGCGCTCCAGGCCGCGGGCCAGTGGCTCCCGGCGGACTGCGGTGGCAACCCGTGCACGTTCACCACCGTGCCCTCGGCCCTCGATGTGGCGGCGGATTGGACGGGATTGCCGAGCTCGAACGCGGACAGGACGAGCAACACGGTCCGTCGCATCACCGCGAACGACACCAACATGCGGGCCGACTGGGGCGTGGGGGCTCCGACCTGGGGCGCGCCCAACCCGTAGTTCCAGGCTGAGCCGAAAGGCTCCGCACTGACAGTGAAGGGCCGCGGTGCTGCAAAGCCGCGGCCCTTTCCTTTTGCGGGCCCGCTCCGGGGAGCTTCCCTGGGGAGGGCTCCCTTGGCGGGGGCAAAGCCTCTAGACTGCTCGCCTTTGCTGGGGGGCAGGAGAAGCCCGGCTCACGGAGTGGTTTTATGTCTCCCGCGCGTCTCTTGGCCGTTCTGCTGTTCTCCACACTCCTCGCCTGCACTGGAGACAACCCGCCCGCGTCCCAGGGCCCCGCGCTCCCCGCCACCTCTCTGGGCGAGAGCACCGTCGGCGCCCCCTTCTCCCGCAGCCTCGCCTCCACGCAGGGGGCCGCGCCGCTCTCCTACGCCGCGCAGGGGCTGCCCCCGGGCATCACGCTCGACGCGCAGACGGGAGCCCTCTCCGGCTCGGCCACCGCCGCTGGCAGCTTCACCGTCGACGCCTCCGTCACGGATGCCGCGAGCCGCTCGGATCAGCGGAGCTACCCGCTCGTCGTCCTCGAGGCGCCGCGCTTCGTCACCGCCTCGCTCCCGTCCGCCACCCTGGCGGCCACCTATGTGACCCGCGTCGAGGCCTCGGGCGGCAAGGCGCCCCTCGTCTATGCATTCCGCAGCGGGTCCTTTCCCCCCGGGCTCTCCATCGACGCGTCCGGAACCCTGAGCGGCACACCCTCGCTGGTGGGCACTTTCTCCTTCGAGCTCTCCGCCACTGACGCCTACGGCTCCGTGGCCCGTGCCCCGTTCACCCTCGTGGTCAGCGCCTCGCTGCCCACGGTCATCACGACCGAGCTGCCCGTCGCGCATGTCTCGCGGGACTACCGCTTCACACTGGCGGCGGCTGGAGGCACCCCGCCCTACTCCTGGAGCAAGCTCGAGGGCTCGCTGCCCGCGGGCCTCGACCTGTCCTCCACCGGCGAGCTCTCCGGCGCACCCTCCACCGCTGGCACCTTCTCCTTCATCGCCGAGGCCCGCGACGCCCGAGGCCAACCCGCGCAGCGCACGCTCTCCCTCACCGTCGTCCCGGCCCTCACCGTCACCACCGGGAGCCTGCCGGATGGCTACCACGGCGTGGCGTACTCGGCGGACATCGAGGCCTCGGGCGGCGTTGCTCCCTACAGCTATACCGTCGTCACTGGCTCGCTGCCCGCGGGCATCGATGTGGACACCTCGGGCCACTTCTCTGGAACGCCTGCGGCCTCCGGCACGTTCGGCCTCACCCTCACCGTCCAGGACTCTTCGCAGCAGTCCCTCACCCGCGCCTTCCCGCTGACCGTCTACGAGCTGCCGGGCTTTGCCACCACCTCCCTACGGGACGGAGCGCTGGGTACGGCCTACTCCGAGACGCTCCAGCCCACGGGTGGAAAGGCTCCCTTCACCTACCGGCTCATCGTCGGCTCGCTCCCGTCCGGGCTGCAGCTCCAAGGCAATGCCCTCACTGGCACGCCCACTGCCCTCGGCACGGCCTCCTTCACGCTCGAGATCCGCGACGCCAACAACCAGATGGGCACCCGGGCCTTCACGCTGCGAGTGCTCAGCACGCTGGCCATCTCCACCACCGCACTGCCAGAGGGAGACACCGGCCGGCCCTACAGCGCGCAGCTCGCCGCCACGGGAGGGAATGGCACCCTCTCCTGGAGCACCACCGGCACGCTGCCTTCCGGGCTCTCACTCTCCAGCAGCGGCCTGCTGAACGGCACGCCGACGGCGGCCGGAAGCTTCACCTTCACCGCGCGCGTCACGGATGCCCTGAGCCAGACGGACAGCCGGGCGTTGACCGTCGTCGTCCAGGGCCCTCCGGTCATCACCTCGGCGGTGGACGATGCGTACGTGGGGGTACCCTACACGTTTACGCTCGCCGCGAGCGGGGGGCGCGCGCCCTTCTCGTGGAGCATCACGGACTCACCGCCGCCGGGCCTGGCGCTCTCCTCCAGCGGCGTCCTCTCCGGCAACGTGTCCTATGGGGACACCTTCTCCTTCACCGTCCGCGTCACGGACAGCCTCGGCCGGACGCAGACGCGCGTTCTGTCCCTCACCGCCTACTTGCAGCCCTCCGTCGACACGTTCTCCTTGAACGACGGCTACGTCTCCGAGTCCTACGCTCAGCTCGTCACCGCGTTGAATGGGAAGCCGCCGTACACCTTCTCCGTGTCCTCGGGCTCGCTGCCGGCCGGGCTCACCCTGGCATCCTCCGGAGCGCTCTCCGGGACGCCCTCCAGCGCGGGCACGGCCACCTTGGACATCCAGGTGCGCGACGCCAACGGGCAAACCGCCACGCGGACGCTCTCGCTGTCCGTCTACACGCTGCCCACCTTCGTCACCACCTCGCTGCCAGAGGCCACCCGCGGGGTGTACTACTCCCAGTGGCTCGTCCTCTCCGGCGGCAGGCCCGTCTTCTACTGCTTCGTGGAGTCCGGCTCCCTGCCCGACGGCATCGGCCTCGACTCCAGCGGGCACATCTGGGGCGCTACTTCCAGCACCGCCGACTCCACGTTCACCATCCGCTGCATCGACTCCAACAACCACTCGGCGGTTCAGACGTACACGATCGCCATCTATAACCCGCCGATCATCCTCACGAGCGTGCTGCCCGTGGCCACGGTGGGCATGCCGTACAGCTTCGTCCCCGCTTTCACAGGCAACCGGCCTCCCTTCCTGTGGACCTACGACGGCACGCTGCCCCCGGGCCTCTCCGTGGGCACGGATGGCTCGATCTCCGGGACTCCCACGGCTGCTGGCTCCTGGAGCCTCAACGTCGTCCTCCAGGACAGCAGGGGGTCCACGGACTCTCGCTTCTTCTTCCTGGATGTAGACGGCTCAGCGCCGGATGGTGGCGCTCCCGATGGCGGCTTCCCGGACGGTGGCTCCCCGGACGGCGGCTTCCCGGACGGTGGCTCGCAGCCCGATGGCGGCACGCCTCCCCCGTTCGAAAGCCTCTTCATGATGGGCCACTGGAACATCGAGTGGTTCGGCAGCGCCACCCAGGGCCCGCCTCGCTCCACCTCGCCGGGCGGAACGCCGGACGACCTGCAGATCGCCAATGCCGCCAATGTGCTCGGCGGCACGGGCATGGACCTGTGGGGATTGGTGGAGATGGTCGACACCCCCGCCTTCAACGCCCTCAAGGCCCAGCTGCCCGGCTACGACGGCTTCCTCTCCAATGATCCGCGCGTCGCCTTCGGCTCCAGCTACTACTCGCCCTCCGAGCAGAAGCTGGGCGTGCTCTACAACAACAAGCTCGTCTACCAGAGCGCCACGCTGATCCTCCTCGGGGCCGCGACGGACTTCGGCGGCAGGCCCCCCATGCGGGTGGACTTCCTCGTCTCCATCCACGGCGTACCCACGCCGCTCACGGTGATCATCCTCCACATGAAGGCCTTCGAGGATCAGGCCTCGTACGACAAGCGCCAGCGCGCGAGCACCGCGCTCAAGAACTACCTGGACGCGAACCTGCCCACCCGGCACGTGTTCGTCGTGGGCGACTGGAACGACGACGTGGACGTGTCCATCACGAACGGCTCCACCGGCACCCCGCTGCCCACCCCGTACGAGGGCTTCGTCGCGGACCCGGGCCACTACACCTTCGTCACCCGGCCGCTGTCGCTGGCGGGCGAGAACTCCACCGTCGACTTCCCGGACATGATTGACCACACGCTGGCCTCCGACGAGGTGATGGCGGACTACGTGCCCTACTCGGCCCAGGTGATCCGCCCCATCTGGATCTCCGACTACTCCGGCACCACCAGCGACCACTATCCCGTGTTCAGCCAGTATGATTTTGGCAGCGGCTCCTCGGGCCCGGTCACCCTTACCGCCCCTGCCGGCGGCAGCTACTCCGGCGGCAGCACGGTCCTCATCACCTGGACGCCTCCGTCCGGCTTCGGCCCCGCCTGGCTCGAGTACAGCCTGGACGATGGCAGCACCTGGAACACGGTGGCCTCGATCTCGGATTCGAGCGTCACGAGCTACGTGTGGACCGTGCCCAACGTGAACACCACCACGGCGTACCTGCGCATCCGCGAGGATCAGGCGCCGTGGCGCTCGGACATCACCGATGTCCCGATGTCCTTCGTCTACGCGCCGCCCAACCGCGTCTTCATCAACGAGTACCTCGCCAACGAGCCCTCCGGCACGCTGCCGGACGGCGGCGTCGGAGCGCTGGTGGACTACGAGTTCGTGGAGCTCGTCAACTCGAGCTCGCAGCCCAAGGACATCTCCGGCTGGACGATCTGGGATGGCGCCACCAGCGTGGGCGCGCGCCACGTGTTCTCCGCGGGCACGGTGCTGCAGCCGGGCAAGGCCTGGGTTGTCTATGGAGGCCCCACGGCCTTCCCGCCCGGCACGCCGAACACGGAGGCGGCCTCCAGCGGGCGGCTCGGCCTGAACAACACGGGCACCGACTTCGTCACCCTGAGGGACGCGTCGGGCACGCTCGTGGACGAGGCCACCTATTCGAGCACCGTGGACAACGTCTCCTACAACCGCTCGGTGGACGCCAACCCGGACGTCGGCTTCGTCCTGCACACGGCCATCAGCCCGCTTTCGTCCTCGGCGGGCTCCCACGCCAACGGCACGCCCTTCTAGCGCTGCTCGAGCGGGGGGGTGGGAGGGGGAGTGGACAGGCGCAGCACATCCACGTCACGCGCCACCCACTCTCCCTGCTGCACCTCGTAGGCGACTCGGACCTCGGCGCCCTTCTCCACCATCCGGCGGCTCACCTCGCGGTCGCCGCGGTGGAAGCGCGTCGTGTTATCGACCCGAAGGTCGCGCTCCACCCCGCCCGTGTCTCGGACGAGCAGCTCGTCGTCCCCCACCCAGGCCACCAGGCCGTGGACGTTCGTAGCGGGCTGCTCGGAGCCAGAGCCTCCCTGGCCAACGCTCTGCCCCTGGCCCAGCTCGGCCTGAAGCTCCCTTCGCTGGGCCTGGAGCGCTTGGGGGTCTGGCATCTTCTCGCGCGAGGCCATCAGCTCGCGCAGCACCTCTGAGCGGGCTTCGCGCTCATGGCCACTGGGAGGGGCATCGTCCCCGCTCCGGCATGCCAGCCCCAGGCTCCAGAGTGCTCCCACGGCTCCGGCCACGGCTCCCCATCGACGCAGGCGGTGCATCACCCGTTCCCCCTTTCAACCGCCAGTGAGGATTCAGCCCTCAACCTCGGTGCGCCATGGCCTTCCGGGAACCCAAGCAGCGGCGTCCGCAGCCCTCGTTCGCACGCCTGCTCCCCTCGCGGAGCGCGAGTACCTCCTTCGGTCTCTTCCCAGGAATACCCAACCTATTAGATACTGTGAAAACCGATGAAGGACTCCCTGCTTCCCTCATCCCCTGCGTGGGCTGCCTACTCGAATTTCCTCTGGGAGCAGTGGCCCAAACGCACCCATCGTGCGGCTCGAACCGCCTTGATGGGTAGTGTGCTCTTGTTGCTGTCGGATGTGCTGAGCGTGGGCCTCGGATCGGCGGTAGAGGCCCCCCGCTTGCTGTCCGTCATCGCCGCTCGCCTGGTGTGCCTGCTGCTGCCCGTCTGCCTGCTCGGGGCGATGAAGCACTTCCCGGAGTGGCATGTAGGGCCTCGGGTGGGGGTGGCGTTCGCGGGGGCCTGGCTGGTGCTCAGCCAGGCGGCCTTCTATTCCGCGGGCACGCAGCGCAGCGTGCCCCATGCGGCGCTGCTGGTGTGGAGCCTCTTCTTCATGCCCCTGGTGCTGCCGCTGCGCGCCCAGGCGCGCGGCCTCTTCTATGGCTTCCTGATAGCGAGCTACGCGGTGCTGGAGCTGACGGTGGATCCGGGCTACCCGCTGGCGCAGCGGCTGCTGGGCATCGCCATGCTGGGCGGGGTGGCGGGGGGCGTTGGCTGGTCCCTGGAGCGAGTGCTGCACGGGCTGCGGGGGCACTTCTTCCTCAAGCAGGAGATGGTCACCACGGTGCGGGCGCTGGAGGAGTCTCACCTGCGGGTGGGCAAGGCGGCCGAGACGATTGGCGAGCTGGTGGAGAAGTTGAGGGACTCGACGCTGGAGCTGTCGAGCGAGTCCTCGCGGGCGCGCTCGGAGACGGCGCGGATTGCCACCGCGAGCGAGCGGGTGGCCACCATGGCGAGGGCGGCCTCGGAGCGGGCCGCGGGGGCGGGCAGCATCGTCTCGCAGGCCACCGGGCACACCCAGCGCATCGACGAGGAGATGAACCGGGTGGAGAGCGGGGTGAACGGCATCGGCCAGGCCATCTGGGACACGGAGTCCAGCCTGGAGGCGCTGGCCACGAGCGCGCGGCAGATTGTGGAGTTCACCCAGACGCTGCAGGAGTTCGCCAACCAGACGGACGTGCTGGCGCTGAACGCCGCGATGGAGGCGGCGCGCGCGGGCGATGCGGGGCGGAGCTTCTCGGTGGTGGCGCGCGAGGTGCGGCGGCTGGCGGAGGCCTCCAAGGACAGCTCGGTGAAGATTCACGAGGTGATGCAGGGCACGCGCACGCAGTTGGAGTCGGCGCTGCAGGGCATGGCGGCCCTCCGCGCGAACACGCGGCAGTTCGAGAGCAGCTTCACGGACGCGCGCAAGACGCTGGAGGCCATCCGGCAGATCGTCACGCAAATTGAGAAGCTGATGGGCTCCACGGTGATGGATGCGCAGGAGCAGGCGGGGGCCACGGGGAACATCTCGGCGGGGGCGGCGCAGCTGCAGCGGCTGATCGACTCGCACGCGCAGATGAGCCAGGACGTGGCCATCACCGCGGACCGACTGGGGCAACTGGCCGAGGCCCTGCGGGACATGCTGCCGAAGAAGGAGCCAGCGCCCGCGGTGCCGGCGCCGCAGCCGGTGGCTCCGCCCGCGGCGCCGCTGCCCAGCCGCCCCGTGGTGGCGTGAGCGGCGGGCCCCGGCTCCGGACACGCGAGGCTAGCGCGTGCCCTCGATGGCGTAGATGAGCGTGACCTGGGCCTGGACGGTCTGCTCCTCGGGGAGGATGGGGGTGGTGGGGGCGCTCTTGTCTCCGGCCTCCATCATGGCCATGCGGGCGGGGTAGACGTGCGGAGGCTCGGAGACCGTGCTGACCTCCAGCACCCCGCCGAGCCGCACCCCGAGAGACGCGGCCAGCACCTCGGCCGTCTTCCGGCCGCGCTCCACCGCCTGGCGCAGGGCCTCGGCGTACACGGCGTCCTGCTTGCTCAGGGCGAAGCGCACGCCGTCCACGCGGTTGGCCCCGGAGGCGATGGCCCGATCGATGAGGTCTCCCAGGCGGGGCAGCTCACGCACGTGCACGGAGACGGTGTTGTTGGCGCGGTAGCCGCGCAGCTTGGGCTCGGCGTTGGGAGCGGGCTGCGCGTACTCGGGGTAGACGGAGTAGTTGCGGGTGTCGATTTCCTTGCGGGGGATGCCCGCGCCGGTGAGCGCGGCGATGACCCGCTCCATCTTCCGGGCGTTCTCCTCACCGGCGGCCTTGGCGGTGTTGCCCACGGTCTCCACCGCGAGGTCCACCCAGGCCTCGTCGGGTTCGGCCTTCGCCTCCCCCTTGCCTTCAACGCGCAGGGTGCGCACGGCGGGATTGGGAGCGGAGCGGGGCTCGGGGGTGGTTCTCGGCTGGGCCAGGGCGGAGAAGCTGGTGAGCAGGGCCAGTGCCGTCATCCATCGGGAGAGCTTCATGGCGACCTCGGGATATGGGACGCACGCCGTAGGGCGAGAGTTCCAGGTTCAGGAAGGAGGCGTATACCTCCGCTGTCCTGAACATGGACGGTCCGTCATTCACTGGCATTCACTGAGAAGCCTGCGGGCAGGCTCCCAAGCGTCCTCTGGGCTCACAGGCCCGGGGAATGCCCTGGGTGAGGCAGGCCGAGGGAATGTGAGGCCGTCGTCGCCGCGGATGAGGCGGTGCCGTAGCGTGAAGGCCTCTCGCTGTGAGGGGGGCTTCTCATGAGTGCAGCGCTGGGCGTGGCATGGCAGCGCCTGAGGCGGAGCTATGGGCTGCTGTTGCTGAGCGCAGCGATGCTGGTCAGCGGCTGCACGCCGGTGCAGAGCAACGCACCCCCGATGTTCTTCCAGCGCTACGTGCAGGCACCCGAAGTCCGATTCCGGGTGCCTGCACGGCGGGCCTCGCGTGCCGCTCCGCCGCGAGCGGTACGCGCGTGGGATTGCCCCAGGCCCGAGGGCTGGCCCGCGCAGGCTTCCAGTGACGAGGAGTTACTGGCGCCATTGCTGGCCTGTGGCTCGGCAGCGGGCTTCCTCGCGTTGCAGCGCGAGGTGGACATGGCCCGGCTGCTGGAGCGGCTCGGGGACTGGAGCGCGGTGCGCCTGGGTGCTCTCGGGCCATTGAGGGACAGCCGTGCCGCCGAGGTGCTCGCTCGCAAGCGGGCCTCCTTCTTACTCACCACCACCGCCGACCATGGCGCCTACGCGCAGGTGTTCGCCCTCTTCCTGCTCCACTCCGCGTGTGACGACGAGGTGGGCCAGGTGCTGGGGTTGCTGGCTCGGGACAAGCAGCTCTCGCAGGCGCTGGGCGCCCTACCGGCGGTGCGACAGGAGCTGGAGCGCCGGGGGCTGCCGCTTTCTGCCTATCCGGAGCGCGGTGAACAGGCAAGGGACGTGCTGCGAGGCTTGGGAAGCGCGGGCCGGGATGCGCTCAACAGCACCCCGACGAGCGATGGAGCGCGCTACCTGAGAATGAGCGCTCAGGCCCGGCAGCTCCCTCCGGCCTACCAACAGGCCCTGAGCCAGCTGGAGCAGGCGCTGATCAGCCAGCACTACGCGCCGGAGAACATGGCGCTGGGGAGCTTCGACACGCTGACGTTCGGCGTTCCGCTGGGCTTCTACTCCCTGGCGGCGGGCACGGCGCACGGGTTGGAGGCCCTGGAAGAAGGGCACTACGAACAGGCAACTCGGGAGCTGGCGCCAGCAGCTCTGCTGGTCGCGCTCTACGCGACAGGTAAGGGCACGCGGTACCTGGCGCCGGCGGAAGGCTCCGCCGTGCACCTGCGGCTGCCAGAGCTGCGGCTGGAGGCGCTCCGGCACGTGGCGTGGCAGTTGATGGAGCGGCTGGGGCTGGACGGGGTGGCGGAGGTGGCTCGTTATGTGCGCGCCAGCCGCGAGGCGGCGGTGTTCGTCACCGCAGGAGGCGAGCCCGCGGCGGTGGCGCTGTACGAGGCCCGAGGCAATGTAGCGAGGGCACAGGCCACCTTGTCCAAGGCCCTGCCCGAGGGCACCGGTGCTGCCGAGCCCAGGCCCCCTGCAAGCGGAGCCCTCGGTGGACTGGCGTCACTGGTGGACGAAGCAGCAGGCCACACCCGCGAGGTGGTGGAGGCCAAGCTGCTCCAGGCCGAGTGGGAGGCACAAGGTCCCCGCCTGCCTGCGGACGCCGCGCTGCTCCGCAAGCTCGAAGCAACTCTCGACACTCCGCCGCCCGGGGTGCCCGAAGGCTACGTCCTGTGGAACGACTACCTCGCCTACCGCCGTGCGCGCCTCGCCCTGCTGGAAGAGGGTAAGTCCGCTCGAGGTCCCCTGCGCTGGGAGCCCTACGAGCGCATGCGCGGGGCCTTCGCCCGGGGGCTCACCTTCGAGCGCACCATGATCTCCTTACTACGCGCGGATGCTGCCCTACCGCCAGCCCAGCGCCGCTGGCTGAGCGCCTTCACACAACCTCGCATCGAGGTACACGTAGGCCTGTCCAAGCACGGTGTGCCCGGCGTCCGCTTCGCGGACGTGCTCGTCATCGAGCACCAACCTCCCCCAGGCCAAACGCCCCGCGTGGAGACATTCAGCTTCAAAAGCCGAAACCTCCAGCCACTCACAGGCGAGTCCCTGGAAGCCTCCATACGCATGGATGCAAGTGCCGCTCTGGAGTATTACGGCGGCACAGTGGACATCCTGCGTCCCTCTCTCAAGCGTCGCGTGGAGGTGAACCACATCCGCCTCGTCTACGAGAGGGGCAGTCTCATGCCAAAGCAAAACGTCCTTAACGCCGCAGTGAGGAAGGTAAAACAGCAAGTCTCAGAAGTGGAGGTGGTGTTCCAATGAAGCGGCTGGAGCTAGAGGACTTGCCCCCGGAAGACAGCTTGTGGCTCTCTTTCGACGGTTCCTTCGACTCCAAAGCTGCACTGGAACGCACGCTGGAACCCTTTTTTCACGCGCTTGAACAGTACTCCGTGGGATGGATGCCAGACGTGGTCGAGGGAAAGCGGAGAAGAAGATACTCCCGCTCCGCCATCTGGAAGGCCCTCGAGGAAAAGCGTGACGGCCATTTCACCTCGATCGTACTTGGCCGGACGGCATGGCCAGCTGTGTACCTATGGCCCTGGCTCGCCCTCGCTCCTCCTACTCCAGCTTTGAGCGTCATGCTTAGGGTGCAGCCGCTCTCCCTCTTCACGGATCAAGCACGCTGCCACCCCTTCGTGGAGTTGGTGCGCGCCTGGGCCTGCCACTACCCCGTCTCCCATGCCTTCGCAGGCAGCGACGCCGACAGCGAGCTGGCGGACTCCCCCCGATTCGGCCGGGACCAGGAGACGAGCATCCGCGATGGATTCGACAAAATCTACGAGGTGTTCTGGCTCAACGTCTTCGGTCCCAAGCTGGTGAACCTCGTGGGCCGTGAGCGCATGCTGTCCACCCCGGCTCACCGGGTGGAAGAACTCCCCAACGGCTGCGTGCTGCTCGTCACCTGGCCCATCGCCGCCCACTTCACCCACCCCGAGGCGCGCCTGGCCCAGGCCCGCGCGCTCGTCCACCTCCGCCCGGAGCTGGACTTCGACACCGTGCTGCGCTCCCTCCACGAGCGCAACGCCGCCCTCACCCCTGTGGAGCCCCGTTTCCCTCCAGACGCGGCTCCCCTCCTCTCTCGCGTGCTGGACCACGGCTCCATGGGCGAGCGCCCGCGCAGGACCGCTGAGCTCAACGCCCACCCACCCCCAGAGCCGGAGGAGTGGTTGCCCGCTGACGCAGCCCTGACCTCGGACGTCCCGGACACCCAGGCGGCGCTGGAGCACTACTCGCTCATGGCTGAGTTCCTCGTCTCCGTGCTCCACTCCGAGGTGCCTTCCATCCTCGAGGAGACCCCCGAGTCCCTCACTGACGCCGACTTCCACTTCTGGGTCTTCCGCTTTCCCGAAATCTTCGAGCGCCACCACATCGACGCGCGGCTGGTGCCCGCCATCGGCGCCTACCTGGGGGAAGTGCTCGTGCGCCGCCTGGGCGGCCAGTGGATTCCCCGAAAGAACACAGAAGAATCCCAGGTGCGCGTCGGCTCGCGGGTATGGCTGCCCTTCGTGCGCGCCCACAAGGCCATGCGCTCGTGCCAGGCCTTGCTGGACTTCTCCCTCACCCAGCTCTACCGCGCCGCCGAGCGCCACCAGGTTTGACGAACCCTGAACGTCCAACCCCCACGGGGGCCCGGCAGCCGTTAGAATACCCACCGTGGCGAGACTGGTGGCGATGTTCGGCCCCTGCCGGGGCATAGCGAGAGAGCTGGATTCCCCCCTCGTTATCGGCCGGGCGGCCGAAGGGGGGCTCCTGCTCCAAGATGACAAGGTCAGCCGGGAGCACTGTGTCATCGAACCCATTGGCCCCGCGGGCCATGTGCTGCGGGACCTGGGCTCGCGCAACGGGACGTGGCTCAACAGCCAGCTCCTCAAGGAGACGACCCGGCTGCGCCCCGGGGACCACATCTCCGTGGGCGAGAGCGTCCTGGTGTACGAGCCCTCGTTTGATGCCCTGCGTGCCCGGGACGGCGAATCCACCCTCGTCCTCACCCGCACTCGGCCGGAGACGGCCCGCGGTCTCATCCCTCCCACGAAAGAGGCCCTGTCCCGCGCCGGAGAGCTGGCCCTGCGCGCCGCGGTTGCCTCCTCCGCCGAGGTCGCCGCGGGCATCGTCCTGGAGGCGCTCGACTCGGCCCTCCAGCCCACCGCGCTCACCGTGCTGCGCGTGGCCCCCAATGGTGTGCTCCACCCGCTGCTGGCCCGGCCCGTGGGGGCCCACCTCACGCTGAGCCGGGAGCTGGTGAACGCGGCGCTGAAGCTCGGCCATGCGCTGACCATGTCCGAGAGCCAGGTCCGGACCGAGACGGACAACCTCCTGACGCGCGTGCGCCAGGGCCACGCCCACGTCCTCTACGCCCCGCTCTACACGGGCGGCTCTCCCGCTGGCGCGCTCTGCATCCTCCGGGACACGCCCTTCACCGATGAGGAGCTGGCGCTCACGGGAGCGCTCGCCGGAGCCGCGGGGCCCTCGCTGTGCCCACCGCCTCCCGCACCGCCCGCCCCGAGCACCCTCATCGAGTCCCAGCCCGTGGCCGAGAGCACCGCCATGCGCGAAGCCATGCGCCAGGCCGCCGCCGCCGCGCCGGCGCAGTCCACCCTCCTCCTCACCGGAGAGGTGGGCACGGGCAAGGAGGAAGTGGCGCGCGCCATCCACGCCCTGAGCCCCCGCTCGCGAGGCCCCTTCATCGCCGTCAACTGCAGCGCCATCCCCGCCGAGCTGGCCGAGAGCGAGCTGTTCGGCCACGAGAAGGGCGCCCACACCAGCACGGCGAACGGCCGCGCGGGCGTCTTCGAGCAAGCGGACGGCGGCACCCTCTTCCTCGACGAGGTGGGGCATCTGCCCGCGCCGCTCCAGCTGAAGCTGCTGGGCGTGCTGCAGGACCGCATCGTGCACCGCGTGGGCGGACGCGCGGGCATCCCCGTGGACGTGCGCGTGGTGGCCGCCACCCAGCGCCCCCTCATCGAGGAGGTGCGCGCGCAGCGCTTCCGCGAGGACCTCTACTGGCGGCTCAACGTGACGCGCATCCACCTGCCGCCGCTGAGAGACAGTCCCGAGGACATTCTCCCCCTGGCCGAGCGCTTCCTGGCGCGCATGGGCCCGCAGCTCGGCCTCCGCGCCGAGGGCTTCACGCAGGAGGCCCGGAGCGCCCTGCGCACCTGCCCCTGGCCCGGCAACGCGCGCCAGCTCGCCAATGCCATCGAGCGCGCGCTGCTGCTCAAGGAGCCGGGCCCGCTCATCGGCCTGTTGGATCTGCCCCCCGAAGTGCTGGCCCCCGAACGGGGGGGCTCCTCGCTCTCCGCAGGAGGCTCACTGGCCGAGGTGGTGCGGAAGGTGGAGCGCGAGCACATCGTCCTGGCGCTGAAGCGGACCCAGGGCGCGAAGCCCGCCGCGGCCGAGGCCCTGGGGCTCTCTCCGGCGGCGCTCGATCAGAAGATTGAAGAGTACGGCCTCAAGCTGGTCGAATGAGCCTCCTCATCCCGGGGGCCTCGAGCCAGGCCCTACGGACGGAAGGAAGAGCGGATGCGGTGGCTGCTCATCATGGTTGCGCTGGGTGCGGGGGGAACCGCCGGGTACCTGGGCACGGTTTCGAAGAACTCCTTCTCCGACTACTCCCGTGAGCAGCTCGATCTGCTGGAGCGAGAGCTGAGCCAGGAGCTGGCCCAACAGGGCAGCCCCACGCGTCCGTCCAAGAACACCGCCAAGCGAGCCGAGCGCCAGGAGCAGCTCGCCGCCAACCAGCAGCTCCTTCAGGAAGAGCGGCAGCGCCGATCCTCCTTATATATGGCGTTGGGTGTGGCCGGAGCCGCCGCCGTGGCGGCCTTCTTCGTCCGCGCAGGCGCCTCCTCTCCCAAGCGCCGCGGCTCCAGAGATGAGGACGCCCGCCTGATGGCCACCATCGGAGACCCAGCCGTGCTCCGCGCAGGCGCCCGGCAGAAAGCCGCCGCCCTCCTGGGCGTGTCCCCCGAGGCACCTCCCGCCGTCATCGAGGCGGCGCTCCAGGCCCAGCTCCAGCAGCGAGACCTCTCACGCCTGGAGGGGCTCGCGCCCGACCTCCAGAAGCTCGCGCTCCAGCAGCGCGAGGAGCTCGTCCGCGCCCGGGACTTGCTGGTCGGCCCGGCTCCCTCGAAGCCCGGTTCCCGAGGGAGCTGATTCCCCCGCCCGGTTTGTTTCGCTCCCTCGGCCCGCCGGCCCGGGCTCTGTGCGAAAGAGAGCGGCCCACACGATCCCATGGGCAGTGTCCGTCTGCTCCCTGCTGACCCATTCTCCGCCGTCACACGCTGCCGTCGGTGCATGGGCCAGTGGGGGGAAGCATGAGCACGAAGTCACTGCGCGTCCGCGTCGCGCGGATCGAACGCACAGCCACAGGGATTCACTCATACGAGCTGGTGGCCAAGGACGGCGGCAGCCTGCCGCCCTTCGAGCCCGGGGCGCACCTGGACGTTCACACGCCGAGGGGGCATGTACGGCAGTACTCCCTGTGCAACGACGCGCAGGAGACTCACCGCTACGTCATCGCCGTGCAGCTCGAACCCCAGGGCCGTGGGGGCTCCATCGCCCTGCACGACACCGTGCATGAGGGGGACACGCTGCTCGTGAGCGCCCCGCGCAACACCTTCCCGCTGCTCCACGCGCGCTCGTATGTGCTGGTGGCGGGAGGCATCGGCATCACCCCGCTGCTGGCCATGGCCCGGGTGCTCCAGCGGACCGGCGCCGCGTACGAGCTCCACTACTGCACCCGCTCTGCGGAGCGGACCGCGTTCCTCGAAGAGCTGAGCGCCCCGCCGTTCGCCGGCCGCGTGCACATCCACCACGACGGAGGAGATCCCGCCAAGGGGCTGGACGTGAGCGCGCTGCTCGCGCGGCGCCAGCCCGGGGCCCGGCTGTACTGCTGCGGCCCCGGGGGGCTGATGCAGGCGGTGCGCGCGGCGATGCGCCAGCACGGCTGGCCCGCGGAGAAGACGCACTTCGAGTCCTTCACGGCCGGCGGCGTCAACACGGCGCTGGGCGTCGAGGACTTCGAGTTCGAGATCACCATCCGCAGCACCGGCGCGGTGCTCAACGTGCCCAAGGGGCAGACGGTGCTCAGCGTGCTGCGCCTCAACGGGCTGCAAGTGCCCAGCGACTGCGAGGCGGGCAACTGTGGCACGTGCCTCACCCGCGTCTGCGACGGCGAGCCGGAGCACCGGGACTCCTTCTTCAGAAGCCCGGAGCAGGCCGGCACGGACCGGATGCTCGTGTGCGTCTCCCGCGCCCGGTCCCGGCGGCTGGTGCTGGACCTCTGAGCCCTACGCCGGAGCGGCTTCGCCCTTCGCCTTCGCGACCCACTCGCGCACGCGCTCGCGCAGCTTCTCCGGCTCGAAGGGCTTCTCCAGGCGCGGGTTGCTCACCCGCTCCAGGAACTGCATGGCCACGGGCGTGTACGCGCCGCCCGTGACGAAGACCATGCGCTCGGCACGCTCGGGCTTCGCCGCCTCGAGCTGCGCGTGCAGCTCCATGCCCGTCATCTCCGGCATCATCAAGTCGCAGAGGATGACGTCGTAGAGCCCCTCCGGGGAAAGCAGCATCTCCAGCGCACGCCTGGAGCTGACCACCACCTCCACGTCGTGCTCGCGCGAGAGCGTCCGCCGCAGCGCGGAGCTCACCAACGGATCATCATCCACCACCAGCACCCGACCTCGCATCGACACTCCCTCCTTCGATTCCTCGCCGCGTGACGCCTGCACCTGCTCGCCGCGAGCCACCGGCAACGTCACACGGAACATCGTCCCGCGCCCCACCTGGCTCTGAACTTCGATCCGGCCCCCCATCGCGGTCACGAAAGCATGGCATAGCGCCAGCCCCAACCCCGTGCCTATCCCCACCGGCTTCGTTGTGAAGAATGGATCAAAGATACGCCCTAGCACTTCTGGGGGGATGCCGCTGCCCGTATCGTGGATCTCGGCGGCCACCGCGTCATTTCCTACACGTCGGGTCACCAGGCGCACCTCATTCTGGTCCGCCTTGCCCTCGGGCAGGGCCTGGGCCGCGTTGATAATGAGATTCAGAAACACCTGCGCCAGACGCGCCTCGCTGCCGTCGGCCCGAGGCACCTCCGAGTACTCCCGCACGAGCTGGGCCCGGGGGCGCAGCTCCCCCGCCGCCATCTTCGCCGCCGAGTCCATCACCGCCCGCAGGTCCACCGGCCCTCGCAGGTCCTCGTCCTGGCGGGAGAACGTCTTCAGGTCCCTCACGATGCGCCGCACCCGGTCCGCCCCCATGAGGGCCTCGCGCAGCACCTGCTCCATCTCCCGGAGCCGACCCACCACGTCCTCGGGCGCCTCTTGCAGCTGGGCCTTCAGGGCCAGGGCCTCGTCGGCCGCATACTCCACGTTGGAGACGATGTAGGACAGCGGGTTATTAATCTCATGGCCAACACCTGCGGCCAGGGTGCCCACGGCGGCCATCTTCCCGGCCTGGACGAGCTGGGCCTGGGTGGCACGCAGGGTGCGCAGGTGGGCGTCCAGCTCTTGGTTGGCGCGGGCGAGCTCCTTGGTGCGCTCCTCCACGCGCATCTGCAGCCAGCGCTCGCGCTGCTTGAGCCGGCCCACCCGCCAGCCGTAGCTGGCCGCGGCCACGCCGCCCACGCCCGCGGCGCACAGCAGGTAGAACCACTCCGTCTCGTAGAACCACGGCTGGAGCTTCACATCCAGCACCACCCCGGGCTCGCGCCACACGCCCTCGCGGTCCGCCACCATGACGCGAAAGCGGTAGTGGCCCGGGGGCAGCCGGGTGTACGTGGCCGAGCGGCGGCCCTCGGGATTCACCCAGTCGTCGTCGAAGCCCTCCAGCCGGTACCGCACGGGCACACGCTGAGGCACCAGCGGCGCGAAGACGGTGAAGCGGATGTCCATGTCCTGCTGGCCCGGCTCCAGCTCCAGCTTCGGCGCCACGGGGACCCCCTTTCCGTGCACCCGCACCTCTTGAATGACGACCTCGGGCGGGCGGCGCTCCAGCCGCGAGCTGTTGGGATCCACCACCACCGCGCCGCGCAGGCTGGTGAACCAGAGGCGCCCATCATGGGCCCGCCATCCGGCGGGCTGGGAGCCGCTGCTGGTCTCCACGGTGCGCAGCCCATCCCGCTCGTCGTAGCTGTTGGCGCGCAAGCGCTCCCGCCGGCCGTCGGCGACCTCCTCCACCTCGCGCCGGTTCACCCGCCAGATGCCCTTGTTGCTGCTCATCCAGAAGAAGACCTTCCCGTCCGGCAGCAGGTTGAAGACGCTGTCGTCCGGCAGTCCCTGGGCCACGGTGACGCGTGTCCCCTTTCCATCCTTGAGGCGCACCAGCCCGGTGTAGGTGCCCACCCAGAGGGTGCCCGGCGTGTCCGAGAAGAGGACCAGGATGGTCTCGTTGGTGAGCGCCGGGTCCGTCACCGCGCTGAACTCACCCTGGGCGTAGCGCACCACCCCCGAGTGCGTGCCAATCCAGAGGGTGCCCGCCGCGTCCTCGAGCAGGCAGTTGACGGAGTCGGGGACGGGCCCCCGCTCGGGCGTGTACACGGTGAACTTCCCCTCGTGCAGCAGCACCAGCCCGGACGAGGTGCCGAACCACACGTTGCCGCGCGAGTCCGGCAGCATTGCCCAGACCTGATCCAGCGGCAGCCGGCTCTCCCGGAGGACGGGCGTGAAGCGCTTGCCGTCATAGCGGAAGGCACCGTGGTGCGTGCCCACCCAGAGCGTCCCATCCGGGCCCTCGGCGAGCGAGCGGATGTTGTCATCCGTGAGCCCCTCGTCCGCGCGCACCCGGGAGAGGCGGCCGTCCTTCATCCGGTGGAGTCCTCCGCCCAGCGTGCCGAGCCACAGCGTGCCATCCCGCGTCTCCAGCACCGTGCGGACGAAGTCGTGCGACAGGCCCTCGGGCACCCCGTACGTGAGGAAGGGGCCCGCGTTCAGCCGGTTGAGCCCGCCATCCGCCGTGCCCACCCAGAGGTTTTGATCCCGATCCTCGAAGACCGAGTACACGCGAGTCCCAGACAGGCCCTCCTTCGGGCCGAAGAAGTCGAAGCGCCCCTCCGTGTAGCGGAACAGGCCCGTCTCCTGCCCCACCCAGAGCACACCCTCGCGGTCCTCCCACAGCGCCATGACTTCGGAGCGCGGCAGCCCCTGGGCTGGGTCCAACCAGGTGAACGTTCCCTCCCGCAGGGCCAGCAGCCCGGAGTACGTGCCCACCCACAGCGTGCCATCCCGCGCCGCCAGCAGCGAGCGCACCCGCGAGTCCACGCCCTCGGGCAGGGGCACCTCCTCCACCTTCCCCGCGGACAGCCGCGCCAGCCCGCCCCCGGTGCCGATCCACAGCACGCCCGCGCTATCCACGGTGAGCGCCTCGATGAGGGTGCTGGGCAGCCCGTCCTTCATCGTGTAGCGGCGCCGCGCGCCTCCGGTCAGCGGTACCTGCTCCAGCCCCAGCGAGCTGCCCACCCAGAGCGTGGAGCCCTCGAGCGCGAGCGCGGGCACGTTCGCCTGCCGCAGATCGCCCTCGTCCGGGAGGCGCGCGAAGCGGCCCTTCTCGTAGTGGACCACGCCCTTCTTCGTGCCCACCCACAGCCCGCCCGCGCCGTCCTCCAGGAGCGCGCGGATGCCGTGCTCGCTCAGCTCCGGCGTGTTGTGCCGATCATAAACGGTGAAGTTCGCGCCATCGAAGCGGGCCAGGCCCTCCCAGGTGCCCAGCCACAGGTAGCCATCCCGCGTCTGCTGAATGGCGAAGACGGTGTTCTGCGGCAGCCCGTCCTCGTTGCTCCACGACTGGTGGCCGTACTGGGAGATGGAGCGGTGGGGGTCCAGCGCGAGGCCCTGTCCCGCCGCCAGCAGGCTCGCGAGAATGAGAGGACCGAAGAGGACGTGCGCCCTCGGTGAGCACTGACTCCACCTGAACATGGAGCCTGCAGTGTCCAGCAAACCGCCCCTGTCACCAAGCGGCAAGCACTGGCCCGGCGGCAGCGGCGAGAGCACCCACCTACCCCTCGCTCGCCTCCTCCCGCCGCTGCCGCCGTCCCGTGCTCCGGAGCCGGCCCCAAGGGCCGTTCAGTCCTCGCAGGCCTCCCTTGCCTGGGGTGGGTTTTCACCCCCCACTTGTGCGAGTTCCTCCTCGCCCCGTGCACCTCGAAGATGGGCTGAGGTGCGGGTGGCGGCCACTGCGAGAAGTCGACACCTGAATGCGTCCCAAGTGGGAAACACGCTGGCGGGCGTTGGCCTGCTCCCGTTCGTCCAGGAAGTGCTCGGGCAGATTTCCCCAGCTATGCTGAGCGGCATGGAGTCCTCGCGGGATGAGTGAAGGGCCGCTGTTTGGATCGCAGTTCGCCCCGGTGCACGACCGGTTCCGCTACCGGCTGTGGGCCGCGGATCTGGTGGACCTGGCGATCGCCGCCCTGCTGGGCTGGGGCGCCTCGCGCGCGCTGGATTGGGAGCAGTCGCCAGCCCGGGTCCTCGTCTGCCTGTTCGGCGCGTGGCTGGTGCTCTCGCTGGTGGGGGGAGTCCGTGGGTGGACGCTGGGGCGGCGCCTCTTCGACGTGCAGCTGGTGAACGCCGAGGGCCAGCCCGCGGGCCTGCCGCGCTCCTTCTTCCGCGCGTTCGTCTCGCTGCCGGATCTGGTGATGACGCCCATGCTCCCCTCGCGCCCTCTGGATCGGCTGCTGCGGGTGCATGGCGAGCGGCGCTCGGCGGAGGGCTCGTCCCGATGGGCGGGGGTGGGCCTGCAGCTGCCGTGGGTGGCTGCGGCCGCAGCCGCGGTGTGGTTCATCGCCACGCCCACGCGCCACGAGGCCCTCACCTACCTCGATCAGAAGCTCACTGGCTGGAAGTGCTGCCACGGCTACCGGCAGCACGTGGGCACGTGGATGTGCCGGCACTCGCTCGACCGGCTTGCCCGCGAGGCGCGCGGCCAGGAGCCGGCGGCGGTGGCGCTCGTCCCCGAGTGTCCCGAGGTGGCCGGGCGCCTCCAACCGTGACGGCGCCCGCCGCGGCTAGCGCTGGATCTCCGCCTCGACGCGGCCCTCTTCACACTCGATGAGCATCCGGCCCTCCGGAATCACGGGGGCCTGCGCATCGGGCTTGAACTGGCCCTGCTTGACCTTGTTCTCGCCCCTGCGGAGGTACGAGAACACGTACTGCCCGCGGCGGTGGATGGTGGCCTTGCAGCGGGACAGGGCCTTGCTCTCCGAGTTGTAGACGATGAAGGTCCGGTCGATGTCGTTGATGCCCAGTAAGCCCGTCTGCCGGACCCCCACGCTGAGCCGCTTGGCCGGGGCCTCCGGAGCGGGAGCCGCGGGAGGAGCCGGCGGCGCGGCTTCGGCCTCGGCCTCAGAGTCCGAGGCCTCGTCTGGGATCTCCGTGGGCATCGCCACGAAACGGTCTCCCCCGGCCTTGATGGCACTCTCGTCGAGGAGCAGCACCGCCAACCTCTTCTTGAGCATCACCTCTTGGACCTTCGCGCGGCCCAGCACCTTGCGCAGCCCATTGCTTCCCGCAGCGCTCACCACCTTCAGCTCCATGCCCTGGGTGAGCCCCGCCTTCTTCCCGACGGCCACGCCGTAGCTGCCATTCCTCTGGAGGATCTGGAGCGGATTCTTCACCTTGATGAACTCCGCCGTGGGCTTGGGCTTCGAGCGCGGCGGCTGGGCCTTCGGCGACGTGTTGGACGGCTCCGGACTCTCCTCGATGGCGGGCGGCGCCGTGACCACCGCGGGCGCGACATCGGGCGAGCCCGCCTTCCCCACCACGGGGACCGTGGGGGCCGAACCGGGTGAGCCCTCCGCCGCGACCGTGCCCGCCTCGGGCGGCGGCCCAGCGTTCATCTCAGGCTCGGAGGGAGGCGGAGGCTCGCCCCTGGGTCCTCTGCCGGGAGGTCCCTCTCTCGGAGGAGGCGGAGGAGGAGGCCTGCCCGCATGGGGGGGACGTTCCGCATCCGGAGGTCCGTCGTGGGGCCCCGGTGGGTAGTGGCCATCACGGTCCGGCGGGGGCGGCCTGCCATCGTGGAACGCCGCCATGGGCGGAGGCGACGGGCGCACGACCAGCGCGGTGACGGCCGCCACACTCGTCATGAGCAGGACCACGATGACTCCGCCCACGAGGAGCTTCGTCTTCGTGAGACCCGACGCGGGCGCGTGAGGCCCCGACTGCATGGCCACGGGATGAGGCGAAGACACCGGCGCCGCAGCCACCACGGGCCCGGACCTCGGAGCCTGCGGCACCATCGCTCCCACGGGCATGGCACCCGACTGAGGCGCTCCGGGCAGCGGAGTCGCCATGGGCCGGTACGGCACATCGCTGTCCGCCTCCATGGCGCTCAGCGGGCGCACCGAGGTGGCCTCCATGCCGGTGATGGGCTGCGCGCCCGCCGTCTCGGGAGCCACGCCCGAGGCAGGCAGCACGCCCGCCATCGGCGGCGTGGACGGCGCGCGGCGCACGCCAGAGATGCGGGAGATGAGCTTGCGCTGCGCGGAGAAGGCCTCCGGGCAGAGCGCCCTGACGAAGTTGCCCACCTCCTCGGCGCCCAGCGCGGTGCTGAAGCGCAGCAACTGCTCATTGAGGGCGCGCGCCAGCTCGTCCGAGCGGCCGTAGCGCTCCTGGGGATTGGGCGCCAGCGCGCGCCGCACCACCGCGTCGATGGCGGGATCCACCTGGGGCCGCAGCTCGTGGAGCGAGGGCACCTGGGGCCGGGCCATGGCGGCCATCATCTCCCCCACCGTGCCGTGGCCAATGAGCGGCCGGCCCGCGAGCAGCTCCCAGATCATCACTCCGCACGAGTAGATGTCGGTGCGGTGGTCCAGCGGCTCGGCGCGGGCTTGCTCCGGGGACATGTACCCCAGCTTCCCCATCACCGTGGACGGCAGCGTGTACTTGCTGCGCGCCGCGGACTTGGCGAGGCCGAAGTCGATGACCTTCACCTCGCCCTCGTAGGACACCATGACGTTGTGCGGGGACACGTCCCGGTGGACGATGCCCAGCGGCGTGCCATCCGGCCCCGTCTTGCGGTGCGCGTAGCCGAGCCCCTCGGCCACCTTCTGGCCGATGTAGAGCGCCACCGGCACGGGGATGGGCTGGCCCTGGCTGCGCGCCTGCTCGGCCAGGTACGCCACGTCCACGCCCGCCACGTACTCCAGCGCCATGTAGTAGGTGCTGTCGGCCTCGCCCATGTCGTAGACCTGGGCAATGGACGAGTGCACCAGGTGCACCAGCACCTTGGCCTCGTGGTGGAAGCGGTCGAGGAACTGGCCGTCCTTGAGGAGGGCCGGGAGGATCGTCTTGACGATGCAGGGCTTCTCGAAGCCCGCCGCGCCGGAGATCTTCGCCAGGTACACCTCGCCCATGCCGCCCTGGCCCAGCAGGTGGACCAGCTCGTAGCGCCCCAGGTGCCGAGGCGGTTCTGTCGTGGGGTTCGTCATCGGAGTCATCCGCAGCGCATCATGGGGGGCAAGGTAGGCGCAAGCCTCCCTAAGGAGCTTCCGGAGGGGCACCCACCCCGGAAGGCAGGCGGGCAGCCTCAGGCGCTGGCGCTGCTCCCGAGCAGTTGCTCGCGCAGCTCCGCCGCCGTCACCGGCCAGCCCTGCCCCTTCGGGGTGAAGAAGACGCCCACGGGGATGCCCTCCTCGGCCAGGTCCGGCAGCAGCTCGTCCACCAGCTGCTGCAGAGGAATCGAGCGGGGCTCGAAGCCCTCCCACAGGTTCGTGGCGCACAGGCGGGCCGCGGCGGGGGTGGGCCACAGCGGCAGCACATCCCGGCCCTCGTCATCGAACGCCAGCGCCCAGCCCTCCGCATACAGCCCCCACACCTCGCCGGACTCGCGGACCCGCTGAAGGAACCACGCATGGCGTCGCTCGGGCGGCAGCTCGAGGACGGCCTGGAGCCGAGCGTCGGATATCTCCTGCGTCATCTCCTTCCGCCTCCTTGTGGGCACCCGGACTTCACCACGACACCACATTCGAGGTGCGTCGGCATACCCCCGATACGTCGGAAGGCTCCAGACCGTTGTCAGAGCCGGATGCGATGCACTTCCGGCCACGGAGGGACGCCCGCTCACTGATCTGCGCCCAGGACTCGGGAGTGGGCGGGTGCACGCCCAGGCCGTGCTCGAAGCGCTCGCTGCCCTGCCGCAACACGATTAGAAAGACCGCATGCTCAAGCCAGGCCTCACCTTCGCCACCGCCCTGCTGCTCACCACGGGCTGCGCCTCCGGCACGGGAGCGGAGCGCCTGGAGCGCGAGGGCAATGCCAGCCTTACGGGGGTCCTCATCGCCCCACCGAGCGTTGTGCGGCATGGGAGCACCTCCTGCGCGGGGGTGAGGATTCACGTGGCCCATGTGAGCGAGCCCGCTCGCCCGCTGGGCAACGTCATGGTGAAGCAGAGCCGCGAGCGCTGCCTGTACGTGGTCTCCAACCTCCCCAGTGAAGCCGAGCTGCAAGTGGAGGTGAGCCCCGCCTCGGGCTGGCGCTGTGACGACGGCCAAGCGCCCACCCTCAAGCCCAAGCCCGGCGTGCTGAAGCTCCACGACTACGAGACGGCCACGCGGGACTTTCGCGCCATGTGTGGCTAGCCAGGGCGCGCTGCGCTCGCTCGGCCGCTCCCTCCACGGGCTGCTACGGGGAACCCCTGAGCCCATTGGCCCTGGCGGAGGGCCCTCGTCAAAAGCGACGGCTCCTTCGCACACAGGGGTGGATTGATTCCTTGCCCCCAGGCACGGCAATGTGACGACGACGACGAGGCCCCTTCCGCTGTGTCCTCCGCCCTTGTCGCAGGAGCCCATGCCTCTATGAACGCGAGAAGCCTGAGTACTCGCCTGACATCTCTGCTCGTGGTGGGACTGCTGGCCAGTGCATGTGGGGACGAGAATCCGTTCCCCTCCTTCGATGAGCTGGATGCGCTGCAGCAGCTGCACTCGCCGCCGCAGAAGCCGCCCGCGGACGCCACCAACCGCCTCGCGGACAATCCCCAGGCGGCAGCCCTGGGCAACCGGCTCTTCCATGACCCGAAGCTGTCGGCCTGCGGCACGGTGTCGTGCTCCAGCTGCCATGACGGCGATGGCCGCACGGTGGCCAAGGCCAAGGCGGACGGCTGCAACGGTGGGGTGACGGGCCGCAACCCGCCCACCATCCTGAATGCGGACTACAACCGCTGGTTCATGTGGGACGGGCGCGCGGACCGGCTGTGGAACCAGGCCATCCTGCCGATGACGAACCCCGTCGAGATGGGCTCCAACGCCAACATCATCCGGTCGGTGCTCACGCAGGACTACCTGCCCGGGTACGCGGAGCTGTTCAACAAGACGCCGGACGAGACGGGGGATGACGAGCTGCTGGCCAACACGGGCAAGCTCATGCAGGCCTACGAGCGCACGGTGAACCGGCTGCGGTCGCCGTTCGACGAGGACGTGAAGCGCTTCATCGCCGCGGCCACGGTGAGCGTGGCGGAGGGCGAGAGGGATCCGGCCTACCTGGCGCTGAAGACGTACGTGCGCAAGGGCCAGTGCATCGTCTGCCACAAGGGCGTGGAGATGAGCGACCACCTCTTCCACAACATCGGCGTGAAGGACGGCAGCGAGAGCGCCCCGGGGCAGACGGCCGCGGTGGAGCCGATGCTGAACTGGAAGTTCAACGCGGCGGGCGCCTTCAGCGACGCGCCCACGGGCACGGAGGCCTCGCGGCTGGCGGCGCTGCGCACCACGCTGGCGGACAAGCGCTCGGAGATGGTGGGCGCCTACAAGACGCCCACGCTGCGCAACGCCGCCCTGACGGCTCCGTACATGCACACGGGCGAGGTGGCCACGCTGGCGGACGTCGTCGAGTTCTACAACAAGGGCGGCGACGAGAACGGGACGTTCACCGGCACGCGCACGGAGACGATCAAGAAGCTGGACCTCAACGCCGAGGAGAAGGCGGCGCTCGTGAAGCTGCTCGAGTCGATGACGGGCCAGTGAGCGCACGCCTCCGCCGCCTCAGTCCCCGCGCAGGGCCTTGAAGACCTCCGGGCCAAGCGCCGTGTCATCCGCGAACGCGAACTGCTCCGGAAGCCGGCCCAGCGTCCGCGTCACGCGGACTCGCCACGCGGCGTGAGCCTGGGAGCTGAGCAGGCCGAGCCGGCGCAGGAAGTGTCCCCAGGGCAGCAGCGCCGAGGCGACGGCAGCCTCGGCATGCGGGTGGCGGTAGCGGCTGTCGGAGCCCGGGCGCGCCCACTCGCTCAGCACCCACTCGGCGGGAAGGAGCAGCGCGGCGGGCGTGCGCGCTGGCTCCTGCGACGCGTGAGGCCCCGGACGCACTTCGGGCAGCAGCCCCATCAGGCCCGGGTGGAGCAGCTGGGTGCGCCCCAGGGGCCAGCCATGGCGCGTGCGCAGCTCCTGCTCGAAGGCCATCACCAGCCCCTGCTGCTCGAGCAGGACGTGCTCCGGCGAGAGCCGGGACCAGCGCGCGGGCTCGCCGCTCCACGTCCACACACCCGTGCGATAGGAGAGGGCACGCTCCAGCCAACCCGGAGCCAGGGGACCGAAGGGCTCCAGCTGTGCGGGGAGCCCTTCCTCGCCGGGAGTGGGCTCTCGCAGGAGCGCCGCGTCCAGCACGGTGAGCACGGCACGGTGGGCGAAGTCCTCCACGTCCCACCCGAAGAGCCGGGGGCTGTCGCGCACGCCAGGCCAGGCGGCGGTGAGGCCCGCGCGTGCCGCGCCCACCTGGCCCCGGTAGAGGCACCACTCGGCGAGCTTCTGCAGCGGCACGAGGTGCCCCCGCCACTCCGCCAGCCCGAGCAGCGCCCCCTGAACATCCGCCCCTGGCCGACCGAGGGCGCACTCCACGCGCCAGCCGAGCACCGCGGGCTCGGCTCGGTAGACGTGCGGGGCCTGGACCTCCCAGATGGCGAGGATGTCCTCGAGCTCTCCGCCGCGGTCCTCCGCTCGGAGCAACCCCCGGAGCTTGCGGCCCAGGTCCAGCGCATCCTCCGCGTCGAAGCGGGGATCTGCGGCCACCTCCCGGGCCAGCGCGAGCCGCACCTCCAGCGGCGCGGCGCAGAAGGCTTCATGGAAGCTGCGCGGCAGCCCTTGCGGAGCCTCCTCCTGAGTGGAGGGCCAGGGCCGAGGGACATAGCGCCGCCACAGCTCCAGAACTCCGGCGATGAGCGTGGCGACGGGAGGCTCGGGCGTCTCGGCGCGCTGCACCCACGAGGCGGCGAGCGCCAGGGCCTCCCCCCAACCCACGGCCTGCCTCAGGGGCTCTTCTTGCACGGACACGCCGTGGCGGCGCAGGGCCCACAGGAGGGCCTCCGTGGAGGAAGCCTCGGGGTCACGCTCGCGCTGGGTGTCTTCGAGTCGCAGGGAGCCGCTCATGCACGCGTCGTAGGAACCTACCCACCTATAGGGTAGTGCGCCTGCAACGCCACGTAAAGCGTAGTGCGCGGAGGAACCCGCCGAGCGGCCCTGGCGCACCGCGTCTCAGCGCACGAGGTGGAACTCGGTCTGCCGCTGGTAGGCCCAGCGCACGCGGCCGTCGGCGCCGATGATGACGTCCTCTTCCTGGGCCGAGCGCACGGGCTGGCCGCCCCACTCGGGCACGGGCGAGGTGGCCTGGAGCTCCACCGAGTACCACATGCTCGGAATGAGGGTGTGGTCGCCATTGCCGGGCACGCCCTCCTGGCGATCCCACAGGCCGATGATGGCGCCAGCCGCGTGTCCGTGGAGCCCCACGGGGTGCGAGTAGACGGTGCCGTCGATGCCCTCCTGCTTCATGCGCCCGAGCACCGTGCGCAGAATCTCATTGCCCGTCCGGCCGGGGCGCAGCTCCTCCACCACCAGGTCCTGCAGCCGGTTGGAGCGCGCCAGGGCCTGCTTCAGCCCGGAGGGCACCTCCGTCTCGCCCTCGCGCAGCACGTAGCCCATGTGCTGGGTGTCCGTGTTGAGCCGCAGGGCGGTGATGCCGAAGTCACAGTGCAGCACATCGCCGCGCTGGATGACGGGGTCCTGGCCCAATTGGGCCTCGGTGACGCCCTGGCGCTGCACGCTCACGGAGGGATGGAACCAGGTGTCCAGCCCGAGGTCGCTCAGGCGCTGGCTCATCCACCACTCCACGTCTTTGACGTGGGTGACGCCGGGGGTGATGACCGTGCTGGAGAACGCCGTGGAGATGATGTCCCAGGCGAGCTTGTTCTCCTCGGCGAAGAAGCGCTCCTCGTCCGCGCTGCGCCACGCGAGCACGTCCACCGGCAGCCCGCCCGCGGGCTTGAGGCGCGCCGTCCACTCGGGGCCGAGCGCCTCCGTCATGCCCTCGTACTCGCCATGGGAGAGGCCGTCCGCGAAGGCGAAGGTGCGCGACACGTTGATGGCGACGGTCTTCGGCTGGCGCTCCTGGAGCACCTGCTTGAGCATCTGCCACTGGTCCGGGCCCCAGGGCTCGGCGGTGCGCTGCGCGCCGCCGCCATCCACCTGCCGCTGCATCCTCACCTGCTCGTAGAGGCCTCCCTGCGCGCCGCCGCCGAGGGTGAGGCGCACCACGCCTTTCTCCGGGCCCATGTCATGGAACACGAGGATGGTGCGCCTCCGCGCCGCGAAGCTCCGGCCGGACACGAGCGCCTTGAAGACAGGGTCCTCGTTGTACTCGCGCATGGGCACCACCCACATCTCCACGCCGTACTGGCGCATGAGCTTGGGCAGCGCCACCTCCAGCCGCTCCTTCAGCCAGGCCTGTTGCCGCTCGGTCTGCTGGCGAAGGGTGCCGAAGGGACGCTCCGCCTCCCGAAGGGAGCTGCCGGAGTTGGGAGGCGTCGCGCCGGGAGTGGCGCAGGCGGTGGACAACAACCACAGAGCGGAGATGGCGGACAGGGGTGCACGCATGGAGCGCGCAGCATGTCACCCCTATTCGCCGCCGTCACACGGGCCGCACTCCAAGAGCCCACCGCACCCGTCCGGCACCACGCCACATGTTCCGTGCTGGTCCGCGCAGGTGGAGGGAACGCAGTGGCTGCCCGGGAGGTAGCGCTCGGTGTTGGCGAGCGCGCTCCCCGCATCGTTGAACCCACCCACCAGCAGCACCTCGCCGCCGGGCAGTGGCACCACACCCGCGCCCCGGCGAGGCACGCGCAGTGCCGTCACCAGGCTCCAGGAGCCCGTGGCCGGCTCGAAGCGCTCCGCCTCGGCGAGCGTCCCCGAAGAGAAGTGGTAGCCGCCCACCACCAGCACCGCGCCATCCAAGGTGACCACCGCGCCGTGGTTCTCGCGCGGCATGTGCGGAGGCGCCACGAGCGTCCACGTCTCCGTGGCCGGATCGAACACCTCGGCCGTCTCCGCCGCGCGGGACGTGCTGCCGCCCACCACCAGCACCCGCCCATCCAGCAGCCGCGTCACGGTGTGGCCCGAGCGGTGCGTGCCCGCAGCGCCCCCCGCCCACCCCGCCTTCGTCCAGAGACCCGAGGCCGGATCGAACAGCTCCGCCTGGAGGCCGCTCACGACGAGCACCCGCCCATCCTTGAGCACGGCCGCGGCCTGCGCGCCGCCGTGGCCCCAGCCGGGCGTCTCGGCGGGCGTCCACGTCCCGGTGGCCGGATCAAACACCTCCGCCGAGCGGAGCTGCCGCCGGTCCAGGTCCGAGCCGCCCACCACCAGCACTCGCCCGTCCGTCAGCAGCACGGCGGTCGGATCGATGCGCGGCACCGACATGGGGGCCACCTGCGTCCACTCGCCGGTGGACGGCTCATAGAGCTCGGCGCTGGCGAGCATGCCGACGAGCTGCTGGGGCGAGCCGCCCGCCACGAGCACGCGGCCATCCACCAGCGTCACTGCGGCGTGGTTGCGGCGCGCGACCTTGAGAGAGCCCGTGGCGCTCCACACGCCCGAAACAGGGTCGAACAGCTCGCACGAGGAGAGCGTGCGGTTGCCGTCATGGCCACCCGCCGCGAGCACGCGCCCATCCTTGAGCTGCACGAAAGGCAACAGCCGCCGAGGCGTCCCCAGCGCCTGAGCCAGCGGGCCCGAGCCGGCCTCATCCGAAGCCGGGCCGGAGCTGCACGAGAACACTGCCGTGAAGAGAATTGCTGTAACGAAAGACTTCGAAAACCGATGCATGACCCCACCTGGCCGCAACGTCGAGGGGGGTTCGTGTAACCTGACGGTCTGACATGCCTTCCCGTTAACTCTTGAGTGATTCCAGAGGGTTAAGGCGACATGCCACCACCGCGAGGACGGTTGCGCACATGAGCGCAGAGGATGGGGATCAAGAGCTTCGAGAGCGGGTGCGAAAGCTCGAGACGCTGGTCGCGACGCTGGAGGATCGGCTCCACCAGTTGGAGGCGAAGGGCACGGCTGCGGTGTCCGGGCCGGCGCCTGGGCAGGCACCTCCACCGCCTCCTTATATAGGGGGAGCGCCGACGCCCGCGTCCCCGGAGCGCGCGGACCTGGAGGCGCACCTCGGTACGTACTGGCTGAGCCGGGTGGGCATCGTCGCGCTCATTACAGGCATCGCGTACCTCATCACCTGGCGCTTCGGAGAGCTGGGGATGTTCGCGCGGGTGGGGCTGGGCTACCTGCTGAGTGCGGGGCTCGGGGCGTTCGGGCTGTGGCAGTCGAAGCGCTACGAGCTGTTCGGGCGCATCCTCTTCGGAGGCGGGCTGGCGCTGGCGTACTTCGTCACGTACGCGCTGCACTTCATCCCCTCGGTTCGAGTCATCGACAGCCAGGCACTGGCGCTGGTGCTGCTGGCGGGGCTGGTGGTGGCCATCGTCGTCATCGCGCACCGGATGCACTCGGAGACGGTGGCGGGCATCGCGCTGTTCCTCGGACTGCACACGGGGATGCTCAGCGACATCACCGCGTTCACGCTGCTGTCCACCACGCTGCTGGCGGCGGGCGCGCTGTTCTTCCTGGTGCAGAACCGGTGGGTCATCGTCCCGCTGTCGAGCCTCGTGGCTGTCTACACCACGCACGTGAACTGGGCGCTGCGGACAGGCGCGGTGGCACCGGACGCTCCGGATCCCGAGCGGCTCTTCCTCAGCCTGAGCTTCCTGTCGGTGTACTTCGTGCTGTTCTCGGTGGCGCTGCTCGCCCGGCCGAAAGAGCTGTCTGTCCGCGCCAGCCTCACCTTCGCCATGCTCAACTGGGTGGGGCTGGTGGGGCTGGGCGCTTATGAGGTGGAGCGCCGGAGTGAGCCGGACCTGTTTTCCTTCTTCCTCATCGTCGCACTCGCGCACGGGGCCTCGGCGGCGGTCGCACGGTGGCGGCAGGCCACGCCCGCCCTGCTCCACACCTATATGTCCCTGTGTGCGCTCACCCTGGCCCTGGCGATGCCGGCTCACTACGAAGGCTCAGCGCTGGTCGCCTCTTGGCTGGTGACGGGGGCCGCGACAGGGCTCGTGGCGCGCGGCACGGCATCGCCCGTGCTGCGTTGGGTGGGCGTGGGAGTGCTGTTCGTGGGGCTCGGGGCCACGTGGTTCATCGTGTCCTCTCCTCCGTTGCTGTACGCGGTGGCCTTCGCGTGCTTCCTGATCGTCGAGCGATCCGCGGAGCTCAGTGCCCCCTGGCTGCCAGCGCCGACCACACTCCAGGCTCAGGGAACGCTGAAGGCGCTCTGTGCCATGGGGACGGGGCTCGCACTGGTGTGGCTCGTGGGCGAGTGGATGCCGGCAGGGCTCACGACGCTTGGGTGGGTGGTGGCGGCCTTCGGAATGTTCGCGGTGGGCTTCGCCCTGAACGAGCGCCGGTACCGGCTCACGGGCATCGGGGTGCTGGCGCTGGCGCTCGGGCGGCTGCTCATCGTGGACCTGGCGCGGCTGCCCATCGGCCAGCGCGTGCTCACCTTCATCCTGCTTGGGGTGATGCTGCTGGTCATCTCGTACACGTACACCCGCTTGCGCGACCGCAAGCGGTGACCAACGCCCCTCGGGAAGGCCCAGCGCTCGGTCAGGCGCGGGCCACGGGCTCGCGCGCCACGTCCTGTGGGATCATCTCCGGCGTCACCACGTCCACCGCCTTCAGCTCCAGGCCCAACTTCGCGCGGACCTCGGTCATGGGCGTGGCCCACAGCTGCTTCCAGTCCGTGCCGAACAGCGGACGCGCCCGGCGCCCCAGCGTCCAACCGCGCGCGATCTGCGTCATCCGCGCCGCGCTGTCCTCGAACCCGTAGATGAGCGTGTTCATCATGCCCGCCGAGAGAATCGCCAGCGCCACACGGTTCGGGAACTGCGCCAGGTAGAACGCCTGGAGCCCCAGTTCGCCCGCCACGTCCGGCTCGAAGCCCGTCACCACGTGCCACAGGTCGTGCGTCTCACGCAGGTGGGCCTCGATGAATGAGGCGTCATCCTCCACCGGCTTCACCGGCAACGAGGCCGGATCCAGCCCATGGCGGCGCATGAAGCGCGCATACTCGTGGCCGAACGTCCCCTCCGGCAGCCGCCCCAGCGCCTCCAAGTCAATCTTCCCCAAGCGCGGCTTCTCCTGCAGCGCCCGCGCCCCGTGCGGCGTCTGCCGGTGCCCCTCCACGAGCTGCTCGCTGATGCGCGGGTTGTCGTGGAGAGACTCGATGAGACGGAACACCTCGTCCAGGCGGTTCAGGTCCTGGACGAGCCTCAGGAAGGCGTGACCACCGCGGACGATCAGGGGCAGAGCGAACATGGGCTTCCTCCGGCGACGGATGTCGCTTCGTGACTGTGCGGTGAAAAAGGTAATGAGCACGCGGGGTGTGCGAAATTCGCATCCCTGTTCAGGTTTCCCTCGGGGAGAGCCATGGCCCAGCGCAGTCGTTCCGTCCCTCGGAAAAAGCCTCGCCAGGAGCGCTCGCGAGCCACCGTGGACGCCATCCTGGAGGCCGCTGCTCACATTCTTGTCGCGCATGGCTTCGAAGACACCACCACTCGCCAGGTGGCCGAGCGCGCTGGCGTCAGCATCGGCTCGCTCTACCAGTACTTTCCCAGCAAGGAGGCGCTGATCACCGCCCTGTTCGAGCGCCAGATTCAGCGCGTGCTCGACGTGTGCACCGAGGCCCTCCAGTCCCAGGGTTCCCCGTCCACGCAACAGGTGGTGCGCGACGTGGCGCTCGGGGTGATGAAGGCCTACGCCGTCAACCCACGCCTCCATCAGGTGCTCATCAGCGAGGGCCTCAAGCTGGGCATGATGGAGCGCGTTCAATCCTTCGAGCAGCGCATTGAGACCGTGGTGCGCACCTTCATGCTGCACTACAGCAGCCAGCTCCGCTCCCGCCGCGTGGAGCTGGCCACCTTCGTCATCACCCGCGCCATCCGCGGCATCATCTGGTCCGCCGCCATCGAGCGCCCCGAGCTCTTCGAGGACCCCGAGCTGGCCGATGAGCTCGGGGAGCTGATGCTTGGCTACCTGTTACCCACCTCTCCGTCCCGCAGCGCGAAGTAGAGCGTGCACAGGTCCTCGGCCTCCCGCCGCACGTGCGCCTCGAGCGAGGCCTTCGGCTCGGGCGCCAGTGCCCGGAGACTGTCCCCCGCATCCGTCTCCAGCTGCTCCAGGATGTCCTCCTCCAGCAGCCGCCGCAGCGCCTCGGCCTCGGGGCTGCTCTCGCTCGGCGGTGGGCCCAGCTTCGACACCGCGCTCGCCAGCCGGGCCTCGTTCGCATACCCCGTGGCCAGCCCCCGCAGGTCCTCCTCCGAGAGCCACGCCCCCTGCACGGGCGCGGGCTTCCACTTCGCCGCCCCGTGGAAGCGCTCGTCCTCGGCGAACTGGGCGATCTTGTGCTTGAGCACCGGCCGCACCCGCCCCTTCGCCGAAGGCACCCACAGGTCCATCCGCGGCTTGAGCACCACCCCCTCCGCCAGATTGCCCGGCAGCGGCGGCAGCCCGAGCCACCCCGGCACCTGGCTCTCGAAGCCCGTGGGGAACTCCAGCGCCTCCTCGTAGCTGCCCACGAAGAGCGGCTTCGCGGCGAGCACCCCCTCCTCCTCGCACAGCCGCAGCAGCACCTCATAGTCGAGGTAGTGCCGCTCGCCCCGCGCATCCTCCCGCGCCAGGTCGAACGCGCAGAACTCGATGCGCGGCGAGTAGTACACCCCCGTCTGCACCGCCTGCACCCCGGGCACAGTGGGCACGTCCGGGTGCGGATAGGCTCCGCCGAACAGCTCGCCATAGAGCGTCATGCGCACCGCGTCCGGGTGCCGCTCTCGCACCCGCGCCTGCAGCCGGAGCACTGCCGGCACCAGCCGCGGCAACAGCGCCGTGTGCCCGAAGAAGTCCTCGCCCTCGGCCAGCAGCGCCTTGCGCTTGGCGCACCGCACCACTTGCCCATCGCTCAAGAGGGCGAAGTTGGCGCCGTGGATCTTCTCCGTCACCACCCAGGGGCTCTTCTTCAGCGCGCGATAGCCTCTGTCCTCCAGGCCCCACTGCTCCGGGCGCTCGGCGATCTTCTCATAGTGGGTGTGGGACGGATCCGTGTCGGCCATGGGTGGCTCCTCGCTGCGCCGTGGACGCGCGACCGGAGGCACACCCGACACACCCCGTCTCCCAGCTCCCTGGGCCGCACCCTCGGACGCGGCCCAGGGGGTGGTGCGCGCGAGGGCTACTTCGCGTCCACGGTCAGGACCATCCAGCGATCCGTGGAGTGGTCGATGCGCACGTTGGAGGCACCGGCCTCCTGGAGCTGCTGGACGATGCGCTCCAGGAAGACGAGCTGCTCCTTGGACGCGTCCACGAAGAGGTTCCTCTGCCCCTTGGCCTTGGCCGCCTTGGCCGCCTTGGCGGGCTGGGCCGCGGCGCCGTTGGTGGGCTCGGAAGCGCCGTTGGCCGACCTGGCCTGGGCGGAGGAGTCCTCCTCGGGGGTGTCCTGCTCCTCGTGGGCGGGCTCTTCGGCGGGCGCCGGGGCCGCGGCGCGCTCCTGCTGCACCTGCTCCTTCAGCTGCTGGAACGTCTTCGGGAGCAGGGTGGCGTCGAACTTCTCCTCGAAGCGCTCCTGCGCCTCCTGGCGGGAGATGTCGGGCTGGCTGCGGAGCATCTCCAGGATGAACTCGTTGCGCTCCTGAATCAGGGCGTTGGAAATCCGGGGCATGGTCGTTTCCTCGTGGAAGGGGTACCGGAAGGGCGGCGCAACCTAGTCGACCGCCATCCTTCAAGGAAGGGGCCGTACGCCCCGTATTGATGCTTCCAGGCAGGCGCTAGGGCCACCGAGAAATCGTGGCCCCTGAGAGGCCTGCTGGGTAGTGTGGAGTTCTCCCTACCTGCTGGGTCTCGCCTGCCCCTCGGCCGGGCAGGGAGAGGAGAGGTTCTCCCGCGTGAACGTCCTGCCGCCCCTGCCCGAGCTCGTCGCCCAGTTCCTCCAGCGCTTCGTCCACCAGCCCTCCGGACAGGCACACCTGGCGCGCTGCGCCGCGGATGCCGCGTTTGCTCGCGCGGCCTTCGAGGACATCTGCCGCCGGGCCGATGCGGGCGAGGAGGTGACGGACCGGGTGCTGGTGAAGCTGCTGCCGCACCGGGACACGCCGTTCAACCGTCAGCGCGGCGCGTGGACCGCGAGCTGGGCCGTCATCAACCGGGAGATCAAGCTCTGGTTCCAGAATGTGGGCTGGGTGCCGAACGAGGCCGCGTGGCGGGACATTGCCCACAACCTGCTGCGCCTGCTGCGCACGCTGGAGCAGGGCCCCCAGCAGGCCGCGCTGGACGTTTTTGCCGCCTCGCCGCTCTCGAAGGGCTTCCGAGCGGGCTTCCTGAGCCCGGCGCTGCGCTGCCTGCGGCCGGACCTGTACCTCGTGGTGAACGCCAAGAGCCGCCGCACGGGCAACTTCTGTCTGGCGCTCTGGGGCGAGCCGCGCGAGGTGAGCATGGCCCTGGAGCACTATCTGGAGGCCAACGCCGCCCTGCGCTTCGTGCTCGAGCGCCTCAAGCCGCTGGGCATCCAAGATGCGGACCACTTCGACGCCTTCTGCCACTGGCTGTGTGACAGAAAGCTGGGCGGCTACCTGGCTCGCAAGAAGGTGGAGGAGTTGGAGGACGGCCCGCCCGAGGAGGAGATCGGCGGCGAGCCGGAGGAGGAGCCCGCAGCCTGGGTCGTCCGGCACATGCTCTCGCGGCGCAACCTGCGAACCGAGGTGAAGCGGGGCCGGCGCAGCATGTGGACGGCCACCCAGCGCAGCTCCCGCGAGTGGCTCCAGGACGCCGAGCCGGGAGACCTCGTGTTCCTCTATCAGGCCAGTCCCGTGCGCGAGGTGCTGGGGCTCGGCAAGATGGTGGCCGCTCCGGCCCCCGTGGGTGAGGAGACGCGCTTCGAGGTGGAGTTCATCACCGATGTGCTCCCCCACCCGATTCCGCTGGCGGCCATTCAAGCGCACTCGACGCTGTCGGGGATGATGATGGCCTCGCCTCGCAGCGGGGTGGTGCTGCCCATCCGCGCCGATGAGCTGCCGCACCTGGCGCGGCTCGTGGTGGACCGCAACCCCGAGGTCCGCGAGGCGCTCGCGCCCTACCTGCCCTTCGATGCGCTCACGCCCGAGCCCACCTCGGCGCCCGCTCCCCGGGTGCTGGACCTGGCAGCGTGGGTGGAGGAGTGGCGGCGCACCTCGGGCTACCCGGATGAGTCCGACACGAGAGAGGCACAGCAGCGCGAGGCGTGGGCGCGGCTGCTCGCGAAGGAGGCGCTGGACCGGCTCACGCCGGAGGACTTCCGGCCCGTGTACCAGCTGGGGCTGCTCGGGGCGACGGGGCCCATGCCAGGGCTCAACCGCTTCTTCCTGGAGGCGCGTGAGGAGGAGCTCGTCCACTTCCGCGCCACGCTGCGGGACGTGCTCTATGGAGAGGGGCGCGTGGAGCAGCGCCTGGATCGGGTGCTCGACAAAGGAAGCCCTCTGACCGTGCGAGGGCTGGGCGAGGCGGTGCTGCTCAAGTGCCTGGCCCTCGTGCAACCCGCGCGCTTCCTGGGCCTGTACACGCTCGAGGGAGACCACGGTAAGGCGCGGATGATGGAGATGCTCGGGCTGCCCGCGCTGCCCGGAACGCTCTCTCCGGGCACGCTGGCGGTGCGCTCCAATGATGCGCTCCGGGAGGCGCTGGCACCTCACATGCCCATGGCGGCGGGGCTGCCGGCCACACAGGCCATGCGGCGCTTCCTCCACTGGCTCAAGGCGCGGCTGGATCAGCAGCTACCTCCGAAGGAGCTGGATCCGGCCGAGCGCTTCCTCCATGTCACCTCGCTGCGCCGCGAGCGGCTGGAGGAGCTGTGCGCGCTGCTGGAGCACCGGAAGCAGCTCATCCTCTACGGGCCTCCGGGGACAGGAAAGACGTTCATCGCCCGCGAGCTGGCCCGCTACCAGGCCGGGGCCGAGTCCCGGTGCGAGCGCGTGCAGTTCCACCCCGCGTACTCCTATGAGGACTTCGTGGAGGGACTGCGCCCGGTGGCGGATCCGCAGGCGCCGGGGGGGCTGCGCTACGAGTACCGCGCGGGCATCCTCAAGGCGCTGGCGGAGCGGGCCCAGGCGGCGCCCACGGAGCGCTTCGTGCTGCTCATTGACGAGATCAACCGCGCCGCGCTCCCGCGCGTGTTCGGCGAGCTGCTGTACCTGCTGGAGTACCGCGAGGAGCGGGTGCGGCTGTCGGGCTCGGGGGACCTCTTCGAGCTGCCGTCCAACCTCTATCTGGTCGGCACGATGAACAGCGCGGACCGGTCCATCGCGCAGATCGACGTGGCGCTGCGGCGACGCTTCCACTTCGTGCGGATGGATCCGGACACGGATGTGCTTCGGCGCAACCTGCTCAAGTGGGACGTGGCGCCGGACGTCTGCGACTGGGTGGTGCGCGGGCTGGAGGGAGTGAACGCGCGGATTGCCCGCTCACCGGGCCGCGAGTTCTGCATCGGCCACTCGTACTTCATGGACAAGGACCTGGACGCGACGCGCGTCGAGCGCATCTGGCGGCATGACATTGGCCCACTGCTGGAGGACTGCTTCTATGACTCGCCGCAGGTGGTGATGGAGCTGCAAGTGCTCTTCGACGCGGCCCGGCCCGGGCCGGTGGACATGGCGGAATGACGGCGTGGACCCTCACCGAGTGGGAGTGGGCTGAACTGCCGCTCTCCCCTGCCGACGTGCTGGAGGCGCAGACGCATCTGGGCTCGGCGCTCTCGGTCGAGCCCTCGGTGGGAGGCTTCCGGCTGCGCGCGCAGGGAGTGGCGGGCATGGTGGCACTGCCGGGAGGGACGCTGCACGTGCGGCCCAAGGTGCCAGCGCTCAACCTGCTCGCGCTGCTCGACTATGCCGCGAGGGACGTGACGTGGAGCGAGGATGTGGTGGGCGCGGGAGAGGCCGAGGAGTTGCTCTCGCTGCTGGGGGCGCTCTATGTCCGGCGGGTGGAGCGGCTGGCGCGCGGCGGGTGGGTGCGCGGCTATCGAGAGGAAGAGTCCGAGCGTCCAGCGCTGCGGGGGCGTTGGCTCGTGGGGAGGGACCTGGCTCGTCCTCCCACGCACCGGCACCGGCTCTCGTGCCGGTTCGATGAGTTCACCCCGGATGTGGCGCCCAACCGGGTGCTGCTCGCGGCGCTGCAGGTCCTGGAGCGCTCGGGCCTCTTCGGTCCGCACGCGGCGGCGCATGCGCGAACACTGACGTCCACCCTGGCGGAGGTGCAGCCGCTGGCGGAGGTGAAGGCGGCGGAGAAGGTGCTGAACTCGGATCGCCGCTTCGCGGCGTACGGGCCCGCGGTGGAGCTGGCTCGCATCATCTTGGAGAGCTCGGGCCTACAAGCCACTCCGGGCCACCATCCCCTGTCGTCGTTCATCGTCCGGCTGGCGCCTGTGTTCGAGGCCGCCATCACCCGAGCCCTCGCGAAGGTCGCGGACGCAAAGGGGCTGACGTGTCATGCGCAGCGGCCGCTCTCCGTGGACGCGGAGGGGCGGCTCACGGCCATCCCAGACGTGGTCATCGAGCAGGGAGAGACACGGCTCGTCATCGACGCGAAGTACAAGCTTCCAGCAGAGGGGATGCCTCCAGCGGAGGACTTCCAGCAGCTCGTCACCTACCTGGCGTGCTTGAACACGCGGCGAGGCGTGCTCGTGCTCCCAGCTCCGGGGGCTCTGCCAGAGGAGACAACCCTGCACCTGAGGACCTTCGGGCGCCTGAGCGAAGTGCGCATCGTGAAGGTGCCCCTAGGCGGGCGCGCAACCAAGGTCAGCACCGCGCTGGAGTCCGCCGCGGAGCGGCTCATCTCGTGGGGCAAGGCGGGCCCGCACCCCGTGCTTTCCAGCCAGCCTTGATCCGCTATCTATTCATTCATCATCAGCGTTCATCACAATACGCTAGTCAATACGCTCACTTACAAATCCAAACACGCCAGATATCTATTCACCCATCTATTCACGCCGAGGATGCGCTGGCTCGACACGGGGGAGCTCATGAGCCAATTTCCAGGCCCATGAGCCCATCCAACACCTCCAACACCTCGTGGGAACTCTACCGCCACCTCGCCGAGATCCATGAAAGGGGTTCCCCCGAGGCCGGCCTCGTGGTCCTGCTCTCGCACCTGCTCACGGAGGTCGAAGCCCTGCGCGAGGCGCTGTCCAGCCCGGAGACTCCCGAGGCCGTGCGCCAGAGCTACCGCCAGGCCTACGAGCGCATCGCCGTGCTGTCGCACAACTCCGCGGGCCCCAGCGGAGGCGTGGAGAAGATCATCCGCCGCTTCGTCCCCGACAAGACCCACACCGATCGCTTCGCCCCAGAGCTGAAGATGATGGAGCGGCTCGGTGCGACGAAGCAGGAGCAGCAGGCCCTGCGCGAGGAAATGGAGAAAGTCGAGATGTACACCTGACACCCCACCGCGCGCCGCTCAGTGCAGCGCCGGCTCACACGGCAGCGTCACCGTGAAGATGGCACCATGCCCAGGCTGCGAGTCCACTTGGATGGCGCCCTGCATCGCCTCCACCAGCGTGCGGCTGATGTAGAGCCCCAGGCCCAGGCCGCCGTAGTGCTGCGAGGGCACCGCCCGCTCGAACTTGCGGAACAGCCGCTCCTGCGCCTCCGAGGAGATGCCAATTCCCTGGTCCCTCACCGCCAGCACGGCGCTCTCCCCGCGCCGCTGGACCTGGATGTGCACCGGCTTGCCCAGCCCGTACTTGATGGCGTTGGTCAGCAGGTTCACGACGATCTGCTCCAGGCGCATCGGGTCCCACCGCCCCTGCAGCTCCTCCACCAACTCCAGCCGCACCTCGCAGCCCGCGCGCGCGAAGTCCGGCTCGAGCCGCTCCACCGCCTCGCGCACCAGCGCCCCCAGCTCCACCGGCTGCAGCTCCAGCCGCAGCTTCCCGGTGCTCAGCGCCGTCACATCCAACAGGCTGTTGTTGAGCGCGTTGAGGCGGGTGACCTGGCGCTCCAGGGTCTGCAGCTTCGGCGACAGCTTCCGGGCCACCCCATCTCCAGAGGCCATCACCCCCGACTTCAGCAGCCCCAGCTGCAGCTGGAGCGACGTCAATGGCGTCTTCAGCTCATGCGAGGCCATGGAGAGGAACTCGTCCCGAATCCGCACCGCCGCCAGCGCCTCCTGCTCCGCGTGAGCGCGCTCCTGGAGCGCCGCCTCGAGCGCGGCCGTGCGCTCCACCACCCGGCGCTCCAGCTCCTCGTTGAGCCGGCACAGCTCCTCCTTGGCCAGCTTCAGCGAGGCACTCTCCAGCACCTCCCACGTCCCCTCGCGCCGCGCCACCGCGAACTGGTGGTTGCGCACCACGTCGAGGATGCCCATCGGCTCACAGCGGTGCAGGCAGTAGCTGCACATCGCGAGAATCTCATGCTGGCGGAACGTCTCGTTCACCCGCGTCTCGTAGTCCGTGAAGTCCTTCCAGTCCTTCGCCTCGAGCCAGGCGGTGTTCCCCGAGATCCGCAGCCCGGAGAACCCCCGCGCCAGCGCCTGCCCCTTGCGATCCATCCACCCCTGGAGCACCTCCTCCGCCAGCTTGGAGCCGCCGCGCAGGTACCACTCCCGGTGGTCGACGATGTCGATGCGCCCCTCGCGCAGGTACTCCTCCAGGCGCGGCACCGCGGTGCGCAGCGCGGCCTTCGAGTCCTCCACGCCCAGCGGCTCGGAGGTGACCCACAAACAGTGCTCGTTGTGCTCGAGGCCCGCCTTGAAGTACGGCACCAGCGAGTCCGTCAAATCCTCCGCGGTCGCGTAGAAGTTGCAGAAGTGGCTCCCCCAGGGGATGTCACCAATCGCGGGAATACCGCTGGGAACCAGCGTCAAGCTGCGCACGATGCACTCTCCTTGAGGACGACGTCTCGGGCGCCCCGGCGATACCCGCGCTCGGCGCCAGCATAGTTCGAAGCTCCGAGCTCGACTCGGGTAACGCGGCGTCAGCCAAGGAGGTGTTCACCCCCCGGCATCCAGCTCCCCTCGGCGAGCGCCCCCTGCGCACCACGCTCCTGCCTCGGCCGGCTTCTCGCAAACCCAGCGGGAGCAGCCACCAGCCCCTTCTCAACATGCTCGCACCAGCGAACCTTCCTCCCACACGGAGCGTCTCAGTTCTCCACCGAGCTGCTCATGAGAGCGCCCTCCTCAGCCGAGCGCACGAGCCCTCCCTGAAGAGGCCAGGGCCTGCCACGGCTCGGTGACCAGAGCCTCCCCATCGCCGCGCGCTTCATCTTCACTGTTCGCCCAGGTTCTCCGGGAGCGACTATCATCCCCTCCACGCGAGGTACGATGAACTTCCCGAGGGAGCTGGTCGAGGCGGTCCGCAAGTACCAGGCCGTTCCATTCATAGGCGCGGGCATCAGCATGGGGGTGAAGCGAGGGATGTTCCCCTCGTGGATCCAGCTGCTGGAGGGGCTCGCCGAGCGGATGCGCGACGAGTCCATCCCCGACTCCGCCGTGGCCGAGGTGAAGCAGCGCATCGCCCAGGGAGACTTCCTGACGGCCGCGGAGCTGGCCTTCAAGGAGCTGGGGGCGTACCGGTTCAACCGCTTCCTGCGGGAGCGGCTGAGGGTGCAGCAGCCGCCGGACGCGGACCTGTCCGTCATCCAGGCGCTGTGGGAGCTGCGCCCGCCGGTGGTGCTCACGCCCAACTACGACGATGTGCTGCTGTGGGGCCGCGAGGACGCCGAAGCCGTCTCCAATGATCAAGAGGACGAGCTGAACCTGATGGACGCAGAGGCCTCTCCGGAGACTCCGCGCGTGTGGTACCTGCACGGCACCATCCACCGGCTGGCGACGCTGGTGCTGGCGGGCGCGGACTACAAGCGGCTGTACGGGGACACGGACCAGCCGACGAGCTACTCGCAGTACAAGAACGCGCTGGTGCGGCTGCGCTCATGGCTCGGCTCCAAGCCCTTCCTTTATATGGGCTTCAGCTTCAGCGACCCGTACGTGCTCAAGCAGCTGGAGCACGTCATCGGCATCACCAAGGGCCGGCACGTGCCGAGCTTCGCGCTGATGAAGAAGGGGCAGATCGACCGCGGGGCGCTGTGGCCGAAGTACAACATCCAGCTCGTCGAGTACGAGGACCACGGCCCGCCGCTGGCGGCGTTCCTGCGGGGGCTGGCGCAGGCGGCGTTCGGGCCCAACAGGGTGAAGCTGGCGCTGGAGTCCTTGTCGCCGTCGCCGCCGCTCGGAGAGCTGCCGTCTGTCGCGCGGCCCACGCTGGAGCAGGAGTACGCGCGCATCCTGCGGACGCAGCACCGGCTGGTGCTGCTGGCGCCGGAGGACGGAGGGGCGCGGGCGCTGGCGCGCCGGGTGTCGGCGCAGTACGGGGAGCGGACCACGTGGCTGGCGCCGCCGAACGTCCCGGACTGCACCGAGGCCGAGTACTGCCGCGCCCTGGCCGGAGATGGACCGGACGCCGACAGCGTGAAGAGCTTCGACGCGCTGGTGGAGCACCTGCGGAAGAAGGCGGCGCGGCTCGGGAGGGAGCACCTGATCGTGCTGCGCTACGAGTGGGGGCCGTTCGGGCACCTGACATCGCTGGGGCGGCACCTGCGGCGGATGATGGACGAGCCGTCGGCGGTGCAGTTTCACTTCCTGATTGCTGGAGGCGAGCGCTCGGCGTGGCTGCTGCACAACATGCAGAGCTTCTCGGTGTTCAAGGACGCGCCTCGCCGCGAGGTGCCGGACCTGACGGTGGACGAGGTGCGCCAGTTCCTGGAGGGCGCGGGCCGTGATGGCGCACGGTGGGCGCAGAGCGTGCACACAGCCACGGGCGGACACCTGGGACTGCTCCGGGAGGCGCTGATGAGCGAGGGCGCGCTGGATGTGGACTCGGTGACGTCGCGGCTGGTGCGCAGCCCGTCGCTGCGAAGCGATGTGCAGGAGCGCCTGCGCCAAGACGAGCGCAACGGCTACACGGGAGCACGGAGTTGCGAGGCGGTGCTCACGAAGCTCTTGGCCGGGGAGCGGGTGGAGGACCTGGAGACGCTCGACAACCAGGTGGAGTACCCGGAGGTGCGGCTGTACTTCGCGGGGCTGGTGCGCAGCAGCGCGGAGGGGAAGACGGTGCTGCGGTGCAAGGCGGTGGAGCAGGCCGCGCGAGAGGCCCTGGCGCGCAAGGACGTCCGCCCGTGAGCGTGCGCCGTTACGCCCTGGCGCTCTGTGTGGCCGTGGTGCTCGTGACGTCGAGTGCTCACGCCGATGAGAGTGAGGTGCTCGTCCCCGAAGGGGAACCCGAGTCGATCCTCTCGGAAGCCCATTGGTCATTGATGGGCAACGTGAGCGCTGTTGCCTTCAGCCCAGATGGGCGCCTCCTGGCATCGGGCGGAAGTGATGGGCTGGTGAGGCTATGGGTGGTGAGCACTGGCCGTGAACTCCGGCGCCTGGAAGGGCACACCGACGCGGTGTCGGCCGTCGTCTTCAACCAGGATGGAAGTACATTGGCTTCGGGTGGCAAGGACAACACCGTGCGGTTGTGGTCGGTGGATACTGGGCGCGAGTTGCATCGCCTGCCGGGACACAGCGATCTCGTACGTTCTTTGGCCTTCAACCCCAATGGCCAGTTCCTGGCCTCTGGCAGTGGCGACAAGACCGTGCGCGTGTGGAGCGTAGGGAACGGAACCCTTCAGAGGACTCTGAATGGCCCCGTGGACCCCGTGCTTTCCTTTACTTCCAAGGGGAAGCTCCTGGCCTCGAGCCTCCGGGAAAATACCGTGCGCCAGTGGGATGTGGATACTGGCCAAGAACTCCCGCCTTCCACTTCCGATGCGGAAGCTTCAGCGCTCCGGGCTGTGTCGCGAATCGTGGAAGTGTTTCCCGGCGGATCGCCAGATGTCGTGTCCGTCTACAGCCCTACAGAGGACGTCCTGGCTTCGACCGCGAATGGCAACGTGATCCAGGTACGCGACGCTGCCTCGCAGCGTGTGCTCCGGGAATTGAAGGGACATACGTCCCCTGTTGAGACCATGGCCTTCAGTCCAGACGGGCGCACGCTGGCATCGGGCGGTGGCGACAACACCGTACGCGTGTGGGACATCGCCACTGGCTATGAACTCCGTCGCATGCAAGGCAACCTGTTCCCCGTCTGGTCCGTGGCCTTCAGTCCCACGGGGGATGCTCTTGTCTCCGGAGGAAGCGACGCACTGGTCCATGTGTGGGATCCGGCAACAGGCCTTGAGTTAAATCGTTTGGGAGCCCCAGGCGGCCCGGTGCGCGCTGTGGCCACCTCGCCGGATCAGCGCCTGCTCGCCTCAGGCGGAGACGATGGAATCATCTCCCTATGGGAACTGAAGAGCGGACGGCAACACCTGCGGTTGGAGGGACATACCGGCCCTGTTTACTCCGTAGCCTTCAATGCCGAGGGCACGCAGCTCGTCTCGGGTTCGGCCGATGGCACGCTGCGCTTGTGGAGCACGCGGACAGGCAAGCCCCTCGGTGCTCCCGTGAAGGAGCACGAAGGACCTCTTCGTGCGGTGGCCTTCAGCCCTGATGGAAGGACGCTCGCATCAGGGGGAGATGATGGAAGCGTCGTTTTGTACAAGCTGCGGTCCAGCAGAGAAGTCTACACCGAGGCCCGGCCGATCGGCTCAAACCCGGACGGCTCTACTCTCATCGGCATCAGCCCTGTTCTCGTAGAAGGCCAGTCGGTCGAGCCGTTCCGGCGCGTCCGCTACCACCGAGGTCCCGTCCGCTCCCTGGCATTCAGCCGTGACGGGAGATTCGTCGCCTCGGGCGGAGATGACGCGACCGTGCAGTTGTGGGGGACCCAACCCAATGACCAGCCGAGACTGCTGAAGGGTCACGCCAAGGGAGTATGGGCTGTGGCCTTCAGCCCTGACCAACGCTTCCTAGCCTCGGGCGGAGGGGACAAGCAGATCGTTTTGTGGAACGTGAGCACGGGCCAACCTGTCCGCGCGCTGCATGGCCCTATTGGATGGATCTCCTCCTTGGCTTTCAGCCCTGGGGGACACACTCTCGCTTCTGGCGATGATAGCGGCCGTATCCTCTTGTGGTCGCTCCATCAGGCCCCTCCCCTCCAAGGGCTCTTGCGCGGTGCGAGTCAGGGATGGGTGAGCCATCTCCAAGGGAAATCGGTTCTTCGCTCCGACGATGGAGGCTTTCTCTCGCACCGCCTCACAGATGGAGCATTGGAGGCAATCGCTCCAGCGCGACAGGGCCTGCCGCCGCGGCTGTCCATCGTCAGCGCTGAACTCCGAGTCCCTCCTGGAGACTTTGGAGAGCCGGGCGAGCTGATCCTCACCGTCGCCAATGCTCCGGATTCAGGCCGGGCTTATTGGATCCAACTGGAACCTGTCGAGCTCCCTCCGGGCCTGATGCTCTTCCCTGCCTCTGTCCCACGCTTGGACGCTGGGACCACCGTGGAGATCCCGGTCAAGCTCTCTTACTTGAGGCCAGATCTCGCCGCTCTCCCCCAGGCCCCTCAGCTCCGCTTCAAGCTCACCCACGCGTTCGGCGAGGAAACCGCTTTCACCTCGCCCTTGGTGCTCTTGAGTCCAGAGTTGGTTTTGGCGAAGGCTCCTCAGCTCAAGGACGGCACCCTGACCTTGACCCTCCGAAACACCGGCTCTCAATCCACTGGGCCTCTCTCCGTCACGGGAGAGTTTGAGTGGCATGGCAAGCAGCACACAGGGCCTAACCAGAACATTAACGACTTGGCACCAGGAGAGGAGTCATCCATCGCGATTCCGCTCTCGAACGAAGTGCTCAAGCTGGGCCAGTTCGATCTCGCGCTTACCGTGAGCTACAAGAAGTGGCCGCGGACGAGGAGCTTCATTGTCCCGGCAGTGAAGATCCCTATCGCTTATAGCCTGTACATCGCGTTGGCCCTGGGCGCGCTCCTGCTCTTTGGCTTCGTGTACTACGCCCGCGTGTACCGCAACCCGATGGTGGTCCACGCCGCGCGGTCACCTGCGGCCCTCAAGCACTACCCGCTGGCGGAGATGGCCGCGGCGGACCAAGCGCTGAGGCGTGCGAAGCGGCTCGACTCCACCATCACCGCAGCGGGCATCCCGGCGACCCGGTGGCAGCGAGCTCTCGGCGGCGCCAAGACCCCTCATGATGCGGCCACGGCCTTCGCGGAGGCCATTGGCGGAAGGCTCGGTGCCTCGCTGGGCACGAACACGTGGGCTCTGTCGCTGCCACAGCTCCGGTTGCGCTTCGCCCGGGACACCGCTGTCGTCATCATCGATGGCACGCGCCTGGAGTCTGGAGACGCCGAGCGCCGCATGGCCGATGTCTTCCAGGATGGCCGCGGCCCCAGCCAGGTGCTCGTACTGGACCGCACCCAAGCACAGAACGCGCGGCAGGTGCTCGAAGGCGTGCCCCAGGTCCGCTGCGCTGTTCTCTCCGCCAACCGGCTGCGCGACCTGCTGCTGGCCGATGAGCCCGTGCGCCTGCTGGAGACCACCATCTCCGAGCAGGTCTCTGTGTCGGAGCTGTCGCCCTACCAGGTGGCTGGGGGCGTGAAGATGGAGAGCTTCTTCTTCGGCCGCGAGCGCGAGGTACGCGCCATCACGGACCGCTCCGTGCGCAACTTCCTCGTGGTGGGCCAGCGGCAGATGGGCAAGAGCAGCCTCTTGCTCGCCGCGTTCCGGCGGCTCCAGGTCCGCTCGGATCTGGACGCGCACTATGTGGAGCTGGCGGACGCGGACCTGCACCGCCGGCTCGCCCGGGAGCGTGGACAAGTGCCCTCGGATGGCTCGCCGCTCCCTCCGTTCGTGGACGTGGCCTCCGGAGTTCCCTCACGGCCTCGGGTGTGGCTCATTGACGAGGCGGATGACTTCATCAGCGCCGATGCCAAGGCCGGCTACCCGTTGCTGCAGACGATGCGCGCGCTGGCCGAGGAGGGCCGGGCCCACTTCATCCTCGCGGGCTTCTGGGACCTGTATCGGGCCGTGGTGCTCGATGAGAAGCAGCCGCTGCGCAACTTCGGCGAACAGCTCCGGTTGGAGCCACTGGACGCGCGCTCGGCGCTGGCGCTCATTACCGACCCCATGGCGGCGCTGGGTCTGCACTGGGACACGCCCTCCACCACCGAGCTCCTCGTCGAGCAGGCTGGGCGCCGGGCCAACCTGATTGTGCTGGCGTGCAAGGCGCTGGTGGATTCGCTGCCACCGGACACCCACGTGCTCACCCGCGAGAACCTGGAGCGGGCGCTGCGCGAGGACAAGGATCTCCGGGACCAGAGCCGCCGCTGGCGTGGCGACCATCCCCTGCACCGGGCCGTGGTGCGGCAGGCACTGCTGCTCGGGAAGCCCACGCGCGAAGAGGTCCGGCTGGCGCTCAAGGCCCGCGGCGCGGACATCCGATCCTCCGACTTCGACGAGGCGATGGACCATCGCGAGCTGAGCTACGTGCTGGTCCCGGATGGAGACGGGCGTCTCTATTGCCCCGTGCCGCTCATGCAGCGCTACATCGAGTCCGAGCGGAGCCTGGAGGTGGGGCTCACCGAGGACCTCGAAGACCTACGCCGCCGGGGGCTCGCTGAGGTGCCCCGTCCAGCCTGAGTTGGCGCCAACAGACGGGCCTGCCGGGAACGCGCGCGGCAAACCTGTCTGACAAGTGGACCCCTTCGCACAGCTCCCGCCCGGCAGACGTCAGAAGCCCCTCACCTTTCTTCTAGCGAGGGTATTCGCCAGGGAGGCATGACTGTAGCCTACTCATGAGGTAGGTTCGCGAAGGGCGAAGCCAAGCGCCTCCTGCATGCCGAGAGACCCGATGACGGACGTGCCCACCGCTGACTCACTCCGGCCTGGGAGCGTCGTGGGCCCATGGCGCATCGAAGGCTACGCGGGCCGCGGCACCTACGGCCTCGTGTTTCGCGCGCGTCTCGCCGGGTATCCTGAGTCTCCGCTCGTGGCGCTCAAGGTGGCCGTGTTCGCCTATGACCCGCGCTTCATGCGCGAGGCCGCACTGCTCTCGCGCTTCCACCATCCATCCATCCCGAGGCTGCTGGCTCGCGGCTGGTGGGTCGCCAGTCCCAAGGCGGCGCACCCCTATCTGGTACTCGAATGGATCCACGGCCTGCCGCTGTACGAGTGGGCCCGGCAGCATCAGGTCACCTCGCGCCAGGTGCTCGGTGTCCTCGCGCAGGTGGCGGGGGCGCTCGCGGTGCTGCACCAGTCCGACTGTCTGCATCGCGACCTCAAAGGGGATAATATCCTGGTCGATGCCAAGGGCCGGGCTGTGCTCATGGACTACGGCTCGGGCACCTGGGCCGGAGCCCCGCCCATCACCGAGAGCCTCATGCCTCCCAACACGCCCGAGTACCGCAGCCCTGAGGCGTTTCGCTTCGAGTGGGGCCAGTGGCGCGTCCAGAGAGCCCGTTATCAGGCGCGTCCCGCTGATGATCTCTATGCGTTGGGAGTCAGCCTGTACCGGCTCGTGACCCGGGTGTATCCACCGCCAGGAACGGAGCCGGAGGAACTCAAGGAACAGCCTCATGCTCGACCCCCGCAGAGGCTCCCCCCCGAGGCGCTCAACGAGCGGGTGGCGCCAGAACTCGCTGAGTTCATTGAGCAACTGCTGGCAGCCGAGCCTGACGCACGGGGCACAGCCTGCGAGGTGGCAGATGCGGCGCAGGCCGCGGAGGAGCTCGCGGGGCCCCTCGCAGATGTTCCACTGTTCTACGTGAACGCGCTGCCGGCAGAGTCCTCCGCCGTGCCCCCCACGAACGTCGTTGCATCCCGCCTAGCGCCTCTCTGCACAGAGCCTCGGTCTCATGCAGGGATGTGGCGATTGGGCCTGGCTGTCGCAGCCCTGGTGCTCGCAACAGTGGGCACACGGTGGATGGCCCCCGCGATCAGTCCCCCGCTGCCAAAGCAGGTGCAACTGCGAGTTCCCAGCGCTGCGGTGGCGGCCGATGCTGGCCCGGCAGGGCTCGGAGATGACGGGAAGCGCACGCCGCCTAAAGCGGGCCAAGATGCGCCATCCTCCGAGAAGGGAGCCTCCCTGCCATTGCCCAAGGAGCCGCTCCCAGGTCAGCGCCGTGCTCCCTGCGAACGGGGAGAGATGGCGATCCACGGGGGTTGTTGGATTCCGTGGACCACTCGCGTCCCTCCCTGTGGCGATCAAGCCTACGAGTGGAAAGGGGGCTGCTACTTGCCTCGACTCAATCCTGCACGCATGCCCACCACCGAGAAGCCGCAGTAATCCACGGCGGTTCGGCACCTGCACCTATCCCTGCCCCGTCCCCTCCGGAAGCTGTCCGCTGGGAGCAGCCGCGGCTTCGGTCCGGCTCGGCGTCCCGGGCCATGAGATGTTCAGCTTCTCCAGCAGCGCCTCCGCCTCGAACTTCTGGCTGAACCGGCCCAGCTCCTCGTTCAGCTGCTTCTGGCTGATCTCCGCCAGCGACACCACCTGCTTCAGTGCCGCCACGTCGTACGTCCCCGCCTTCGGATCCGAGAAGACCTGGATGACCTGGCGCAGCAGCTTGCACAGCCGTGCCACATCCTCCTTCGATGCGTCGAGGGCCTGGCGCAGCCGCTGCTCCGTGTCCCGCAGCACGGGCTCCACCACCTGCTCATGCAGCGCCTGACGGTTATCCACCGTGGAGGCCTTTCCAAAGAGGCCGCCGAGCAGCCCTCCCAGCAGCGTGCCTCCCGTGACCGCCCACCCTGATGGCCGGCCCGTCATCCGCGCCACCAGCGCCGCCCCCATCGCCCCCACCGCGCCCACTGCCCTCGCCGACTGCCAGTCGAAGAAGCGCGGCTTCGCCTCCAACGCCGCCTCGAACCGGTTGGTGAGCGCCAGCGTCATCTCCGTGCCCGTGTCCCCTCGCAGCGCCTCGGCCAGCTCCTGGTTGAGCCGCGGGTGGAGGCCCTCCATCCCAGCACGCACCCGGGCCACCAGCGCTTCTCGCAGGGAGTCCGTGAGCTGGCGCCTCGCGCGAGGCAAGGCCGCCTCCGTCTCACTCAGAAACTCCTCCAGCGCCCCGTCGAGCTGGCCTCGCAGCCGAACCCCTTCCTCCGCCAGCAACGTGTCCAGCCGCGTCTGGACCTGATCAATCGTCTGCGGCTTCACGGCGGCCAGCTCCCGCATCTCCAAGAGCGCTCGAAGATCCGACACGGCCGCGCCCCACGCCTCCACCTCCTCCATCACCCGATCCCGATGCACGTGGAAGAGCGCCTGCAGCAGCTCCGCCCGCAGCTTCGCCACGCCCGCGCCCGTCTGGCCTGAGACTCCTGAGAAGGGAACCGTGCGCCCCGGCAGCACCTCCGCCAGAAGCTGGCGCACCCGGCCTTCGAGCGCAGGCAGCTCCTCGGCTGGCACCGCATCGGCGCGCGTGAGGACCACCCGGAGCCCCGGATCCGGCACACGCTCGGCCCATCCGTGGAGCTGCTGCAGCTCCTTCAGCGGCAACAGCTCGAGCGCGGAAGTGACGAGCACCCAGACCTCGGCCCTTTCTTCCACCGGACTCTCTGCGAGCTCCACCTCCCTCCACTCCCAGGACTGGGGCGCCACGGGCTCAGTCTCAGCCGGAGCGCCTCCCGCCCCATCGAGCGCTCGCAGCAGTGTGCTCTTCCCCACGCCCTTCGCCCCCACCACCGCCACCACCGGACGCTCCAGCCGCTCCACGGTGTGATGGCGCGCGAACACCTCCGCACCGAACGGCACCGAGGCCCTCAGCGTGCGCACATCCTCGGCCAGCCGCCGCGCGAAGCGTCCCAGCTCCTGAATGCCCTGCTCGTGCTCCATCACGGCCTCCCGCGGGAAGCAGCTCCCACCCACGGCAGCGTAACGCACCACGCCATGCACGAGGGCGACCCCACAGGTAGTGACTACCACACGATTCCACTCGGGCTCGGCTTGACGGGAAACACCCGGGACGATCAGATGCACCACGTCGTCACGCCTCTGGAGGGGACATGGCTGACCATTCCTGGGTGCACGAGCTGTTCGCGAAGTTCGACCAAGGAGACATCGAGGGATGGGCCGCCTATCTCTCCGAGGATGCCTCCTTCCGCATCGGCAGCGGCGTCCCCGTCTCCGGGCCCCAGGGCGCCAAGCAGGTGATCAGCGCCATCCTCAGCATGGCGCGCAACCTCCGCCATGAGCTCATCGACGTGTGGCAGACCCCGCAGGGCGTGGTCGTCCGCGGCGAGCTCTCCATGAATCGCATCAAGGACGGCCGCCGCATCACCGTCCCCTTCTGCAACGTGTTCGATGTGAAGGAGCAGCGCATCCAGCGCTACCTCGCGCACCTCGACCCGTCGCCCATCTTCAACTGAGCTCGCGCTGAAGCTGTAAAACTTCAATCACGGAAAGCGTCTGAATTCTGGACAGCCCCGTCTTTCGGCGCGTCCCATTTCAGGCCAGTGCGCCCGTGTCTCTTTTCCTCTGAGAATCCGAGGGATTGCAGGCGCAGCGTTCGCTTCTCCTCTTACCGCGCGAGATGAAGGTGGAGCACGCATGCTCCACTGCGGGCACGCGGTGTCATGTGATTCCGGGGAGTTCTGGGTTGGCACGGCCGCTGCTATCCGCACCCGCCTGTCACGCAGCACCCATCCCCCGGTGAAGGAGACTTCATGTCCACGTTGCGCAACACGCTGGCGGCCACCGCCGCGGCCCTCGCGCTGTCCGCCTGCGGCCCCCAGGGCCCCGAGTCCCAGGAGCCCCCGCAGACTCCCTCCACCGCCGTCGCCGACGCCGCGCAGGACGCGGTGAGCCGCGGCTCCGCCGGCCAGATGGATCCGCTGTTCGACAAGGCCTCGCGCGAGTTCAACGTCCCCTCGGAGCTGCTCAAGGCCGTCTCCTTCACGGAGACGCGCTGGCAGATGGTGCGCGGTGAGTCCGAGTTCGAGGGCCAGGCCCCCGCCTTCGGCCTCTTCGCCCTGCGCGGCGAGACGCTCGAGCGCGGCGCGGCCCTGGCCCAGGTCTCCCCCGAGGCGGTGCGCAATGACGCGCTGGCCAACATCCGCGCGGCCGCGGCGCTGCTGTCCTCCTATGCCGATGAGCTGAAGGTGGACCGTGCGGACCTGGGCGCCTGGGCTCCCGCGGTGGTGCGCCTGAGCGGAATCACCCACACGGACGCGCAGGCCGAGCACGTGCACAAGGGCGTCTACGCCACCCTGCGCAGCGGCGTGGTGGTGGAGAGCGCGGACGGCCAGGTGACGGCGTCCCTCATGCCCACGCAGGTGGAGGCGAAGTTCGCGGCCCCCTCGCTGCACGCCCTGGCGGCGGGCCCGAACTACGCGGCGTCCGTCTGGCGGCCCTCGCCCAACTACAACGCGCGTCCCTCGGGGACCAACATCTCGATGATCGTCATCCACACCTGCGAGGGCAGCTACTCCAGCTGCTGGAGCTGGCTGACGAACTCGGCGGCGCAGGCCTCGGCCCACTACGTGGTGAACGAGAGCGGCAGTGAGATTTCCCAGCTGGTGAGCGAGGCGAACCGCGCCTGGCATGTGGCGGCCAGCTACAGCTGCAGCCTCAACGGCAGCAAGGACTGCGGCCTCAACGGCGTGTCGGTGAACAACTTCTCGGTGGGCATCGAGCACGGTGGCTTCGCCAGCCAGACGTCGTTCCCCACGGGGCAGATCGAGGCCTCGGCGAAGCTCTCGTGCGACATCTCGAAGGATCAGGTCATCACCCGGGACAGCTACCACATCGTGGCGCACGGCCGGCTCCAGCCGAACAACCGCACGGATCCGGGCGGGAACTGGCCATGGACCACGTACATCAACAAGGTCAACGCGTACTGCGGCAGCGGCGGCGGCACCACGCCCCCCGCGACCATCATCGTGGACACCAACAACACCAACAACAACACCGCGGTGGCGAAGTTCTCCACCTCCAGCACGTGGGTGGCCAGCTCCGGCACGCCGGGCTACTACGGCAGCAACTACTACTACGCCTCCACGGAGGCCATCTCCGACCCGGTGACGTTCTCCTTCTACCTGTCGGCGCCGGCGACGCGGACCATCGACGCGTGGTGGACGGCGGGCACCAACCGCTCGACCGCGGCCCCCTTCATCATCTGGGACGCGAACAACAACAAGCTGGGCACGGTGTACAAGAACCAGCAGACCGGTGGCGGCGCTTGGCAGACGCTGGGCACCTACAGCTTCCCGGCCGGCTGGAATGAGGTGCAGCTCAGCCGCTGGGCCGCTGCGGGCTCCGTCGTCATCGCGGACGCCATCCGCGTGCGCTAGCCGCGGTGTATTCCTGAAGGCCTGGGGCGCTTGAGAGGCTCCGGGCCTGCCGGGCGGCCGTGACTGGGCCGCCACACGGCGACTTTTGTTGAGTCGACCTTCCCAGGGCTCGGTGGAATGCTTCCCGTCTTCTTTGCTGGACCTCTCGCGGCCATCTGGCGAGATTCCGGCTCTGAACCGAGGAGGCAGTCCATGAAGATGAACCCCACCCATAAGTGGCTCTTGAGTCTCGCCGTGGCTGTGCTCACCGCTTGCTCCGCTTGCGGCGACGACAAGGAGCCGGAGCCGGAGCCGAATCCGAACCCCCAGCCCACCGCCAAGTTCACCCTGGCGGTGGACAAAGACAAGCTGCCCGTGCTCCAGGGCTCGAGCGGCACCATCACCGTGACGGTGACCCGCGAGACGGGCTTCACCGGCGCGGTGGCCCTGGCGCTCAGCGGCCTGCCCACGGGCGCGACCGCGACCAGCGCCACGGTGGCCAGTGACGCACAGAAGGCAGACATCACCATCTCCGCGCCGGGCACGGCTCCGCACTCGCTGCCCACCACCGTGACGGTGACGGGCACCTCCGGGGACACGAGCGCCACCAAGACGCTCGCCGTGACAGTGCGTGGCCCGGCGGGCTCGGTGGACACCAGCTTCGCCAGCGGCAAGGTCATCACCAGCGTGGGCCAGAGCGAGGACTACGCCGAGGCCATCGCCGTGCAGTCCGATGGGAAAGTCATCGTCGTGGGCCGCAGCGCGGGCGCGGCGAACACGGACTACGCGGTGGTGCGCTACAACCGCGACGGCGACCTGGACACGGGCTTCGGCACCGGCGGCAAGGTGACGACGCCGATCAACGCGGGCAGCGACGAGGCCTACGCGGTGGCCGTGCAGAGCGACGGGAAGATCCTCGTGGCGGGCACCACCGAGGCGGGCGCGAGCGGCTATGACTTCGCCCTGGTGCGCTACAACACCAACGGCAGCCTGGACACGGCCTTCGGCACCGGTGGCAAGGTGACCACGGCGTTCGGCAACGGGCCGGACAAGGCGTATGCCATCGCGGTGCAGCCGGACGGGAAGATCCTCCTGGGCGGCGAGGCCTCCTTCACGGCCACGGGCTTGGACTTCGCCCTGGCGCGCTACAACGCCGACGGCACCCTGGACACGGGCTTCGGCACCGGCGGCAAGGTGACCACCTCGCTGAAGCCCGACACGGGCCGCGATGTGGTGTTCTCGCTGGCGCTGCAGACGGTGAGCGGGCAGTCGCGCATCGTCGCGGTGGGCGGTGACGGAGACTTCCTGCTGGCCGGCTACACCTCGGCGGGCGCGCTGGACACGGCCTTCGGCACCGGCGGCAAGGTGGTGGGCGTGTTCGGCACGGTCATCGGCTCGGCGCGGTCCTCGGCGCTCACCTCGGACGGAAAGCTCGTGGTGGCCGGCGATGCCAATGGTGGCTTCGCGCTGGCGCGCATGAATGCGGATGGCACGCTGGATACCAGCTTCGGCACCTCGGGCAAGGTGGTGACGCAGGTGAACGCGGGCAACGAGGCGACGGCCACCGCGCTGGCCATCCAGAGCGACGGCAAGCTGGTGGCGGGCGGCTGGACGTACACGGGCGGCAGCTCGGCCGGCGACTTCGCGGTGCTGCGCTACGACGCGTCGGGCACGCTCGACACGGCCTTCGGCACGGGCGGCAAGGTGACGACGGCGATGGCCTCGGGCACCAAGAGCGACCAGGCGAAGGCGGTGGCGCTGCAGCCGGATGACCGCGTGCCGGTGACGCGCATCCTGCTGGCGGGCTCGGCCAACGAGTCCAACAACGAGTTCGCCGTGACGCGCTACTGGCCGTAAGCGGCGCGGACACCTGGGGCGCGCACGGGAGCACGGGTGCGCGCCCCCTGGCCCTTCAAGCGACCCGCTCCGAGTGTTCACCACCCGGTGGTGGAGCGAGCAGCCTGGGCTCACGGCTCGCTCTCGCGTTGTGAGGGGTGAACATTCGGTATGTACTCCAGGCCCATTGCCGAGAGAGCAACGCGACTGGGGTGGAGTCACGGGTGAGCAGCATCCTATTGGTGGACAACCCGCTGGCGGAGCTTGGGGCCCTCGAGGCCACCCTCCAGCCGCTGGGCTATCGGCTGGTGAAGGCCTCCTCTGGGCAGGAGGCGCTCGAGCACCTGCTCCGTGAAGAGTTTGCCGGCCTGCTGCTGGGCGTGGAGCTGCCCGGCCTGAGTGGCTTCGAGACGGTGCGGCTGCTCCAGCAGCGCGTGCCCCTCTCACTGCCGCCGTTCGTCTTCCTGAGCTCCCGGAGCGGGGACGCCGGCTCCCTCCGCGAGGGTTACGCGCTGGGCGCGCTGGACTACCTGTCCAAGCCCGTGGACGCGGAGGTGCTCCGGACGAAGGTGGCCGCCTTCATGCGCCTGAGCCTCGCCGCGCGCCGCGCGAAGGAGCAGCTCCTCTTCCAGGCGAACATCCTGGCGAGCGTCCACGACAGCATCATCGTCACGGACCTGCCCGGGAACATCGTTCACTGGAACGAGGGAGCGGAGGCACTCTTTGGCTACTCGGCCGAGGAGATCCTCGGACAGACGCCCCAGGTGCTCTACCCGGACCAGGATCCCGCCGCCCTGGCGCAAGACATGGCGCGAATCCTGGAGGGCGAGGACTTCGTGGGCGAGTGGCAGGCGCGCCGCAAGGACGGCACGCACATCTGGGTGGACATCAAGACGCGCCTGATGCGCGACGCCAGTGGCCGGGGCGTGGGCTTCATCGGCGTGAGCCGGGATGTCACCGCGCGGCGCAACACCGAGCAGGCCCTGCGCGAGTCCGAGCTGAAGTACCGGCTGGCCTACCTCCGCGCGGAGAAGGAGAGGCGGACGGCGGAGATCCTCTCCCGCGTGGGGCTCGCGTTCGCGTCCGAGCTGGATCGGGACAAGCTGGTCCAGCGCATCACGGACGAGGCCACGGAGCTGACGGGGGCGGCGTTCGGCGCGTTCTTCCACAACCTCATCAACGACAAGGGCGAGTCCTATCTGCTGTACACCCTCTCGGGCGTGCCTCGGGAGGCGTTCTCGCGGTTCCCCATGCCGCGCAACACGCGAATCTTCGCCCCCACGTTCGAGGGCACGGCGACGGTGCGGATGGAGGACGTCACGCAGTCTCCGGACTACGGCCAGAACCCGCCCTACCGTGGGATGCCGGAGGGCCACCTGCCGGTGAGGAGCTACCTGGCCGTGCCGGTGAAGAGCCGCTCGGGGGCGGTGCTGGGAGGGCTGTTCTTCGGGCATCCGGAGCCGGGCCGCTTCCAGAAGGAGCACGAGCAGCTCGTGGAGGCGCTCGCGGCCCAGGCGTCGGTGGCGCTGGACAACTCGGCGCTGTACCTGCAGGCGCAGCGGGCCGTCAGCATGCGGGACGAGTTCCTCCAGGTGGCGGCCCATGAGCTGCGCACGCCCATCACCTCGCTCAAGCTGAAGGTCCAGTCGCTGCTGCGCGCGGCGAGCACGCTGGGCCCCACGCTCTCGGCGGACAAGCTCCACGGGAAGTTGGAAGAGGTGGAGCGCATCATGGGGAAGCTGAACGTGCTCATCAACGAGCTGCTGGACATCTCCCGCATCACCGCGGGCAGCATGCGGCTGACGTGGGAGGAGGTGGATCTGGTGTCGGTGGTCCACGAGGTGGCGCTGCGCTTCGAGGCACAGGCGACGCAGGCCCACGTGACCATCCACGTCCAGGAGGGCGGTCCGCTGGTGGGGCTCTGGGACCGGCTGCGGCTGGAGCAGGTGGTGACGAACCTGCTGAGCAACGCGCTGAAGTATGGGGCGGGCAAACCGGTGGTCATCGGCACGGAGTCGGACGGCACCCATGCGCGGCTGACGGTGCGCGACGAGGGGATTGGCATTGCGCCCGAGTCGCTGTCGCGCATCTTCGGGAGGTTCGAGCGCGCGGTGTCCGAGCGCCATTATGGAGGGCTGGGGCTGGGGCTCTACATCACCCGGCAGATCGTGGAGGCACTGGGAGGAGTGGTCCGCGTGGAGAGCACTCCTGGAAAGGGCTCTACCTTCACGATTGAGCTCCCGCTCGCGCCGCCGCAGGCTGAGGCTGCTTCCTGAAGGAAAGCGAGCCCTGCATGAGGCCAGGAGCGACACCGGAGTGGGGGAGCTGGGCGGTGCTCTGGGTGGCACTGTGCTGCACGGCCTGCGGCACGGCGAGCCACGGAGTTCCACGGCAATACGCCCAGGTCCCGGACACGGTCTCGAATGCCTGCCTGAAGAACCCCGCTAACTGTCCGCCCGGGACTGGGCTGAGGCTGGTTCCCAGCCCTCCGCCGGCGCCTCCGCTCCCAGCCGCGACGGGCTTCTCGGTGCTGGCCACCAGTGTGGTGGGCGCGGCTGTCATCCAAGTGGGCCACTCCCTGGACGCTGACCTGCGGGCACGTATCGACGCAGCGCTCGCGGAGTGCGCGGATGCGGCTCGCTCTGAAGTGATGCTCAAGCACTTCGGGCGCTCGCCCACCCGTCAGGAGTGCTCCGAAGTCATCGGCACCGACAGCCAGGGCCAGCCCATCACTCGCGCCATGCAACTGGGTGTGGAGCAACACACTCTTGCGCTGAGGTGTGCTGAGAGAAAGCTCCAGGAACTGAAACCGGGAGGCTTCAGCATTCAACCCCGCTATCGGGTCGACCCGGAGACAGGCAAGGCCGAGTACCTCCCACGCCAAGTGGTGGAGAACTTGTTGCGACAGGGGCGCAGCGCGGAGCTTCGCGGAACCATCGAGCCCGACCTGGTCCTCCATGAAGGCCAGCCCTACCGCGTCCAAGAGACCTACGATCTGAAGTTCCCGTGCGCGAACACCAGCCAGCGCGTTCCTTGGAGGACATACCCACGAGGCCACGCACATGAGGGCTCCAACCAGGGAACCGTGTACCGAGAGGCCTTGGGAGGAAAACCTGTGCTCGTCCAGCCTCACCTGGGAGTCGCCCGATGACTGAGCACTACCCTCGCATCCGAGTCCGCGCCGAAGGAGGCATGCTGCTGGTCCGCGAGGGGCTGAGCCTCCACTTCCACATGCGGCGCTCGCACGAGGAGGTAGCCCCAAGCCTCCTGCGCGCGCTGGAGACGTATGTGAAAGCCGTGGGCCCTGAGACACTGCGCTGGTACTACGATCCGGACGGAGAGCCTCAGCCGCTCGATGAGCATGGCTGGGAACAGGCGCGGCGTGAACTCCTCGGACCAGGCTCACCTGTCATCCAGCTCGACGACGACTCGACTGAGAACCGGTACCGCTTCGAGTACCACGGCAAGGATCTCAAAGCCCCTGCCGTGAAGCGCAAGCCGGACGCAGTGTGTTCGGCCCTGTTCTGGCTGCCCACGGAGTTCCTTGAAGAACACGGCCCCGAGCGCGTCCGTGAGCTGGCCTCGGCACTGGCTGCGCCCCTTCCCCTAGGCTCTGGGCACGGCGGACTGTCCTTCAACGCGGACTACTCCCTGTTGGGAGCCCGGCATGAGGTGGCCCAACACTGGCTCCGTTACCCCGGCTTCGATGTCTATGACTCGCCCAATTTCCACTCATGGAAGGTGGGAACCCGCGTGCGGGGCCCTCACTGGCTTACTTTCCTGGGCCAGCCGGTGCTGGGAGCGCTGGGAGGTGCCGAGGGTCTTCGTTCGCGTCTCCAGAGTCCCGGCACCACCGTTCAGGAACTAGCAGGAGACAAGGTCCTCATCACCCTCGGCGCCTGGCCCGAAGCCGGAGACACCCAGCAGGGTGATACGCTTCCCGCGTACCGTGAGCTGGCGCGCGTCCTCGAGCCCTGGCTCTACGTCGACGAAGACCCGCGCATGCTCGGCCAATCCGAGGAAGATACCCGCCGCTGGAAGCGCCGCTTCCTCGATTGACCCCCTACCGGACCACGAGCCCTCCATGCCCAACACCCTCATCCGCAACTGTCACGCGCTCGTGCCCGATGCGCGCGGTGTGCCCACCCTCGCGCGCAACCAGGACATCCTCATCCGGGGCAACCGCATCGAGGCCGTCCGCCCCACGGGCCAGCCTCCCGAGCCGGACCTCGAGGTCATCGAGGCCCGCGAGAGGCTCGCGATGCCCGGCCTCATCAACACGCACTCGCACGTGCCCATGGTCCTCTTCCGCGGCCTCGCCGAGGACGTCCCCATCGAGCGCTGGTTCAACGAGTTCATCTGGCCGCTCGAGAGCAACCTCACCGAGGAGGCTGTCTACTGGGGCATGCAGCTGGGCCTCATCGAGATGATCGAAGGGGGCGTCACCACCGTCGCCGACCACTACTTCTTCATGGACCAGGCGGCCCGCGCCGTCGAAGCCGCTGGCACCCGCGCCCACCTCGGCTGGGCCGTGTTCGGCAGCCGGGGCCTCGGCGCGCTCGAGGAGACCGCTGCCTTTGCCCAGCGCTGGAAGAACGGCGCCGATGGCCGCATCACCACGTGGATGGCCCCCCACGCCCCGTACACCTGCGATGACGGCTTCCTGCGCGCCTCCGTCGAGCACGCCAAGAAGCTGGGCGTGGGCATCCACATTCACGCCTCCGAGGAGATGAACCAGACGCGCGCCAGCCTGGAGAAGCGCGAGATGACCCCCATCCAGGTGCTCGATGACACGGGCGTCCTCAGCGTCCCCACCATCATCGCCCACGGCTGCGGCTTGCTCCCCGAGGACACCCAGCGCCTCTCCCGCTACAAGGACCATGTGGGCATCGCCCACGCGCCCAAGACGTACCTCAAGCTGGCCATGGGCCTGACTCCCATCCCCGCCCTCCGTCGCGCAGGCATCCCCGTGGGGCTCGCCACGGATGGCGCCGTCAGCAACAACACCCTCGACATCTTCGAGAGCCTCCGCCTCATGGCCATGATGCAGAAGCATGACGCCAGCGACCCCGAGGTCCTCCCCATCCCCGAGGCGCTCGACATCGCCACCCGGGGCAGCGCCGCCGTGCTCGGCATGCGTGACAGGCTCGGGCAGCTCGCGCCTGGGTTCCTCGCGGACCTCATCCTCGTGGACACGAGCGGCGCCCACTGGCAACCCCCGCACAACCTCGCCGCTGGGCTCGTCTACAGCGCCCGCGCCAGCGATGTGCAGACCGTCATGGTCGACGGCCGCGTCATCATGCGCGACCGCCAGCTCCTGACGATCGACAAGGCCCGCGTCCTCACCGAGGTGGCCAGCCACATGGAGCGCCTCGCCCGTCGCGTGCCCGGGGCCCGCATCCAAACCTACAAGCCCTAGTCTGAGACTGCTCAGGCGGACTCTCGGCGTACACTCCACGCCATTCCTTGAGAGCACTCCCATGACCCGCCCCCACCTGTTGCTCGCTTGCGCCGTGCCGCTGCTGCTCGCAAGCGCACCCCCGCCCGCCCGCAGTGCCTCACAGCCCCAGGCTGCGAAGTACACGCCCTCCGCTGCGTACCAGTGGCTGGACATCTCTCTCGAAGCCACGGCTCGCGAGGTGGACCGCCACGGGGCGCGGCCCACCATCCTCTCGCGGACCCTGGCCATCGCGCTGACGGCCATGTACGACGCGTGGGCCGCCTATGACGCTCAGGCCCTCGGGACGCGGCTGGGCAGCCAGCTGCGCCGCCCTCCCTCCGAGCGGACCCGCTCCAACCAGGAGAAGGCCATCGCCTACGCCACCTACCGCGCCTTGGTGGACGTATACCCCGAGGACAAGGCGTGGTGCGCCGAGCAGATGCGCAAGCTGGGGTTTGATCCGGATGACACCTCGACCGACCTCTCCACTCCGCAGGGTGTGGGCAACACCGCGGCGGCGGCCGTCATCGCCTACCGGCACTCGGACGGTGCCAACCAGCTCGGCGACGAGCGCGGGAGCCCGGGCGTCCCCTACTCGGACTACACCTACTACCTGCCCGTCAATCCGCCGGACCGGCTCTTCCACCCCGACCGCTGGCAGCCCATCGTGTTCGAGGACGGCAAGGGCGGCCATGTGACGCCCGGCTTCCTCACGCCCCACTGGTACCGCGTGAAGCCCTTCGCGCTCGAGCGGAGCGAGCAGTTCCGCCCGCCGCCTCCTCCGAAGGTGGGCTCGCCGGAGCTGCGTGCGGAGGTAGACGAGGTGATCGCCTTCAACGCCCACCTCACCCCCGAGCAGAAAGCCATCGTCGAGTTCATGCGAGACGGCCCGCGCTCCACGGGCCAGTCAGGGCACTGGCTGCGGTTCGCGCAGGAGGTGTCACGCCGGGACCGCCATGGGCTCGACCAGGACGTGAAGCTGTTCTTCGCGGTGGCCAACGTGGCGATGGATGCCTTCATCGCGGCGTGGGAGTCCAAGCGGTTCTACGACACGTCCCGCCCGTGGACGCTGGTCCGCTACTACTACACGGGCCAGGAGCTGGCGGGCTGGCTGGGCCCTGGAAAGGGCGTGGCCTCCGTGAAGGCCGAGAACTGGTACCCGTACTCGCCCTCCACCTTCATCACCCCGCCCTTCCCCGGCTACGTGTCGGGCCATAGCGCCGTGAGCGCCGCGTGCGCCAAGATGCTGGAGCTCTTCACCGGCAGCGACAGGTTCGGCATCACGGAGAAGCGCCGGGCGGGCGTGCTCACCGAGGCGGATTTCCCGTGCGAGCTCATCCAGCAACACGGCGCGAAGCCTGCCTCGCCCACTCCCCAGTGTGAGGTGTCCCTCAAGCTGCCGACCTTCACGGCCACGGCGGAGATGGCGGGCATCTCGCGCATCATGGGCGGCTACCACATCCAGTCGGACAACCGGGAAGGCCTGGCGTTGGGGCGCAAGGTGGCGCAGTTCACCTGGCCGAAGATCCGCGCCTACTTCAACGGCACGGCGGCAGGGGCGGACGTGGCAGCGCCTGCTCCTTGAGTCCAGCCGACCATGGCTGACGGACTATTCCTCTCCCCAGAGGAAGGCCAAGTCCAGCTCGATCGCTTCGAAGGGCTCCGCACGCACCAGCGCCTTCCCCGTATGCGTGACGAGCAACGTGTAGCGAGCGCCTTCGAGCCGGAGCACCTCCAGTATCCGCGCCACCGGATCCACGAACCAGACGTACCGGACCCCTTCACGCGCATAGACAGGCAGTTTGGCTGCCCGATCCAGGGCTGAGGTGGAGGGAGAGAGCACTTCGCACACCCAATCCGGAGCCAGGGTGATGGCCGCCGTACGGGGAGGTTTGGACATCCGCTCTCGGCGCCAGCCTGCACAGTCAGGCACCAGGACGTCCTCTCCGAAGTGCAACTCCGGCTCAAAGAGGATGATCCACCCACCAGGCCCACCACTTCCCCGGTCGAACCGCACGGACAGTTCGCCCCCCAGGCGAGTGCCCGCTACCGCGTGAGGCACCGCGGGTCTCGGGCTGACATACAGCTCCCCTGCGATGAGTTCCCCCACCACGTTCTCGGGCAGTGCTTCCAGATCCGCGTAGGTGGCGGGTTTCCTTCCCATGACTTCCCCATGTTCCTCGACGCCCATCCCTGTTTCCATGAGCGAGAGGGATAGCAACCCCGTCTGACGTGACAGGTTCTCCTCCGCGAGCCTACCCTACCAGGTTGTCCCTGGCGAACTCCGTTCAGCAAGCTCCCGGCCAGCCAGGGGTTCGCCAGCCATGCCCCCTGTCAGGGTGTATTTGCCCTCCCAACCGAGGGAAGATGCCCCACACCATGTCCCAGGCCCCTCTGTCCCCGCGCTACATGACGCGCTTCCGCTGCATCGCGGAGCGCTGCGAAGACACCTGCTGTGCTGGCTGGCGAGTCCCCATGAGCGAGGCCCGCCTGCGCCACTTGCAACAGACGGTGGCGGGTACCCCGGACGCGGCGCGCGTCGAGCAGCTCGTGCAGCTCAACCCCTTCCCTATCAACCCCAAGGAGCACGCCCTCATCTCCCTGCAGGAGAATGGCGACTGCTCCTTCCTGGATCCGGATCGGCTGTGCTCGCTCCAGCGCCGCCACGGAGAGACCGTGCTGGCGGATCCGTGCTTCACCTTCCCGCGTGCCTTCACCTACTGGGGCGAGCGGCTGGAGGTCGCCGCCTCGCTCGCCTGCCCGGAGATCGCCCGCCTGGCCTTGCTCTCGGAGGATGCGCTGGAGCTGGTACCCGCTCCTCCCGAGCAGCAGGCGCGCGCGGAGACGGGCCGCCGCTTCGACGCGGAGCTCGCTGCGGACGCCGAGGTGCTCCGCACCGCCGTGCTCCAGCTGTTCCGGCGGCGCGAATACCCGTTCGCCTCGCGGCTGGTGCTCCTCGCGCACCTGGGCGCTCACATCGAGGCCGACTTCAAGGCGCTGGAGGATCTCCAGGGCGAGGCACGTGCCCAGGCCCGCAAGCAGCTGGAGGAGAAGCTCCGCCACTTCGAGACGCCAGAGGTACTGGAGCCGCTGCACCGCGACTTCCAGGCCATGCCCGAGCCGGACGTGCCCAACGCCAGCCTCTTCACCTCGGTGCTGAAGGCACGCACCGAGCACACGCGCAGCGCACGGTACGAAACCTTCGTGCGCAAGGTGTTGGCCGCCTACGAAGGCGCTGCGAACGGTGAGTCCGAGGATCCCCGGGCGCTGTGGCTCGCCTACGTGCAGCGGTGCGCGAAAATGGACCAAGCCTACGGGTCCCGGCTGGACCAGTACTTCACCCACCATGCGCTGAACCACTGGACGCGCGCCGTCGTCACGCGCATGCCGGGCACGCTGGTGGGCGCGTTCCGCTACATCCTCCGGGTGGCGGTGCTGCGCTGGGTGCTGATGAGCCACCCTGAAGTCGTGGCCCTCTGCTCCGGCACACCGCCGCCGCTGGAGAAGGCTCAGCCCACGCTGGATGCCATCGCGGTGGAGTGCTTCCAGCTCATGGCCAAGCAGGTGGAGCAGGCCTCGGACTTCCTGGCACTCGCCAACGAGCTGGCCGGCAGCGGCGGTGAGGAGACGCTGGGCGGCTCCATCATGTTCGCCCGGCTCTGTGACTTGGGCCGGCCCGTGGCCTGAGCCAGCCCGAAGCCACGGGGCTCCGCTCCGCTCAGCGGACTTGGTGGTCGCGGATCATCGCCAGCTGCGTCTCGGCCGTGTAGTTCTTCACCCCCATGTGGCCGAACGGGAAGGTGCCGTACACCTTCTGCCCGTCCTGGCCGGGGATGGGCGAGGTGGCGCCCGCGATGCCCACGCCCACCAGCTCGTCCGCGTGCGACCAGATGCTGTACACGTGCGAACCCTCGTCGTGGTTCACCGCGTTGATGTCCGAGAGGAACTTCGACGACGGGTGCAGCCCGTCCGTCTTGTTGGTGGTGGGCACCAGGTCCCCGGTGAACAGCGCCGAGGCCAGGCCGTGGTTGGCACCGGCAATGCCCACGAAGGTGTCCACGCTGTCCGTCAGCGGCTTGCCCAGGTCGTACTTCTGGTGCGTCTGCGAGTCGAACCCGTCACCGCCCTGGATGGCCTTGCGCGCCAGCGTCACGCCCATGGAGTGGCCAATCACGTCCACCTTCTCCGCGCCCGTGTACTTCTTCACCGCCTCGATGAACGCGCGCACCTCCTCGAGGTTCTTCTCCGAGTGGTACTGCTGGCCCGACTTCATCGGATCCATCGGCCCCCACGTCATCGCGTACATCTCCGAGGGCTTGTAGCCATCCTTGGCGAACGTCTCGATGGAGTTCTTCCACCCCGCCGCGCTGTCCGAGTTGCCGTGGATGAAGATGACCGGCTCCTTCGTCACCTTCTCGCCCGAGCTGGACTTGCCGCCGAACGCCGGCACGTTGCCCTTGGCGAAGTCGTACTTGCCGTAGCCGTTCTCGTGCAGCCACTTCTGGAAGTCGTTCGAGAACCGCGACTGCTTCGACACGCTCACCTCGTCCGCACGGCTCGTCCGCGCCGTGGAAGGAGTGCTGTTCTGGGAAGCGATGCGCGTGGCCATGGCAACAACCTCGTGGGGTGAAGTCGGTTGGATGCCTACATTGTCGGATGGAGCCCTCTCCGAGTTGCGGAAATTGTGACCTGAATCAGCATTCAGCTTGGGGGTTGCTCACAAGCCCTTGGAATTCGTGCGGATCCGCTCGGCATCCAAGCGCCGGTCGAAGTCATCGCGGTCGGGGGATTTTCCCCGGCAGGCGCGATGGACTCCGGTGATGAGCGCCCGGTGGAAGTGGAGGAGCCCGGGCAGCAACACCTCCCATTCGTTCACCGCTCGTCAATTCTCCTTCACTCAGCCGGGCGCGGAAGCGGACACCGCCGGGAGCCAGCCACTACCTGTGGCCGTCGACGCCACTGCTGCTAACGTGCGGACCATGAGTGAAGACCTGAAGCGACCCGAGCAGCCTGCACAGCCCGTCGCCTCCCTGCCCGGCCCGGGAGACCAGGACCAGTTCACCCCGCAGCTGGCGCGGGAGTTCTTCCTGTCTGTCCTGGATTACGGACAGGAGGAGCACGAGGCCAAGGCCGGCATCTTCCAGGAGCTGACGGACCTGCTGCTGCCCGAGGCCCGCGCCATCGCTCAGCCCATCCGCACCAAGTCTTCCGAGAACGAGCCCTCGCCCGAGGTGCTCGAGCAGCAGTTCGGCGTCACCGTGCGTGAGCGCTCCGTCGACTGGCTCGGTGAGCCCGCCGTCCGCCTGGCTGGCACCTCGCGCCGCCTGGAGCCGCGCATCAGCTCGCCCAACGAGAGCGGGGGCGAGCTGCGCCGCGAGCTCTTCCTGCTCACCGACGGCCGGCTCGTCACCGTGGAGACCGTGGCCACCTGGCAGCTGAAGGGCTCGCAGCGCGTGGGCGGCGACACGCTCGTGGGCGGCCGCTCGGTGGACCACGTCGAGGCGCTGCGCAGCTACGACTTCGTCTCCATCCTCAAGGTCATGCTCGAGACGCTCTTCGACGGCGCCGAGCTCCTCAAGAACCGCAACGAGCAGTCCCCCGACATCGTCGAGCGCAGCGGACGCTTCTTCACGATCATCGCGCAGGTGGCGGTGGCCATGAAGGAGAACGCTGATCAGCTCCGCAAAGTCGGCGACACGCTGGCGTGAGCCCCTCACTCGCACTCCGAGCGTGACTTCATTCATGGCCTGAGCCGCGCAAATCGGGACATTCACTGCCCGAGGTTGACGCACGTTCAGGTAGGACCATGAGACATGAGCCATGTATCAGTCTCAGCTCATGCCTCCTCCGCCTACCTTTGTAGACCCGGGAATGAAGAAAATCGTGCACCCCCCGCTTCTTCTGTTCCTAAGAATCGAGATAGGCTTTATCTGGAGCCGAGATGTGAAGGCATCCACCGCAATCGCGGCCCAGGGGGACTCATGCTCGAGAAACGAACCGCCGGAACGCCTCATCCCAGCAGCTGACAGCGCTCTCAGTCACTTGCCCGCTGTCCTGCCCCAGAGTTCATAGGCCGCCCCGGAAACATCCCGCCGTGGCCCTTCGGTTAACTCAAGTTCCATCGCCAATAACAGCGACCCCGGAAAATTGCGCCAAGCGCGCTTGTATCAAGACCGTTGCTCTGGGAGCGCTGGGGTTGTTCAAAGACTTTCGAGGTATCTCGCCATGACGACTGCCATTGCTCACTCGTTCGCTCCGTTCTCCGCGACCCAGTCCTTCACGCCCGCGCGCAACAACCCGGACGTGTACGTGGACACGCGCATGTTCCGCCCGCAGCTGCAGCAGCTGCTGGCCACGCGGCCCCACATCTCGCCGTCGCAGACGGAGCGCTTCCTGCTGGAGGCCGAGCTGATGTTCCAGGCCTTCCCGGAGCCCATCCGCCGCGCGGTGCTGGAGCTGAAGAACGGCCTCGCCCGCTACCCGTTCAAGGTGTTCCCGCTGATGCCGACGGATCCGGCGCTGCCGCCCACCCCGCTGGACTCGCGCCGTCCGCGCGTGGAGGGGGCGATGATGGGCGAGTGGCTGTCGGGCGCCTTCACCCGCGGCCTGGGCGAGCCGTTCGGCTACATCCAGCAGAACGAGGGTGAAATCTTCCAGAACAACTCCCCGGTGAAGCTGCACGCCAACGCGCAGTCCGGCGAGAGCTCCGCCACGGAGCTGTGGTTCCACACGGACGCCTCGTTCCACCCGCTGCCCCCGGCCTTCGTGGTGCTGCACTGCCTGCGGCCGGACCCGGCGCGTGAGGCCGTCACCTCGTTCGCCGCGCTGTCGGACATCATGGCGCAGCTCACCCCGCGCCAGCGCCAGGTGCTGCGCGAGCCGCGCTTCCTGTCGGACGGCGTGGAGTACGACTACGACGACGTGAACCAGCGCGGCAACCGCATGGTGAAGGTGCCGCTCGTGTACGGCTCCGAGGAAGACCCCTTCCTGGCGTACGACCAGGACGTGCACCGCCCGCTGGACCCCGAGGCTTCGGACACGATGCGTGCGCTGAACCTGGCCATGGAGTCCGTGGCGCAGCACGTGAAGCTGGAGGCCGGCGACGTGGCCATCTTCGACAACCGCCGCAGCATCCACAAGCGCTCGCCCTTCAAGGCCAGCTACGACGGCAATGATCGGTGGTGCCTGCTGACGTACGTGGCCGGCAACCAGATCGACTCCTCGCGCGAGAAGCGCATGCCGAGCCGCCGCCGCGTCCTGGACGTGCCGGCCGTCATGGGCTTCGGCATGGGCATGTAGCAGCGCGGCTGTCTGCTCCCGGGGGCGGGCCGCTGCACCCGGCCCGCCGCGCCACTCAGCTCGTGGCGCCCCCGGCGCTGAGCGCGGGCCCCTTCACCGCCGGCTGCGTCCCCGTCAGCGGGGAGATGGCCATGGGAAGGCGCAGCACGAAGGTGGTGCCCTGGCCCGGCTGGCTCTGCACCTCGATGCGGCCCCGGTGCCGGGCGACGATGTTGTAGCTGATGGACAGGCCCAGCCCCGTGCCCTTCCCGGGTGCCTTGGTGGTGAAGAACGGGGTGAAGAGCTTGGCCTGCACCTCCGGCGACATGCCGTGTCCCGTGTCGGAGATGCGCACCACCACCATGTCATCCTCGCGCTGGGTGGAGATGCGAATCTCCCCGCGCCGCTCAATCGCCTGAGCCGCGTTGTTCAGCAGGTTGGTGAACACCTGGCTGATCTGCGTGGGGTAGCCGAGGATGGCGGGGACCTGGCCGTACTCGGTCCTCACTTCGCAGCGGCTCTGCAGATCGTTCCACCGCATCATCTTCAGCGTGTCCGCCAGCTCCTTGTTCACGTCCACGAGCTTGGGCGGGCCTACGTCGTCATCCCGGGCGATCTTCTTCAGCTCCTGGATGATGTCCTTCACGCGCTGGGTGCCCTCGAGCGACTCGTTCAGGACTTCCTTCACCTCGGCCAGGGTGATGGTGAGCTCCTCGCGCTCCCAGAAGGTGCGCAGGCGCGCCAGCTCCTCGGCCGCGTGGCCCTGGAGCTGCGGGGCCACGTACGACTCGAACTCCCGGTAGCGCTGCAGCATCCGCGAGAAGGCCGAGACGTACTCGGTGAGCGTGGACAGGTTGCTCATGACATAGCCCAGCGGATTGTTGATCTCGTGAGCAATGCCCGCCGCCAGCTGTCCCATGGAGGCGAACTTCTGCTGCTTCTCCAGCTCCTGCGTGGTGCGCAGCAGCTTCTCCGTGCGCGTCTGGACCAGCTCCTCCAGGTGGTCTCGGTGCTTGCGCAGCTCCTCCTCGCGGTGGCGCAGCATCTCCTCGGCGCGGCGGCGCTGCTGCTCGCTGCGCCAGCTGAGAATCACGCTGCAACACGTGGCCAGGAAGGGCTCCAGGAAGTCGATCACCTGCTGGCTGTAGCCCCCGGGCCGGTTGGCGATGCCCACCATGCCCACCATCTCGCCGCCCGAGTTGAACGGCAGCCCCAGGAACGCCTTCAGCGGCGGGTGGCCCTGAGGCGTTCCGCCCGAGCGCTGATCCGTGGGGGGATCGTTGGACATCACGAACTTGCGCGTGGTGAGCACCGCGCCGAACAGCGTGCGCAGGTTGCGGAACTCGATGCCCTGCGGCGTCAGCCGCTCGAACTGCTCGCGCAGCTCATCCGTCCACGCGATGTTGGTAATCGCGTAGGTGCGCAGGAAGGGCAGCCCCTTCGGATCGTAGTGCACCTCGCCGATGAAGCCGTACTCGCTGCTCGTCAGCTCCAGCAGCACCCCGAGCAGGCGGTTGAACAGGCCCGGGGCATCCGAGCCTCGGATGAACTCCGTCTGCGCCTGCGTGAGCGCCCGCAGCAACCGGTTGGAGAACTCCAGCTGTTGCTCGGGCGGCGCTCCTTCCATGAAGGGCGTGCTCGGCGTTCGCTCGGGGTGATCCACCGCGGGCTGAGAAGTCGGGGTGTCGGTGGAGGTAGGCCGTTGGCCCAAGACAAGTCACCTCAAGATGAAGAGGACACATCATAAACGATCTAAAACACATCCCAACGCCCTCACTCCCCTTGGGCCCTTTTGCACTCTGTCCAGGAGTCGAAGCTTCCGCCTGTCACGCTGAGCAAGCCTTCGTCCACCGGGAGGCTCAGCTACATGCCCTCCAGGGCGACCAGCATCGACAAGACCTCGCTGATCGGCGAGCGTCGGGGAATTCTTCTCTTCCCTTCCTTCAAGAGAATACACACTCATGCGGCCAGCGATCGCCCGCTGCGCTAAGTAAACTCGCTGGCTGTAGCACCTCGTGAGGCGCTCCATGTATGTCACCCTAGTGGGTATCCCCCCCAGTGTCGGGGATCAGCTCGAGCGTGGGCTCCAAGCTCAGGGCCTGCTGGAGGGGTGCACCCGGATGTACGCCGGCGGCCTGCCCGAAGTTCCCCGGCACTTGCCTGAAGGGCTGGTGGTGCTGGGAGACGCAGGCCGCCCGCTGGCGGATCTAGAGTATCTGTGCGGAGAGCTGCACGCCCGCCGCAACATCTCGCGCACCCACCTGGTGGTGTTGACGGAGCGTCCTCTCGAAGAACACTCCGCGTTGATCCAAGCGGGCGCGGACGAGTGCGTGGCACCGCCGGGCGGGGACTGGATTGCCCGGATGAAGGTGCTGTCGAGGCGGCTGATCGCCCTGGGGCTGCGGGGCCCACCGCCCACCGGGGAGGAGCCGCCGTCCGAGCGGCTCTCGCTGCGCGACGCGCTCCAGGCCTTGTTGGAGAGCACCAAGTCGGATCTCGGCTATCACTTCTTCAGCAACCTCGTGGAGCACCTGTCGCGCATCTACGGCGCCTCGTGCGTCCTGGTGGGGGAGCTGCTGCCGGAGCGGGATTCGATCCGCACGCTGGCCTTCTGGCTCAACGGGAGCTTGCAGCGGGGCGTCGTCTACTCGCTGCGCGGCACGCCGTGTGACGAGGCCATCCGCACCTCCGTGTGCCACGTCCGCGACGGCGTAGCGGAGCAGTTTCCCGAGGACGAGATGCTCGCGAAGCTGTCCATGCGCGGGTACCTGGGCGCACCGCTGAAGGACGGAAACGGCAACGCCATTGGGATTCTCGCCGTGCTGCACCACCAGCCGCTGGAGGCGGAGGGACTCGAGCACTCACTGCTGGCGGCGTTCGCGGCGCGCGCGGGCACGGAGCTGGAGCGCATCCGCGCCCACGAGGAGGTGGAGCGCACGCGTGACTTCCTGCGCAACACACTCAACGCGGTGCCAGATCCACTCTGCGTGATGGACCGGGCGCACCGCTGGGTGGTCGTCAACCGCGCCTTCTGTGACTTCATGGGACGCAGCGAGACGGAGCTGCTGGGCTGCACCGCCCGGGACTTCCTGCCCGCGCGCGTGTCGGAGTCCTTCTTCCAGGAGGACGAGCGCCTCTTCAGCACCGGAGAGTCCTTCGAGAGCGAGCGCGTCTTCGACCACACCCAGGATGGGCAGCGCCGGACGATGCTCACGAAGAAGGCCGTCTTCCACGAGCCCGGCGGAGGCGCCTTCCTCATCTCGGTCTTCCGCGACAACACGGATCGGCGCCGCCTGGAGACGCAGTTGCGGCTGGCGGACCGGCTGTCCTCCATTGGCACGCTGGCGGCCGGCGTGGTGCATGAGATCAACAACCCGCTGGCCTTCGTCATCTCCAATCTCTCCTTCTTGAAGAAGGAGCTGGCGCAGCCGCAGATCCTTCCGGAGGCCCTGCCCGAGCTGCGCGAGGTGCTGGACGAGACGCAGGAGGGCATCAACCGGGTGCGAACCATCGTCCAGGACGTGAAGACATTCGCGCGCTCGGACGAGACGCACTCCGGGCCGGTGGATGTGCACCAGGCCATCGAGGGCGCGCTGCGGCTGGTGCGCAAGGAGCTGCAGTACCGCGCCCAGGTGGAGCGCTCGCTGGAGACGGTGCCCGCGGTGCTCGGCAACCAGGGGCGGCTGGGGCAGGTGCTGGTGAACCTGCTCGTGAATGCGCTCCAGGCCTTCCCGCAGAATGATCCGGAGCGCAACCGCGTCATCGTCTCCACGCGCAGCAGCTCGGCGGACACGGTCATCATCGAGGTGGGGGACAACGGACCAGGCATGAGCCCGGAGGTGCGGCAGCACCTGTTCGATCCGTTCTTCACCACCAAGCCGGCCGGCGAGGGCTCTGGCCTGGGCCTCTCCATCTGCCAGTCCATCGTCCAGTCCATGGGCGGGAAGATTGAAGTGGAAAGCATGCAGGGGCAGGGCAGCGTGTTCCGCGTCATCCTCCCGGCGGCCCAGGCCCGCGAGAACACCGCGGCCAACGCCCAGGCCCTGCCGGTGGACTCCAAGGGCCTGCGGCGCCGGCTGCTGCTCATCGACGCCGAGCCGGCCGTGGGCACCTCGGTGCGGCGGCTGCTGCAGGAGGCGCACGAGGTGCACTCCGTGCAGGACGTGCGCGTGGCGCTGAACCTGCTCTCACGCGGCGAGCGCTATGACGCCATCCTGTGCGACGTGGTGCTGCCCGGCATGAGCGGGGTGGATCTGCTGCGCGAGCTGGAGCAGCGCGAGCCCGGGCTGGCACGGCGCACGGGCTTCATGACCAGCGGGGCGCTCTCCATGCCCTCGCGCGAGCTCATCTCCTCCTACTCGGGCGAGCTGCTGGAGAAGCCCTTCGAGCCCGAGCGCCTGCGCCGCTTCGTGCAGCGCCTCTTCGCCTGAACGCTCGCCGCGCGGGGACTCAATCCGCCGGCAGGGCGTCCGGGGCGTTCACCGGCTCCCGGTCCACGGAGTTGTGGGCGCGCGGCGGCAGAGCGCCTCCGTCATCGTCCACCTCCAGCACGGCGTGCACGCCCGGCTCCAGGAAGACGTCCTGCCCGCGCACGGCGGCCACGTCCTGGTACTCCACCAGGTAGTCGCGCCGGGGGATGGGAATCACGCCCGGCTCGAGCTCGAAGTGGACATCCCCCACGGCGGCGACGTGGCCCACCTTCTCGCCGTCCGCGGTCCGTACCGTCATCCTCTCTCGAATTTCACCCGGCCGTACCATTCGCGACCTCCTCTGAAGGTGGAGGTAATACTGGCCGCCGCCATGGGCCCGCCCGGGAACCCGGGCTCCGAGCCGTGCGCTCAGGGCCTCGCCTGACACTACGGCCAGCCCCCGGCTGCACGGCTCCTCTCTGCGCCGCAGGGGATGGCTACGTTGAGCCGAGGAGGCCCACCATGCTCTTGGAACTGTCGACAGCCGAGGCCCGGGACTTGAAGCAGGCGCTGGAGAGCGCGCTGCGCGAGTTGCTGGCAGAGATTGCCCACGCGGATCAGCGCGCCTACCGGGACATGCTCAAGGAACGCTACGACCGGATGGATCAGCTCAACCGGCGGCTGGAGGTGTCCGTGGAAGGCGATTCCGTCTTCGCCTGAGCCCGCGCGCTACGCGTTCTCGCCCACCGGGCGGCGGCGCGAGAACGTGTCCAGCCACGCGGGGATGTCGTGCAGCGGGAGCACGTGCCGGGCCGCGCCCAGGCGGATGGCCTCCAGCGGCATGCCGAACACCACGGAGCTGGACTCGTCCTGCGCCAGCGTCATCGCTCCGGCGCGGCGCAGGGCATGAAGGCCCTCGGCACCGTCCCGCCCCATGCCCGTGAGCAGGCAGGCGATGGCGCGCGAGCCCACCTCCTTCGCCACGGACTCGAAGAGCACGTCCACCGAGGGACGGCTCGAGTGCCGCTCCGCATCGGACGTCAGCCACAGCCGGCTGTCGCGCAACACGAGGTGCTTGTTGGCTCGCGCCATCACCAGCTGGGGACGGCCCGCCGTGGGCAGGATTTCACCATCCACCGCGTGGCGCACGGGAATGGCGGAGTTCTTGCCCAGCCAGTCCACCATGGACGCCTCGAACTTCTCGGACAGGTGCATCACCAGCAGGATGGGCAGCGGGAAGTCCGGGGAGATCTGCTGAAGGATGGTCCGCACGGCCGCGGGGCCTCCAGTGGAGGCACCCACGACGACCAATCGCGGCGGGAACATGGGCCACACCGGCTCGGGCTTCAGGTGCTCGGGCACCTGCGCCGAGGGCGACCGCGCGGCCTGCTTCACCCGGGACAGCAGCTCCCCGGCCCACTCCGAGGACACGAAGCGGGTGGGCTTCTCCACCGCATCCACCGCGCCCGCCGTCAGCGCATCCAGCAGGTAGAGCCCCATGGTCCGGTTCTCCATTCCGGAGAAGACGACGATGGGCGTGGGGCAATGGGTCATGATGCGGCGGGTCACCTCCACGCCGTTCATCCCCGGCAGCATGAGGTCCATCGTCACGACATCGGGGCGCAGCTTCTGGCACAGCTCCAGGGCGCGCGCGCCATCTCCCGCCTCGCCGACCACAGTAAAGGAGGGATCCTCGGCGAAGGCGTCAGCCAGGCGCCGTCGAACCATCACCGAGTCTTCCACGATGAGGACGCGGAGCGCGGACACCCATGACCTCCTTGCTTGTACCGGCCCGCTCGGCGGTGCCACGGCTTCCCGAAAGCCCTGCTGGAGACAGAGGTAGGTGTACGCCAGGACACCCCCCTCCCGCCAGTGCCGCCTCATCCCGAGCTTTTCAGGGAAGCCCGTGTGGGGACTGGAGGGTGAAGCTCCCATCCTCAGCGGCGAGAGCCCCGAGGCCCTGGGGTTGAGATGACTCACCGCGTCCGGTGCGGCTTCCTCTAGAGTGGCGGCGGATGATCTCTCCTGCTCCACTCTGGGCGTTGGTCCCCGGGGGCCAAGGCGTGCCGCTCGCGAAGGTGGGCGGCGAGCCCGAGCCCGTGGGTCCGCTGCGTTGGCCCGCCTGCCGCTCGTGCGGCACGCCGATGCGCTTCCTGTTCCAGCTGCCGCAGGTGCCGGGCAAGGTGGAGCTGTCGCCGTTCGCGGCGGTGTACGTGTTCCAGTGCGAGAACCCGGACACGGTCTGCTACCGCTCGATGCCGGACGAGGGCGCCAACGCGGTGGTGCCGGTGCGCGCGGGCGAGCCGAAGGTAGAGGGCGAGCGACCGAAGGGGGTTGCGTACCACCCGTGGACCCTGGGCTTCGCACCCGCGACGGAGGACACGGCGGCGCTCTCGGTGGACGTGAACGAGGCCACGAGCGAGCAGCTCCAGGCGCTGGATCGCGCCTCGGAGGAGGCGCCGGAGAGCAAGGTGGGCGGGGTGGCGGTGTGGTTGAACGGCGAGGCCCTGGTCCCGTGCTGCGGCGAGCCCGCGCGCTTCGTGGCACAGCTGTCGGCGATGCCGTTCGGGCTGGACTTCGGAGACAACGGGCGAGGCTACGTGTTCCGCTGCCAGCGCCAGCCCGAGCACTTCCTCTTCATGTCCCAAGGCGCCTGAGGGGTCCGCTTGTGCTGTCCCGCCTGTCCGGGGGACCATTCCGGCACGGCCTCATGCTCCCCTCCCGCCCCACCCTCTCTCTCTCGGTCCTCGCCACGCTCGCGGTGGTGCTGAGCACGGGCTGCTCGCGCCAGCCGGAGCCCCAGGCTGCCAAGCTGGCTCCTCCCCCCGCGGCCGCGCCAGCGCCCGCTCCCACTGCGGTCAGCCCTCCCGCGACGGACGCGAAGCCGGCTCCCACCCAGCCCGAGAGCACCGCCCTGCCGTCTGCTACGGCGTTCGCGGGCTCGGAGCGCTGCGGCGAGTGCCATGAAGATCAGCACGCCGCGTGGCGCCAGGACTGGCACTCGCGAGCGCTCTCACAGGCCACGCCGAAGTTCGTGGTGGGCAGCTTCCGCGGCACGCACTTCAAGGGCGAGTCCAGCGAGGCGTGGATGTCGAAGCGCGAGGACCACTACTTCATGCGCACCCAGGGGCCCTCAGGCGAGCTGGGCGAGTACCCCGTGCAGTGGGTCGTTGGAGGCAAGCGCATGCAGGATCCCGTGACGCTGACGGAGGACGGCCGCTGGCAGGTGCTCCCGGTCTACTTCCACGTCACCGGCAAGAGCGAGTGGGTGGACTACTCGGAGAAGCGGCAGGGCAAGCTGACGCCGAACCACCCGTTCTTCTGGGCCAACTTCGCGCGCAGCGCGCAGCACGCGTGCCTGGACTGCCACACCACGGGCCTGGACGTGCACTACGACCGCAGCGCCCACAAGTGGAGCACCACCTTCGCGGACGCGGGCGTGGCGTGCGAGAGCTGCCACGGGCCGGGCGCGCGCCACGCGGAGACGCAGGAGCCCAAGGACATCATCCAGCCCAAGCACCTGCCGCCCGAGCTGGGGCTGGCGGTGTGCGGACAGTGCCACGGGCCGCGCCGGACGCTGTTCCCCATGCTGGACGCGGTGCACCACTTCCGCGCGGGCCAGCGCTACGAGGACTTCTACCAGCCCATGGTGCTGCTCGTGGGCAACGACGTGTCCGGCGACTACTTCGAGGACGGCCGCCCGAGCACCTCCAGCTTCGAGTACCAGGCCCTCACCCAGTCTCGCTGCTACATGAAGGGCGGCGCCACGTGCCTGTCCTGCCACACCGCGCCACATGACTCGCACGCGCCCAACGAGATTCAGAAGCCGAAGGACGCGAAGGCGAAGGTGGCCGCGGGCACGGCGACGTGCCAGGCGTGCCACGCGGACGTCCTCGCCCAGGGCAAGAGCCACACGCACCACACAGCGGCCGCGGCCCAGGACTGCCAAGCATGCCACATGCCGACGGTGGTCTCGGGCGTGCTGGACAAATTCCCGGACCACGCGATGGACGTGCCGGTGCCCGAGAACACCGTGAAGCACGGCATCCCCAACGCGTGCAACGCGTGCCACACCCACGAGAAGCAGAAGCCCGAGGTCATGGCGCAGGCCATCGAGCGCTGGTGGCCCGAGGCCAAGCAGCGCCAGCAGCGGCGGCTGCGGCTGGCGGACGCCTTCGCGGACAAGACCGCCGCGCAGAGCCGCCCATTCCTGGAGGCCGTGCTCGCGGATCCGGAGGAGGCCTCGGAGCTTCGCGGGGCCGCGGCCCAGTTCCTGGCCCGCCGCTTCCGTGTGGAGGCCGTGGGCCCGCTGCGCGCCGCGCTTCCCAAGGCCAAGGACTCGCTGCTGCGCTCCCAGATCATCGAGGCGCTCGGGGTGGCGAAGGGCCGTGAGGCGGCCGGGGAGATCGCCGCGCTGCTGAACGACTCCTCGCTCTGGGTCCGTCAGGCGGCGGCCCTCACGCTGGCGCAGCTGGGAGACCCTCGGGGCCCGCCAGCACTCGAGGCACTGGCCCGCCAGCCGGAGAGCTCGGGACTGGTCGCGCCTCACGCGATGCTGGGGCACCTGGCGCTGCGCCGGAAGGACTTCCCAGTGGCGGTGAAGGAGTTCGAGCGGGCGCTGGATCTGCAGCCGTACTACGCGGACCTGCTGGTGATGCTGGCGGACCTGTACGTCGCGCAGGGCAACGCGGCCCAGGCGAAGGACCGGCTGGAAGACGCCGTGCGCTTCTCGCCGCAGAACCAGGGTGCTCGGCAACGGCTTGAGGCGCTGCAGGCCCACTGAGCAGGCGTCCATGGCGCCGCCCGCGTCGCCGCCCGCGCTCTGCCCGTCACGCTCGCCGTCCCCATTTTTCCGGGTGCGACGAGCGACGAAAGGAGCGAGCCATGTATCAGCGCACGAACATTCGCCAAGGCATGACCGTCATGAGCCGGGACGGTGTGCAGATAGGCCGCGTCGTGGAAGTGACGGTGGCCGGCATCGTCATCCAGAAGGGTCAGTTCTTCTTCATCAGGGACTTCGAGGTGCCCCTCTCGGACATCTCCAAGGTGCAGGGAGATGAGATCATCTTGCTGAGGGACCATGCGGAGCTTCGGCGCGCGGACCATGAAGCGGAGAAGCACGAGGGCACCGCGAAGGGCACGGTGGGGGTGGCTGGCATCGCCGCGCCTCCTCCGGGAGAAGGGCTCGGACTGGGGCCCACGGACCTGACCGAGGCACGGATGGACAGCGCCAAGTTCCAGGACCATGGGCGCTACTACCTGCAGCCCACGGGCGGCTCCACGCCGGTGACGGATGTGGCGCAGGGCCTCCCGGACGAGGAGATCCGCCCGGCCGCCACGCCCTCCGAGGAGGCCTATCACCCGATTCCGCACGAACCGCCCCTAACGGAGCGCCGCGCCGCGGGCCCGGGGTGGGATCCGCTGAGCGTGGACGAGGAGCTGGAGAAGGAAGCACCCCGCACGAGCGGCCCGGACCCCAAGGCTCCGACACGCTACTAGGCCGGGCCCAAAGGAGGCGGACAGCCGGCCGTCCGGCGCCCCGGATGCTCAGTGAGGAGGGAGACGTGTCACATCGTGTCATGGCGCGGCTCCTCCTTATCTTGAAGGCACAGCCCACGAGCCACCATGCGCCGCGAGCCACTCTTCAGCCCCGACGTCTCTGGCCGGTCCACCCTCGAGCCCGCCCAGCCCTCGATCCGCGCTCCGCTGGCGTACAGGCGGGTGAAGCTCGCGCTCCTGCACACGCTGTCGCTGTCCCGGCTGGCGTTCGCGGCCGTCTTCCTGTTGACCTCGGACCTGTGGCTGCGGGCGGGGCTCATCGTGCTGTCGGGGCTGACGGATGTGCTCGATGGATGGATTGCCCGCCATGCGCGGCTGACCACGCGGCTCGGGGCGATCATTGATCCGGTGGCCGACCGGGGCTTCGCCGTCACGGCCATCCTGGCGCTCCTGCTCAATGGGCTGCTCACGCCGGTGCAGGTGTGCCTGCTCTTGCTGCGCGATGTGACCACGGCAGTGGGCTTCGTCGTCACGCGCGTGGTGCCCACCTTCCGCCCCGTGGAGGTGAAGGCGCGGATGCTCGGCAAGGCCACCACGGCGGTGCAGACGCTGACGCTGCTCGCGGCCCTGGTGCTGCCGGTGTTCGTGAAGCCGCTGGTGGCCGTGGCGGGGGTGCTCGCCGTGGCGGCCGTCGTGGACTACACGAACGCCATGTGGCGGGCGCGGGTGCGCCCCTGAGCCTCACTTCGTCGTGAGAGTGGTGACCACGGTGGCCTGGTTACGCCCCGAGAGCATGTCCACCGTGGCGCGCACGCGCGTCCCCTTCTTGAGCTCCTGTGCCGAGATGCGCTGGCCGTTGCGGAGCACCCGGGTCTGATTGCCCAGCTCCACCGTGAAGGGCTGCCCAGCCTCATCCACCAGCACGAGCTGCCGGGCCGACACCGAGCGCACTGTGCCCGTGTAGATGGCATCCACCACAGCCGCGCCCGAGTTGGCCGTATCGGGTGCCTGCGCTCCCCGGGCGCCGGTCTCTTGAGCCGTGCCCGCGCGCAAGGGCTCTCCTGACACGGCGCTCTGTGCCGAGGTGCCACCGCCCGAGGTGTCCTGAACCGTGGAAGAGCCCGAGCCCCCTGCCGAGGGCGCCACGCCTGCTTGCCCCGAGCCGCCCACAGCACCCGAAGTCCCCGCATCGAGAGTCGCGGCCGCGGTACCGGTACCCGAAGCCGCGCTCCGGGAGCTCGCAGCCACGGAGGCCAGCTCCGAGCGCACCCGTGCGAGATCCTGCCGCAGCTGCGCCACCTCGCTCTGAAGCTGAAGAACGGTCTGCCGCAGCGCCGCCGAGCTGGCGTCCGCTCCACTGGCCGTCGTCACCCCACCGGCCGCCGTCTGCGTTCCTGTGCCGCCCACGCGTACATCGCCGGGGGCTGTCCCTTGGACCCGCGAGTCCGTCGTATCCGTCGTGTCGGTCTGCGCCAGCGCCTCGCCGGAACCACACAAGAGCAGCGACAGCCCCACGAACCCCAACACAGCCAACGTCACGTTGCGCATGAGCGGCGCCTCCCCATCCCTTTACAAGGTTGGCGGTTGAACGTTGGGGAGCAACGGCGGTGCGAAAGGAGCGCGGGCTCCATCCGCCGCTCGCCCATCTGCTCACCTCCAGCTCCGGGGTCATCCTGGGGAGGGCGCTCCACCGCGTCACAAGCTCGACGTACGCTCTCCTCCTCGGCATTCCGCCCACCGAACTGCGAGCGCCCGCGTGGAGACCCGACAGCCACCCAGCCCCTCTCCTCAGTCCACTCCGCACGGCCAGCAAGAGGAGGCCCCCACCGCGGCCAACACGCTCCGCGCGCCCGCGCCTGGGCTCTTCGCACCGCTTCCGAGCCAGGCCTCACCGCTGGAGCAGAACCGGCTCATCACCCAGGGCTACCTGCGCATCGCCCATGCGCTCCAGGCGATCGTCGACCCGAGCTTCCAGCCCGGAGGCACCAGCAGCATGATGCCCTGCTGGTTCGCCTTCGCCCCGCACGCCTCCCAGGAGGCCGGCAAGGGCATCCTCGGCGCGGAGGTCGCTGACCGCATCATCGACGCGGCCCAGGGCGAGCCCGCCTCCTCCATGGAGCGCGCGCTGGACCGGGCGCGCCACCCCCTGGCCCACCGCATCAGTGTGGCGGCCCTCTCGCACGCCCTGAGCTGGTATGGGCTCCCGCGCGACGTGGCCGCGGCGCTGGCCTCGCTCCAGGGTGCATTGAACCTCGAGGCCCTCATTGATCCGCGGACCCTGGCGACCACCGCGGAGCGCTTCGCGAAGCTCTACCTGGGAGCGCCCGGCGCGGATCCGCTCTCCAAGGCCGAATCCGTGGTCGTCACGCTGAGGCGCACCCTCAACGAGGGCAATGTCCTCATCTTCACGGACATCGGAGGCTCGGCGGACGCGTACCTCACGTGGCGGCAGCAGGTGGGGGCAGCGCCCGCCGCGCGCGTGCTCGCCGAGTTCTCCCTGCCCACCTCGCGGCCCAACGAGGCCCAGGAGGCCTACACCTTCGCGCTCCAGCACGCGCAGCAGGTGCCACGCCCCTCGGACTTCGAGCGCCTGCTGCCGGGCGTGGATTCGGCAAGCCTGGTGGTCGCGGCCTTCGCGCTCTACGAGCAGTCCCGGCAGGCGCCAAGCGCCGCGGTACGGGACGGGCTCATCGGCGTGGCAAACAACTACCTGGCCTACCGCGAGCAGTTCCACGCGGTGCGGCCGGCTTTCTCGCCGCCGGTGCGTCGCCCGGACGAAGTCTCCCGTCTCGAGCTGATACAGGCCCTGACGCCGGTGGTCTGCCTGGAGATGGGCACCATCGAGTGGAAGTTCACCGACTACGCGAGCACCCAGCGCGACCGGGACGGACGGCTGATCACCTCGAAGGCCACCGAGTACAACTGGGCCCTCTTCTCGGAGCGCTGGCCGGCCATTCTCCAGTCCTTCGAGTTCGGCTACCGCAGCCCCAAGGCCCTCTGGGTGGAGCCGAAGCCGCTCGTCCGCCCCGATGGTTCGCTCACCGGAGCGGACTGAGCCGCAGGCTCACTGGGAGGAGGCCGAGACCGGATTGAAGGCCTGGAGGGTGACCACCTCGTTCTCGGTGCCCCCCGGCTGGGTCACGATCCGCACCGGCATTCCCTCGCGCAGCGACTGCGGCGACACGGACTCGCCCTCCGGGCCCATGATTCGCGTCTGCTGCCCCACGCCGAACTCGTAGACGTAGCCATTCGCGTCCACCATCCGCATCCGGTCCCCCTCCAAGGCCCTCAGCGTTCCCTGGAAGACCTCCGTGTTCGGAGCGCTCTGCCGAACCACGGAGCCCGGGCCCATCCCACTGCCTCCGGTGCCCGGGCCGGCGCTGCGGCTTGGACGGCTCACCTGGGCCTTTCCCGAAACCGGGGGGGCCATGTCACGCGCGCGCCTCTGCCCCTGCGCGGGCATCTCGACGATGATGGCCTGCTCGGTGTCGTCCTGAGACGCATCGGCCGGCGCGCTCACAGCCGGAGCCCTGCCCGCCTGCTTTGGGCTCTGCTGTGCAAGGGCCCCCACAGGCGCCAGCCCCACGAGGCCGAGTACCACCCAGACTCTTCTTCGCATGTGTCGCTCCTCGCTTCCCTTCGCCAACAAGCCAACAAAAGGTGGGCTCGGGGCAGGGTGGCAGCCCCAGGCGTGACACCTCACCCTCTCCTGCCCCCCTGCTCTCCAGAGGTAAGAGCAGGTAGGTTTTCTCCCGGGGCAGACTTGGGGCACTCTGGCGGAGCACCCTGCCGTGACAGAAAGGAAGGGAGCGCTGAAACCCCGGGCCCGCTCGTGTCACAGAGGGTCCGTGGCTCCCCTGCTTGCCTTGCGAATGTTCGCCGCCCAAGACGATGCCCCGGAGGCCCAGGACGGGGAGCGCACCCTGCTGCGGCGCGCCCGCACGGGGGATCCCGTCGCCTTCCGGCTCCTCTTCGAGCGGCACTCTCCGGCCGTCTGGCGCTTCCTGAAGGACGCCTTCCGGGACGAAGCCGCCGCGGATGAGGCCACTCAGGAAACCTTTGTTCGGGCCCACGGGCGGCTCGCGACGCTGCGGGACGAGGACCGGCTGGCCTCGTGGCTGCTGGGCATCGCGCGCCGGGTGTACCTGGAGACGCGCCGGGTGCGGGGCGTACACCTGGACGTGGATGGCGAGGACAGCGAGGGGCTGGTGGAGGCGGTGCTGCCCACGCCCACGCCCGAGGACTTGCTGTTGGACCGGGAGACGGAGGCCCTGCTGACGGAGGCGCTCGGGCACCTGCGCGAGGAGCGGCGCTCGGCGCTGCTGCTGCGCATCGACCACGGCCTGCCCTACGAGGAGATCGCTCAGGTGATGGGCTGGTCTCTGCCCAAGGTGAAGAATGAGATCCACCGCGCGCGGCTTCAGCTCCGCGAGCGGCTGGCCCCGCATGTTGGAGGTCGTCCATGAGTCTCGCCTGCCGCGAACAGGAGCTGGACGCGCTGCTGGCCGGGGAGCTGGCCCCCGCGGACGCGGAGCGCGTGCGAGCCCACACCGAGGGCTGCGCCGCATGCACCCACGCGCTGGCGTGGCTGAAGCTGGAGCGCGGGTGGATGACCCAGCGTGCCCGCCGCATGCCCGCGCGCCCTTCGCTGAGCTTCGAGGCGCTGGAGGCCCGGCTGGCAGCGGCGAAGCAGGCCCCGGCCCAGCCCGAGTCCACCCGAATGCCCGCGCCGCGCCGCGCGGAGCGGGCCACGCCGCGCCGGAGCAACTGGTCCTTCCGGGGCGTCATGGCGCTGGGAGCCGCCGCGGCCGTGGGGTTCATCGTGTTCGGCGTGGTGCAGGCGCGGCCGGTGAACGCGCCCGAGGTGCTGTGGAGCCAGGACGTGCTGGCCTCGGGGCTGGTGCAGGCCTGCGTGGATCCGAGCGGCGAGGCGGTGGCGGCCCTCGAGAATCGCTTCAGCGCGTGCCTCATCGCGACGCCCGCGTGGCCCGCGGACTAAAACCTGCGCTGAAACTCGCGCGCGGCTGGTGACACTCTGGGGTGTGCGGCGAAAGAGACGAAAAGCGCCGCGCCGCCCGCTCCGTCCTGGAGCTGCGTCCTTCCACTCCACATGAGGTCCATCATGAAGGTGTTCCTGTCCGCCGGCGCGGCTGTCGCCGTGCTGCTGGGTGTGTCCGCGATTGCCGTTGCCAGCTCGCCGTCTCCGTCGCGGCACGACGACGGGTGCAGCCAGAAGGATTGTCCGGAGTCGCACGGCGGAGACACCCGGCCCCAGCCGCTGGCCGCCACGCCGCGCGCGGAGGCGCCCTCCCTGGGGCCCGCGGACGCGAAGGTGACGGTGGAGGTGTGGTCGGACTTCCAGTGCCCGTTCTGCGCGCGCGGCGCCACCACGGCGAAGGAGCTGAGAGCGAAGTACGGAGACCAGGTGCGGCTCGTCTTCCGTCACCAGCCGCTGCCGATGCACGGGCAGGCGCGGCTGGCGGCGGCGGCCTCCATGGCGGCGCATGAGCAGGGCCGCTTCTGGGAGTTCCACGACGCGCTCTTCGCCAACCAGCGCGCGCTAGACCGGGCCTCGCTGGAGGCGCTGGCCGCCAAGCTGAACCTGGACATGGAGCGCTTCAAGCGCTCGCTCGACTCGAGCACCTGGAGCAACTACGTGGATACGGAGGTGGCGGAGGCGCAGCGCCGCGGCGTCCGGGGTACGCCGACGTTCTTCGTGAACGGGCAGCCCATCACCGGCGCGCAGCCGCTGCAGGTCTTCACGCAGGCCATCGACGCGGAGCTGCGGCGCTGAAGCACAGGGACGGCTCGAAGCAGGCGGGGTGAGGGCGCTGCACCCCCTCACCCCACCGTCCCACACGAGCGCTTACGGGAAGCGCGTCTGGAGCAGGTCCATGGCGGACTTGGCCTGCACGAGCCCGTAGCCGTAGATGTTGTCACGGCCGAGGGCGCCCAGGTCCTTGGCGGAGTCCTGCAGGAGCGCGCGCACCTGCGCGGCGGTGAGCGAGGGCTTCGCGCTCCACACCAGGGCGGCCACGCCGCTCACGTGCGGCGTCGCCATGGAGGTACCGGACAGGCGCGCGTAGTCCACGCCCACGAGCTTCATCTTGGCATCCTTGTTCCTGAGCCCCTTGATGGCCGCGCCATCGTCGAAGGAGACGGAGGCGGTGGGCAGCCACGTGCCCGCGGTGCCGAGCGTGAAGTTACCGACGCCATCGGTCTTATCGTTGTTGCCGATGATGACGGCCTTGGCACCCGCGCGGCGCATGTAGTTGACCTTCTTGGCGAAGGTGAGGCCATTGCCCTCGGCATCCAGGCCGCCGCGGTCCACATAGGCGACGAAGCCCGCGCAGGTGGCCTCCTCGCCGCAGGAGGTGACACCGTCACCCAGGCCACACGTGAGCAGCTTGCCGGCGTACTCGCCGGTGGGCGCGAACGCGAGCGAGCGGGACTCGTAGGTCTGGCCATCCACGGTGAGCTGCGAGTAGGACTCGGAGCCGAGAATCATGGCCGAGAGCACGTCCACGCCGGGGCCCATGAGGGCGACCTCCGGGCCCACCTGCGAGAAGGAGGCGCGCGCGCTCTTGAAGTCGACGGCGCCCACGGCGAGCACGCCGTCATAGCCGGCGGGGAAGGCCACGGGAGGCTCGGTGGCCGGATCACCGGTGCCGCTGTTGCCGGTGGCCGCAATCGGAAGGATGTTCGCGGCGATGGCCTCCTTGAACGCGGCCTCCTCGAGGGTGCTGGAATCCGGAGCGCCGAGCGACAGCGAGACGATCTGCACCTTCTGCTCCTGGCACCACTTCAACGCGGAGATGATGTCCGCGGTGCTGCCATTGCCGCGGGTGTTGAGCACGCGGGCCACGTACAGCTCCACGCCCGGGGCCACGCCGGCCACGCCATTGGTCTCGTCACCGGGCTGCACGGTGCCGTGCGAGCCCAGCTGCGCGGCAATGGTGGCAGCGGTGTGCGTGCCGTGGCCACCGCCCCACGTGCCCGTGCTCTTGTCGTAGTCCAGCGGCTCGTCATCGTTGTCGACGAAGTCCTTGCCACCCGCGTAGGCGGCCTGGAGCTCGGGGTGCCGGTTGTCCCAGCCGCTGTCGATGACACACACCTTGATGCCCGTGCCATTGGGCGCGGTGGCATCCAGGGTGCCATCAGCAGGGTTGGCGTCCCACACCTGCGGGGCCTGCACGAGCCGGAGGCCCTCGGTGAGCTCGCCCACGGTGCCCACGGTGTTCAGGGCCTGACGGCCGAAGGCTCGCACCACGCGATCCGGCTCCAGGGTGAGCACATCGGGATCCTGCGCGAGCGCCGCGCGCTGCTCGGGCGTGAGGCGGGCGGCGACAGCGCCCAGGTTCGCCCAGCGGGCGCTCACCTTGCCACCGGTGCGCACCACGGAGTCCTCGGCGGCGCGGGCGGCCATGGCGGAGACGGAGCGGCGGTAGCGGATGAGATAGGACTGGCGGCCATCCAGGTTGTCGAGCTCTTCGGAGCCGAGCCCCTGCGAGGAAGTGAGCCCCTGCTCACCGGTGGTGGTGCAGTCCTGCGGGGTCGTATCGGGGGGGTCCACAGGAGGCTCCTCCTTGCAGGCGGCGAGCAGCCCAACGAGACCCAGCCAAACCCAACGCTTCATATGCACCTCTTTGCCCCTTGTGCGGGTGGTGTCACTTCCGGCTCCGTGCCAGCCGGGGAGAACGGGCGGACGGGCGGCCGCGTTCCCCGGAGATCTTAATCACGGTCCCCGGACGGCCGCCCGAGAAGGAGCCAGCCACACACAACGGCACACACCCTGAAGCGCGGCTCGAGGTGCACCGACGAACGGTTCAGGGGAGGGAGCTCTCAACCCTCCGCTGGGTCGACATTGAAGATGCGGGCTGCGTCCTGGGTGTAGGCCTGGAGCTGTCGCTGCATCTCGGCGCCGTCCCAGCCGAGGAGGGGGGCGATGACTTCCGCGGCGGCGCGAGCAGCCTGGGCGCCCTGGTCGCGTGTCTCGAAGGCGACCTTGAGGCGGCGGATGAGGAGATCGGCCAGGGTGTGGACGAACTCGTGGGTGACGCCGTGGGCGGCCTCGGCGCGCAGGTAGGGCAGGCCCTCGACGAGCGGCTTGGCGAGGGAGGAGTCCTGGTGGGTCAGCCCCCAGACCTGGCGCCACCGGCTGCCATAGGCGCGCACGAGGTGAAGGGCGACATCCGCATGGCCGACCTCGGGGAGCACGGCCTCGAGCGCGGCGTCCACGGAGCGCAGCTCGCCACCGGGCAGGGGCAGCGCATCGGTGAGCGGCTTGCGGTGGGGGACGTCAAGGTGCCGCTCCACGGCGTTGACGACATCGCGAGCCATGACGCGGTAGGTGGTGAGCTTGCCGCCGCTGATGGCGATGACGCCGGAGGGGCTCAGGTCGATGAGGTGCTCACGGCTGGCGCTGCCAGCGCCGCCGGCCTGGCTATAGCCTTTGGCGACGAGAGGGCGGATGCCGGCCCAGGAGCTGATGACATCGGCGCGCACGAGCTTCGCTTCCGGAAAGAACGCGTTGGCGGAGGCGAGGAGGTACTCGACATCCTTCTCGCTGGCGCGGACCTCGGCGGGGTGAGCGCGGGTGGCGGTCTCGGTGGTGCCGATGATGGCGTGCTTGTCGGAGGGGAGGATGAACATCACGCGCCCGTCGACAGGGGACAGCAGCGTGAGGGCTTCGCGATTGCCGATGCGCTCTCGGGGCACGGCGATGTGAACGCCCTTGCTGCCGCGAACGGCGGGAGTCTCGCGCGGGGTGTCGAGCTTGCGAATCTCATCGCTCCACGGGCCGGTGGCGTTGACGACGGCGCGAGCGCGGACGGTGACTTCCTGGCCGGAGAGGTGGTCGACGACGACGGCGCCACGCGCCTTGCCGTCCTCGATGACGAGCTGGCGGACGGAGGCATGGTTGAGGACGACGGCACCGGCCTCGGAGGCGCCCAGGGCGTTGGCGAAGGTGAGGCGCGCGTCATCGGTGGCGGCGTCGTAGTAGCGGGCACCGCCATTGAGCTGGGCTGAGAGCAGGTGGGGCTCGTGTTCGAGCACCTGGCGCGCATTGAGACTGCGGTGGGCCTTCACGTTCCGGAAGAGCGCGAGGGCGTCATAGAGCATGAGGCCGGCGTTGAGCTTCCAGCGGGGAATGCGAGCGCCCTTGTAGACGGGCCAGGTGAAGGCGAGCGGGCGGACGAGGTGGGGCGCGAGCCGCAGCAGGCGCATGCGCTCGATGCTGGACTCGAAGACGAGGCCGAGGTGGCCATGCTCGAGGTAGCGCACACCGCCGTGGATGAGGCGGGAGGAGCGGCTGGAGGTGCCGCTGGCGAAGTCATCGCGCTCGACGAGGGCAACGCGGAGGCCGCGCAGGGCGGCATCGCGAGCGGAGCCGGCACCGGTGACACCGCCACCGATGATCAAGACATCGAAGGCGTCGGACGCAAGGGTGCGGAGACGCTCGGCGCGGGAGGGCGGCGGCGGCGGGAATTCCTGCGGAGAAGAGGTGCGAACGAGGGCAGCGGATTCTTGACGCACGGAGGAGAGTCTACTGGCCGTTGCGGCGCGTGCGCAGGGAATGTGCACGCACCGCGTCAGCCTGAAACAGCGGGGTGGCCAGAACGTGCGCCTTGCATGTGGAGGCGAACGTGACTAGGCGGCCGCGCCTCACTGACGGGACGGCTCCTTGTTGTCCGGGGGCTGCTGGGACGGGTAGGCAGGATTGTTGGGATTCATCTGATCGGAGCGGTTCTCCTTGTCAGCCTTGTACTCGCGGCTGTTGGGGTTTTTCACGTTCGACCGCTGATCATTGGGGGTGGGCTTCTGGCGATTGTCTTGAGGCATGGCGTTCGTCTCCAGTCAGGGTTGGAAAGCGGGAGCTACATGAGCAACGTAGGTCTTGCGTCTCGGGGAAGCAGGCGCTTGGGGAGGCAGGAAGGGCCACCCCATCAGCAAGGAACCTGGGCAGGCTGCCTGCCTGTGTGCAGTGGAGCTGGAGGGAGGAAGAGCGGGTGCGAACGGTAACCTACGAGCGCAGCGGGCGAACGAACACGGGAGCGCAGGCGGTGCGAGTCGAGGGACTGCACCACCTCCGGGTGCTGGAGCAGGGCGAGGAGGTGAGCGAGCGAGAGCTGACCTCGGAGGAGGTCCGCCGGCTGGCCCCGCTGATGGAGGAGGCCGCGAAGAGGCCTGTGCCGGTGGTGATGGCGCCAACGGCGGGAGGGCCGAATGGGCTGGCCGTGAGCCTGGCCTTCGAAGATGAAGAGATTCCCCGAGTCCGTCTGTCCACCAAGCGGCTTCCGGCGACGGGAGCGGGCTCGCCTTATGACGAACTGCTGGCGGAGCTGGACGCCCTGCTCACGGAAGAGCTGCACGCGAGGGCACCGCGGCACGCCCACGCCATCCTGCCGCACATGCTGCGAGTGGAAGAGTAGCCACAGCCCGAGCGATGGCCGCCCAGCCGCGAGAAGGAGCAGGCACCCGAGGGGGCCCTGTTGCTGGGGAGGCGTAGGCGTGACAGAGAAGAGGGATGAAGCGGGTACAGTTCGCCGTCCATCGCATGGTGGGAGAGGCGCGGCTGCAGGCAGGGTTGTTGGAGGCGGCGGGTCTCTCCGTGGAGGTGCGCGGAGAGGCACTGTCCCCCTTGAGCGGAGAGCTCCCGAGCACGGAGACGTGGATTGAGCTGTGGCTGTGGCCGCAAGAGGTGGAGGCGGCGCGGCAGCTCATCGCGGAGCTAGAGGAGAACCGAGAGGCAGCGGGCAAGGAGGTGCAGTGCCCGCGGTGCCACGAGGAGAACCCGGGTAACTTCGAGCTGTGCTGGAACTGCGGTTTGGAGTTCCCGTCGACCTTGCGCCCCAAGCTCCGGGCGCTGCCATGAACCCTGCCAGGCCGTTGAGCGCCCCTTACCCAAGGGAGAATGTGGCCTGACAACCGGGGAGCGAGGGGTGTTGGCGAGCAAGCCCGGAGACAGCTAGGGATCCGCATCACCCCCAGGGACGAGCCCCCACGAGCGGGGCATGGAAGTAGGAAGCGGCAGGAGTGGAGGAACGCGTGGACGAGACGGCAGCACCGGAAGCCGGGCCGTCCCGGCGTCGGCGCATGAGCCAGGCGATGCGGACTGCGCTGGCAGTGTGCGGAGTAGCGTCCCTGGTGCATCTCATCCCGCTGTGCCTGCCGAGGAACATGCCCGAGCAGGAGCTGGCAATTGCCCGGGTAACGGCGGAGCCGGGGAACCGGGTGCGGCTGTTGAAGCCCTTGAAGCACCACCCGAAGGCCACGGGAGCCGAGCTGCGCGAGGCCGCAGAGCTGCTGTTGGAGGGGGCGCCGGCGGAGGCCCGAGAGCTCTTGGAGGAAGCGGCTCGCCGGGAGCCGATGGCGCTGGAGACGCACCTGTTGCGAGCACGGATCTGCCGGGTGGAGCAGATGGACCGCTGCGTCCAGGAGTCCTTCAAGAAGGCGTCAGAAATGGCGCCTGGGGATGCCCGGCCGGACCTGCTCCAGGCGGAGATGCAGGAGGGGGACGGAGACCTGGAGGGTGCGCTGGAGGCCATGGACCGAGCACGCCACAAGGCACCAGGCGAGCCAGGGGTACAACTGCGGTACTCGCGGCTCTTGAGCGCGGTAGGCCGCTCCGAAGAAGCAGAGGCGGCGATCCGAGCGGCCGCCGCGAAGCTGCCGCCCCAGCGTCTCTACATGGAGTTGGGCCTGCTGCGGACGCGGGAAGGCCGCAACGAGGACGCGAGGCGCTTCTTCGCACAGGCAGTGGGAGAAGGCCCCCAGTCCGCGGTAGCGCACTTCCACCTGGGAATGGCGCACTTCCGGCTGGGAAACCTGGACGCGGCGGAGGAGGAGCTGCGCGAGGCGGATCGCCTGGACGTCTCGAATCCGCAGTCGCTCGCGGCGCTCTGCGCGATGCAGATGAAGGCAGGCCTGAAGGACGCGGCCCTGGTGACGAAGATGGACCTGGAGCGCCGTTTCCAGGGCCAGGCGGAGCTCATCCGGGACGCCTGCCGGTCAGACCCGTGAATCCGCCGGCCTTCAAGGCTCAATTCCACGAATCTGACGGAGCAAGTGAGCAGCGCGTTTGACTTCGGCGTCGACGGAGCCGTCGGCGATCTCGGTCCGAACGACGGCCCGCAGGAAGGGCAGGGCCTCATCCTGCCGGCCCTGCTCGAGCATCAACTCCCCGAGCGCCATACGAGCCTGAGTGAGCAGCACGAGACTCTCGGCGGCAATAGCGGCATCAATGGCATCACTGAGAGCGGACTCCGCGAGCTCTTCCTGGCCGCGGGCGAGCAGCTCTTGGGCACGCTGCATGTGTTCGAGGGCCTTCATCTGAGGTATCCCTACACCATGGACGAGGCGCGCTTCATCGAGCTGGAACTCCGGTACATGCAGCAGGCAGAACTCCTGCAGCAGCTCAGTGAGGTGCTGTACACGCAGCAACGGGAACTGGGCGTGCTCCGGACGGAAGTGGACCACCTGAAGCGCAAGCTGGAGGGGGAGCCGGGGCTGGTGGACGCAAAGCAGCAGGAGCGTCCACCCCACTACTGAAGGCGCGAAGCCTCAGAAGCGATACCCGAGCCGGACTCCGATGATGGGTTCAGGACTGGCGTAGCCCACCTCGAGGCCGAAGCTGAGCGCGCCACTCTTGATGCCAAAGCCGAAGGCAGCATGGGCGCGCAGCGTCTCTCCCGAGTCAATGACGAGCCAGGGTCCAACGAGCCCCTCCAGATAGAACTGGCGAGTGAGATCGGCCCTCAGCACCAGGTCGATGGGGATGCCGAGCGTGTCAGCCTTCGGAAGGAGAGACACGCCGAAGCGGCCGCCGAGGTGAAGGGGGCCCGCCAGGTGTGTCTCGACACCGAGGTTGAGCTGAAAGGCGGCGCCTTCATCGAACCAGTAATCCGCGCCGAGCCCAATGCGGACGCTGGCAGCCTCGGAGGAGCTGGGAACGACCAACAGACCAACCGCGAGGAGGCCGCCGAGGCAGGGACGAAGAAGATTCATGCAATGGCTCCTGGGATACGAGGGAGCCGCCACTCAAGCAGTCCCGGGAGCCAGTCGCCAGAAACAGATTGCCCCTGGCGAAAGGTAAACACTGCGCCGAGGGCAAAAAAAAAAGCGCCCCTGGGGCCCAATGAAGGGCGCCAGGGGCGCATGAGTAAAAAAAATCCGGCAGCGACCTACTCTCCCACGCGGTTTCC